>CAZHCK010000010.1:0-47154 GCA_964530915.1 uncultured Cloacibacterium sp. | reverse complement strand
TTAGAAAATATATCTTTTTTTAGTCTACTACTTTTTAAATATTTAAAACAATCCGTAGAATCTATTGATTTACTAAGAGATAAATTTTTACTTTGATTACAATTTTTTGAGTCCGTAATATAAATCTTTATAACATCATAATTATTTTTACAAGAAAATAATATTGTTACTAAGATTAAAACAATTATTTTTTTCATGTTAGGGATTATTAGTATTTTGTTGCTGTTGTTGTTGCTGTTGCTGTTGCTGTTGTTGCTGCTGTTGCTGTTGTTGCTGTTGTTGCAAAAGTTGATTCACTTGATTTATGGTTGTATTTGCAAGCTGTACAACATTTACAGATTTGCCATTACCATAAACAGTAGGAGCTGCATTTGGAGAATACATCATTATTTGACCTGTTGATTCTGCCGGTAAAAAATTTACATTATTTGGGTTATTTGGGTTTTTAGCTCCCATGTGAGCATCTGCTACACCTACAACATTAACTCCTGTGGCATTTGATAAAGTTTGTGCTAAATTATTTCCATTTGCGTCAGTTGTTCCTGCGTTGCACGCACCCAAATAAATAACGGCTCCAGGTGCAAACTTTATTTCCCCATTATTAATCATTGTCGTTAACTGAGATAAATCTGATTGATATACATTGCCTGCCGAACCATTTAATTCTGCATTAGCAAATATCATCCCTTCACCATACGTAGATCTATTAGTATTATTATCAAATCCACCATGTGAAAAAACGGCTAAAAAGCCTATCCCATTTGGATCAGAGTTACTTGCATTTTTCACTTCATTGGAAAATTCCAATATTGTTCCTTGACCAGCTCCCGCAGGAACATTATAATAGCTATCATTACCTTTATAGTTATTTATAAATGCTTTACCCCAAACTTGCTCCTTTCCAAATGTTATTGCAGAAACTGCTTCCAATCCTTCTAATTCAAAAGAGTCTATGACCCTATTTTCAGAAAAAGCATAAGTAGAATTGTAAGGAAACTTCTCACTTAACGGATCTATCGATAAAAATCTTCCAACATCAGGCATATAGTTTCTCCACTTAAACGAGTAAAATCCTGTCTCCTGTAACTCTTGTCCTTGGTACTTGTACTGATAAGTAGGACTTCCTCCATCATTATTGTATCCTATATGCTTTAATCCAAACGGATAATAATTATTTTCTTCTGTTATATAGTAGCTATTTGCATAACTTACCCTCGCGTTACCCAAATGATCTTTATATTGGTAAATGTATGAAATATTATTTAAATTCTGACCACTTTCATAAATAGGCTGATTATTTGTGACATATCCCTCTGCTGTAGGAAAGAACTTTAATTTTACAGCAGAAAATTGTGAGTCTCTTCCTCCTTCATACTGAAAACCATTTAAATAATCTGTAGTAATCGTTTTGTAGTAATAATTACTTCTGTCAAAATATGTATATTCCTTTTTTAACTTTTCACCTGCTGCATTATAAGTGTATTTTGTGGTTACATTATAGGTAGTAGCTACTCCATTACTTGCATAAATTGATTCTGTACCGATAATCTCTGTAGGTAAATTTAGATAATTGTACTTTATGGTAGTAATCCCCTTATCACCTTGGCTTATCATATTTCCATTATTATCATAAGTAATGATTTGCCCCGTTTGCCCTGCAGCCAGTGGATATCCACTTTGTACATTTCCTGTTCCTTTTTCTTTTAATGTAGTTAATTTATTAGTATTGCTATCATAATTATACTGTAAATCATCCATTGTTTCTGGAGCTGTCGCGCCTGAATATGGATAAGCTCCAGTTCTGTAAAGCGTAGAAATATTGCCATTTAAATCATAGGTAAGATTTTCCTGATATTCTCCAATATCTAGATTCATCTGATCCCATAGTCTGGCATCTGTAAGCCTATTCAATTTATCATACTGATAGGTATAAGTTCTTATGATTTCATCATTCTTTGTTGCCCAAGTGGTTTGAGAAATATTTCCATTATACTTAGCGGTAGGAGATGATTTACTGGTGTCTGGATTTTGGTATTTAATTTCAAAACCAAACAAATCTGTCCCTAAATTACTAGGATTGTTTATCTGCGTCATCCAGCCTCTAATATTATACTGATAATCTACGGTTTGTAGCGGTGTCGTTGCAGTAGATAGACCGCCTACTTTCTTGTTTTTTAATTGCCCTAGTTCATTGTACTCATTATTGGCAAGAAGCTCTTCAGGATTAGCATCTACTTGGTGATACTGTTTTACCATTCTATTCTGACCATCATATTCGAATCTTTCTTTGATGATGATTTCTGTATCCGTGGATAACCTTTTGTGATAGGTGTAGCTTTCTTGTGGTACTCCTGCAAAGTCTAGTTTACTCTCTGTTTTGGTGTAACCTCCTAAATAGTTATAACTATGGCTACCTATGGCTCTGCCTTTTAAATCATAAAAACTATAACTCTTCGTCCAACTATCTGTATCTATATTCTTCACAAAACTGGCAACAGATAAAGATTTGAGGCTTCGCTGTTCTGTGGTTTGTGGTGTCATAGTCAAAAGAGTCTCACCCTGTATTGTCGTTGGAATAGTAGCTAAATCTGTTGGATATTGGTCATAATAATTTACACTTAATATCGTCATACTTCCTGTCGGAAAAGCCACCTTCGTATAGTAAACGATTAAGCCATTTTGGCTAAACCCTGTACTATTTCTGCTTTCATTATTCGATGAATTCATGGAGTTCAAGGATTTCTGCATGGTTTCTCTGGTAGCGGTATTGGCAAAAAACCCTGTATAAACTACTCTTCCAAATTGATCATATTTAGTAAACAGCCATCCTCTCTTAGCAAAGTTATTGATCGTTCCTCGAAGCATTGCATCTTGAGTAAGCACCAAGCGGTCTTGTTTATCATAGACCATAAATTCCCAACCTTTGCCCGGGAGTTTCTTCTCTACTAATCTATTTTGATTATCATAACGGTATTGATAGCACAGCTCATCTAGATCTGACTGAAGAAGCGTAGCTTTTACACTGGCTAACGGGGGAATTACCAATGCCAACTGATCATATTCATTATAAACATAGTAGATGTCTGCACTTTCTGTTGCACTTAATACTTTTCTTACTAGAATCGTCTGTCCTTGTCCATTTTTAAATTCATAACTCTCGTTACCATCTTCATCGGTTACTTTGTTTTTGTATAGGGTATTATCTGCATAAGTACTTATAACAGGCAAAGAAGAAGTGGTGGTATAAATATCCGTGTTTGCTACTGACCAAGTAGTGGTTATGGTGTATTTGTTTACAGCATCTCCTACATTGGTTAGGTAGTCAAATTTTATCGGTTTGCCTGACCAATCATTACCCACTTGTACTTGTTGCAAAACTCTATCTAAAGGGGAGCTTTCTAATACTTTTTCTGAGTAAATCTTTTCTGATGAATAAATATTAGTTGGATCTGAAACAGGATAATTCACTAATCCTATGCTTTGTGTATATATCGTTCCATTTGTTGTAGAGCTCTGTGGAATGGGTAGGTAGTCTCGTGTTTGCCTTCCAAAACCGTCATATACAATAGGAGTAACAATATCTCTTCCTAAAGGACTGGCTTTTATTGCAATACTTTGTTTTGGCCTTCCTAAACCATCAAAATATTGAATTCCTTGAACTTGTTTAGCTGTCGAATCACTTGCTGTAACTGCTTCTAAGTAAGTTCTGCTATAAACATAGTTTTCTGTAGTACTTACGCCTGAAGGAACTGTCGTTGTTTGAGCACTTAACCCTACAAACAATAATCCTAATAATATATTTAATATCTTTTTCATGGTTCGTTCTTTTTATGCTAATTTATAGGATAATAAATTTCATAATTATATGAAGTATTATTTGGTAATATTGAACTAGTTTTTATTATTACATCGCCATTAGTTTTAATAGTATAATAGAGTTGTCCATTATAAGAAGAATAATCTGCTTTAGGCCTACAATTCCCATTTATAGTTGCTACCTTAACTCCTGAGCCAGTCCAAGGTAAATTACTAGAGTTTGCTCCAGAAGAAAAACCAAGAGTTAATTTATAATTAATATTATTCATAACACTAACTCCGCCACCACCATTTATACCTAACAAATAATTAAAAGATACATAGCAAGATGTTCCAATACACAAGCCATTAGTGTTAGCTTCATTCTGTCCATTCAAATTAATTTCTGCATCAGCTTGACTATCAGCGTCAGCTTGACTTATCATAGAACTGTACTTACCCAAAGGTACAGTATAGGTATAACTACCGCCTGTATATCCACTTTCACAATTATTTCTTATAAAGGTTTGATTTTTAATGCTATTATAATATGGTGTTTGATAATTATATTTAAATTCTTTTAATATATTACCATTAACATCCACTATAGACTGAAGTCTATTCGCAAAATCATATTTATAAATTTCTCTCATTCCACTTGGAGGAGTGATACTCGTCACTCCTATTAATGGATCATAGGTATAAGTAGTAATAAAATATTGACCTAGATTACTATCAGTTCTAATATTACTTAAAGCTAAAAGTAAATCTCCTTCTTTTGATGAATCTAAAGCATCTGCGTCTGATGCTGATATTGCATCTAATATTACTTTAAATGAGCTAATATCATTATATTTAGCTCCTTCAATCTTTGCTATAGGTTGGGTTTTATTATAACCCCAAATTATAGTTGTTGGAATGTCTACATTATTTTTATATTCCAATAAATTTCCTTTGGTATCATAAGCAGTATATTTTACAATATTATCGGTTGTAGTTACAGAACCATTTATTCTCTGATTTGTTTTTATTACCGAAGTAGCATTTAAATGATTAATATCTTCATACTTTGTTAGAAATTCTTTTGTTGCTAATTTGCTTGAGAAACTTTCATATATTGGCACCCCCACAATATTATTATCTAACAATCTTTGTAAGTTCCACTCTGTAGCGTAGCTTTTCCCTAGATTTACTTTAGTTCCATCTGGATAAGTTTCATTTTCATTTGTTATAAAATTATTTGAATTATAAGAATAGCTTTTTGTTGTCGAATAAATATTGCTTCCAAAATATTGATTATCATAGGTTTTATCTAAAAGAGTAACTTTTGAAAAAATAGGATAGTATCCAATCACTGCAATAGGATTATTTACGATCTGTGTTGTATACACTCCATTTATATAGCATAATGAAGCTACTACACAGGCATTGGTCTTTGTGATAGTATTGGACAGCAACAAAGATGTTCCATAGAAGTCATTGTTTGAGTAAATAAATTTGTAATCATTTACAATTTTTCTTACTGGAAGGTTGTCATCATCATTATACAAAACTTCTTTTATTAAACCATTCTCAGGTGCGTCAGGTCGAATGTTCGGCATATATAAAGAAAGATTATCATCTTTATATTGATATTGAATATCTGGTGTGTTATAAAAAGAAGTCACTATGTTACCTTTTGAATTAAGATTTTTGTCTAGATCTTCTTTGATAACACTAGAATATCCTACAATATCACCAGATGAATAGGGAGATGTAGGGTTGTCAGAAGTCGCTAAAGTTGAAAATACAATATAACTTCTTTGTTCAAAACTATTGGTAATAGCACTACTTTGTATATCATATTTATAATTGTATTTTTTAAAAATATCAAGAGGATTTAATGCTTTACCGCCTTCATATCTGAAAATTGTAGTATTGAGAATTTCATTATTTGAGTCATAGTTTATCTGTTTACTTAGTCTTATGCCATGTCCAGAATTAATTACAGATGCAAAATCTGTATCAAAAAGGTTATCAGCGGTATTTAACTCATAAGTAAATGTTGAAAAGCCTTTAGTTGGATAGATTATTTTTGTTAAAACTCCAGCTTTTGCATAGTTAATATCTGCTGTTTTCTTATTGTTGTTGTAATTGTTAAGTGGTACTGTGGCTCCTAGAGATGAGAAATTAAAATCATTTGGATTTGCAAAAAGAGTTTGATTGGAAATACCTCCGTTAAAATATCCCCAATAATCTACAGCAAATGAATCTTTATCAACTAATGGCGTGGAATCATACGCAAAACTATATATATTAGTGTCATTAATGGTTAATGAATTTAATTTTAGTCTTTTAGAATAAAAATTGGAAGGTATGTCTGGATAGCTCGTTATGTTCAACATTTGAGATTTGTCTCTTGCCGTTATGCTATTTTGAGATGAAAAATAGGAATAATTAAAAACTATTTTCTTTATCTCTTTATTGGAAGAGTAACTATTGACAATAATATTATCTAATTTTTTATTATCTGTATAATCTTCTCTGTCAGAATAGTTAAAATTTATGACCCCGAAATCTCCTGAAATTTTTTTTATTGATAATAACTTATCTTGCGTATAATCTCCCCTTAATGCAGTTGGAACTAAAAAAGAGTCATATTGTTGATTTGATGCTAAAGGTGAAATACCCGTTTGCTCGTTTAATAAATATTCACTTTTCTGGAATCCAGTCATTGGCACACAAGAAGTACCACTAAAAATATTTGGTGGAAAGGAAGAGTCCGCATGTAGAAATTGATTAAAGTATGTTGTCAAATTTAAACTTTGTGCATAAAAGGGTATTAATATGTTATTTACAGATTCATTATATTCAAAAGTGATAATATTATTATTTTTATCTATAATTTTTGTAATAACATAATTTCTTCCCTTTGGAGTCATATTCATACCATATACTTCAGTTTTGCTAAAATAATATTTAACTCCATCAGGACCAGTAATTATAAATAAATCCTCATTATTATAAAATATCTTATAGCCTTTTTTATTAATGCATTCAAAAGTAGGTGTAGTATTATTGTTAAATGCTAATTGTTGAAAATTTGATGTTACAAAAATAAATGACTCTCCGAACAAATTACAAACAAAGACATCTGGTGCTGTATCATATTCACTAAAACCAGTGTTAAAATCTTTGAAATATCCATTAATAGGCAGCATATTTCTAACTGATTTTACATGTGAAAATTTACTTCTGTCAACAGTTGACTTATAACTGCTAGGTACGGGATCATTTGAACAGTACTCTAGCCAGTTATTAATTGTGGGTGGAGTAGAGTTGTAATGACATTTTATTGTATTTTAATTGGTTTAAACTAAAATGCAATAATATCATTTTAACAACTGTAAATCAAATGGTTGTATTTGTGTTGGGCCAATCTAATTTAGTCCAAATTAGCCTTTTTCAAACTTTTCAAAATCCAGATTAGTCCAATTTAGTTCAAAGTAGTCTTTTCAATGAAACTTATTTTTTAACTAAATTTAACTTTTTTTAATAAAGTTTAACGTTATTTTGCTAGGGTTGAAAATAAAGAGTTAAGGATTGAAAAACAATAACTATCCTTCGACAATACTATTAGGCATTCATAATGCTTCTTATTTTTTCTTTTACAATATGAATCCTTTCATCAATAATCAGTGGATGAATATGAGTTACTAAGAGTTCTTCTAAAATACCTTTATCTATAATTTTTTGAAATTCAGACTTAATAAATTCTAAAATTCTCTTGTCACACTTTGCTATTTCATCTACAATGGTGATTCTGTTATCAATAATGTAGATAATGTCCTCAATATCGTGACTGGTTCTGTAATCTTTTCCCCGACTATTGAATGCTTCAAATTTTGTTGCAAGAAAACAAGGTGCAGACAGGATGTAAATTTCCTGATCTTTTACATTCACCTTCCATAAGTCTTCAAAACCTATTTTATACCAGCGATTGGTTGAACCAAAGGCATTATCTTCGGCAGGAATTATATCTACTGGATAGCTTTTGTATGTGTAACTGCAAATAGATGTTCCGAAAGGGTCTGGCTGAAAACCCAATTTTCCCAATTCCTCAATTGTTTTATGAAACTCTCCTACATCAACGATATTAACTGTGAAATCAATGTCTTTCGTGGGACGTATTTCGTCAGCTGCCGGGTCATCTGTATAAAGACTGATAACGGCTCCACCGACGAACACTACTTGCTCCCTGTATTGTTGTAAGCCTTCCGCTACTTCGGCTACAACTCCTATATTTATGGTCTTATTATGCAATTTCTAAATATTTTTTCAGGTACTCTACAGCTATTTCTTTTTCTCTTGTTCTTCCAACTCGGATAGCATCTGTGATTGCAAGTAGTTCATATAGTTTTTCATCTTTTAATGCAGCTTCAGGAACTGAAGAATATAAAGGCTCTATGCTTTGTCCTCTTGCATTCCCTTTTGCATAAGCCCAAACATACATTTCATTACTCTGAATTTCATTAATGAGTGGTGAAGCACTATGGGCAGTTGGAATTCCTCTGACTATTGCTCCAGGTTTCTGAGGAAAAGCATATCTTATTCCATATTGAAGGAATTCTGCAAGTGCATACTTCATTACCACTTTTCCTTTTGTGTCTAATAAGCCTGAGTTTTTTGATCTTGCAACGGATTCGCTTATTTCTGCCTGACTGATTCCTAAATCTACTGCAACCGCAGCCTGATTCCACAAATCATTCTTTAAACTTACAATTTTCAGTAACAAAACGATGTCCTGTGGTTTCATATTTTGCTTTGAATTTTTCATATATTGCATATTGCGATATGCAATATTAATGAAAAAAAAGCGAATTACAAACAATAATTATTGCATATTGCGATATGCAATATTAATGAAAAAAAAGCGAATTACAAACAATGATTATTGCATATCGCGATATGCAATAATTCTATCCCCAAGCTTTATCCATTTGTTGGTCCGTAAATGCATCAGTAACTTTCATATACTTATCCAATACTGCATCTTTTTTAATATTGACTATCTTTTTAATTGCTTTTGGTTCCATTCCCAAGAGTAGAGAATTGGTAATGAATGTTTTTCTTGCGGTGTGACTTGTAATAAACTTACATTTTGGTTGGGTTAAAGACTTTTTCTTATTGCCAACAAACCAATGAATAGTAAGTGGTTGTGTTATTTCTGCCAATTCGCAACATTCCTTGATGTATTCATTAAATTTTTGTGATGAAATTATAGGCAAAGGTTCGTAGATTGTTCCTTTGTATTTGTTTAAAATTTCTTTTGAGTATTTATTGAGTTTAATAGCGTGATTTTGGGTTTTAGTTTTCTGAATAGACAGAATGATGTGGTCCTCAGAAATATTAGCTAAATGTAATTTGGACAAATCCGAAAATCTTAATCCAGTAAAACATCCCATACAATAGAAGTCTCGGACTTGAGATAGCCTATCATTGTCAAAGTCTTTTTCATAAAGTTTCATAAGCTCATCAAATGAAAGATAAACAATGTCAATGTCGTGTTCAGCTGCTCTGAATTTTTCAAACTCTCGATTCGTGTTATATCCTTTTTCAGTAGCCCAATTTAAAAATGATTTTAAAACCTTAATTACTTTTGCAAAGTAATTTTGTTTCATTTTTTTTGTTTCATAAGAATAGTCTCTCAATTGTTCAAAAAAATCATCATTGATTTTATCAAAAGAAAGTGTGATTGTATTTTCCTTGCAAAAGAATTCCAAATAATTTTTAATAGTAATCTGTCCTTTAATTGTATTTGGGGTTTTCGTGAGGCTTCCTTTTTCGATATACTTATTAAAGCATTTAAAAAAATCAAACTCATCAGATAAAATAATTTCCTCTTCTGAATCAAATTTTTCAATAAACAAATCTTTAGTTGGTTCAATTTTATTAGCTCTAAAATAAAGAGATATATCCTGAATTTTGCTCTCTATTTCTTGTAGTTTTTCATTTATTTCATCATATCCGTAATACTTTTCTTTTTTAGAATTTGCTTTTACACGATTATTTTGCCAATCGTGAAGTTTGCAACTCAATCCTGTATTTCTTTTAATTACAGAACTATTGATTCTAAACAAAATTCGAATAGGTATTAAACCATCTTGATTTATTTTGTCTTTTCTTAATTCAAAAATATACTTTATCATCGGCTTAAATAAAATAAAAATCACAAAAGGGGGAACAAAAAGGGGGATAAATTTGAATTTAAAATCATGAAATTTCAAGAAACAAAAAATATAAAAACCTTTTATAAGCCAAATATACTGAATATAAACGAACTAAAAATAAGAAAAAATCAGAAAGGTTTTAAGTTACCTCCGTCTGGGGTACATTAAGAAGCCTTCTCATTTGAGAAGGCTTTTTTGTTTTATAATATTTTGAAAGTTTATTTTTTCTTAAAAGAATAAAGATAAGGCGCCTTATTTGCAGAACCGCTAAAAAGTTTTTCGTGTCTATCTAAAATATTTAAGCTGAGCATTTTACGCTGAAAGTTGTTTCTTCTGAATTTTTCTCCCAAGATGGCTTCATACAGATTTTGCAAATCTTTCATAGTGAATTTTTCTGGCAGTAGGTTGCTTCCTACAATGTCATAATCTAGCGTTTTTCTAAGATGTTCTAAACCTTTTTCGATGATTTCTTTATGGTCAAAAGCCATTTCTGGTAAAACATGTACATCAAACCAAGCGCAAGTTTCATTAAAAGCATCTGGGAAGGTATGAGATAAAGTATAATCTATCAATGCATAATAACCTATGGTCACGAATCGCTTATTAATCCAGTGGTCTTTATCTGTTTCTATTCCCTTATTAGCTAATAATTGACGGTGCGGATTGTTTTTTTCGGTTCTGTCTATTCCACCGAATGCATAGAACTGTTGCAAATACACGTCTTCTAAATGAGTTCTTTCATATAAAATTCTGTGTGCGGCATCGTCTAGATGTTCATCTTCGAAGATGAAACCTCCAGGAATCGCCCAAAGATTGAGTTCGTGATATTTAAGCAATAAAATTTTTAAAGAATTGTCGTGAAAGCCAAAGATTGCACAGTCTACAGATAATTGATTAATAAAGTTTTTGGTATCAATCAATTCTTGTAGGGTCATCTTATTTTTAGAGTCGTCAAGTTTCATGATCATTTTTATTTATAGACATTCTTTCTTTGATGGAAAATAAAGAAGAAAGTATCAGTATCAAAATTAAGGGAATTGAAGCAAATAACAAGTAATAATTTGCTAAATTTTTTTGAAAAATATATGCAGTGCTTATTGAGCCTATAGAACCGCCTAAAGAAGTGAACAAAATGATGAAGGAAACCATTCTGCTTATTTTTTTCTCGGGGTAGTTGCCTAGGAACTTAGAGTTTAGCATAGGATAAAGTGGCGCAATAAAAAAACCAATCAGTGGAAAAATAAACATTAATATCTTTATTTTTAAATCGCTTTCTTGCCCTATAAAAAATGCTGAGCTGATGAGAATAATCCCCGAAATTAAGCTAGTGTAAAAGATTTTCATGGGACTAAATCTATGAATGAGCTTAGAAGCGATTATTCTCCCTAAAAATGAGAAAAATGCCAGTAATGCAGAAGATTGTAGCGCAAAAAAAGAAGAAGAATTGAGGGATTTTTTATAAAAAGTGGGAAGCCACGAGTTGAATATTTGTTCAGCAAAAATAATGAGTGATATAATAGCCAAAAACAATAATGAACTTTTGTTCAGTAAAATTGTAAAGTCGATTTTTGATTTTTTTACAGGGATTGGTTCAATATTTTTATGAGTGTGATGGTGTCTTATAATTTGTATGGCTGTCCACAAAGAAATAAATCCTACCAACCAAAATCCAAATCTCCAAAATTCTTGATAATCACTGCTCAGAATAAGCGCAAACTCCATGTTCACAATGAAAATTCCGAGCATAAACGCAGCTTCTGTTCGGCTCATCGTGATAGAAAATTCTTTTTCAGTATCCGTTGTGTTTTTGATGATGCTAAACACACAGATTTTGCCAATAGAAAATGAAATTCCGATAAGAATGAACCATATTTTTAAAAACCAAAATTCTGTGAGAAATGGGATGCTAAAACTACAGACGGTGCAAATAAATAATGCAAAAGCTAATGAAAGATAGTAACTCTTTTTTTTAATGTAATCTACCAAAAAGATAGAAACTAAAGCGATGGGAATATCTTTGAAAAATTCTAAAATTCCTAATCCTGTATAAGTATGCTGAGCGTTTTGAGAGAGCTGTAGTATGATAATGCTCATAGAGTTAAGGAGCATAGAAAAGACTATAAAACTTAACATTAAGTTAACATTAAGCGATTTATTTTTCTTGTTTATTAACATAATGTTAAAAGTTGGCTCAATTTTTAGTTAAAATTTTTTTGAAAAAATAAGAGTTTTTTCTCCTAAAATGGGTTTTTGACCTCCTCAAAAGTACCTCAAATAAACGAAAAATTAAAATTATTCAGAATTTTTTTTTTTCTTAACTAAATTCATTTAAATTTATTGTCTCAAAATGAGATAAAAAAATATATTATGAACATGAATATTAAAAAAGGGTTAGGACTGATAGCAGTTCTTTATTTCACCTCAAGTTTTCAGGCTCAAATTAAAAGTGATTCTTCAGCGATTAAAGAGAAGAAAATTGATGAGGTAGTTCTAATTGGTTACGGTTCTGTGAAAAAGAAAAATGCAACCAGTGCAATTGAAAACATTAAAGCAGATGTTTTTGAAGACAGACCAATTTATAACGTGACGCAAGCTTTGCAAGGAACAGCAGCGGGTGTAAGTGTAGTACAAAACTCGGGTAAACCAGGGCAGGCTTTAAACATTAAAATTAGAGGGAATAACTCAATTTCTTCTGGTGTAGATCCACTTTATGTAGTAGATGGAATTCAGACTAAGGATATTAGTGGTATTAACCCAGATGACATTGTAGATATTACCGTTCTTAAAGACGCAACTTCTACTGCAATCTATGGTATTAATGGTTCTGCTGGTGTAGTAATTGTTACGACTAAAAGAGGAAAAACAAATAAATCTCAACTTAACTTTAATGCATATTGGGGATTCTCTAAAATTTCTAATAATGTAGATGTATTGAATATTGACCAATATAAAGCATTAATGGCAGACATTAATGCAAATGGAGGTAATGATTATTTGCCAACGATTAATAATCCTAGATATGCAGGAATTAGTACAGATTGGGAAAAAGAAGTTTTCAAAACAGGTTTTGACCAAAACTATAATGTGAATTATTCTTTTGGTAATGAAGCTATAAAAGGGTATTCAGCTTTAGGTTATCAAGGAATTGATGGTACAGTTGCTCCTTCTAGATTTGATAGAGTTTCTGCAAAAATTAACCTAGATGCAAAAGTAACGAATTGGTTAAAAGTAAACACTACTTTAAACTACTTTAATACAAAATTCAAAAATACCAACGATAATGCTGCAGGTGCTAGAGCAGGGGTTATTTTAAGTACTCTTACTACTCCTACATTTATGCCAGCTTACGCTAACCAGCTTATGGTAAGAGATGTAGATGCTTCTGGTAACTATATTGATGGTTATAAAGATGGTCAGTTTGCAATGAACCCATTCACTGCAGGTTGGGAAAACCCAGTAGCATTCCAATATAGAGGATATGATGATACTAACACTCAGAGATTCTTATCAAATATTGGTTTTGAAGTAAATATTCTTAAAAATTTAGTGTATAAACCAAGCGTTTCATTAGATTATATAGATGTAGAAAACGAAACGTTCATTGATCCTTTCAAATCAGTTTATGGTAGACAAGAAAAAGGAACAGGTAGTAGAACAAATAGTAAATTCAAAGATTTCAATGTTGAAAATACTTTAACCTATACTTTTAAAACAGGTGCTCATGATATCAACCTTATTGGAGGTCACCAAATGCACGAACGTAACAATCAAGTGCAATATTATTGGGGTAATCAATTCCCTTCAGATGTAACTACATTTGAATTTGAAAAATCTCAAAACGGTAATAAAGTATACAGAGAAGAAACCCTAAGAGAATTATCTTTCTTCGGAAGAATGGTATATACTTATGATAATAAATATACCTTAATGGGAGTATTCCGTCAAAATGGTAGTTCTGCTCTCGCTCCAGGAAAAAAATGGGGATTCTTCCCAGGTGTTTCTGGTTCTTGGTTAGTGTCCAACGAAAATTTCTTAAAAGATAACAGCTCTATTTCTGAACTTAAATTAAGAGGAGGTTGGGGTAAAACAGGTAACGCATCTGGTATTCCTTTCTATTCTTCATACAATTTAGAGAGATTAAATCAAGATGGAGGTAGCTGGTCTACTTATCAGTGGGGAACAGATACAGGTTGGGAAGTTACAACAGATACCAACTTTGGTATTGATTTAGGATTATTGAACAATAGAATTAAATTCTCTGCAGATTTCTATAAAAGAATTACTGATGATTTAATTATGCCAATCGAAATGGGTAGTACTATTGGTAACATCCTAAGAAACGTAGGTTCTATGGAAAATAAAGGGATGGAATTCACCCTTAACACAGCCAATATTAAGAATGAAAACTTCACTTGGAATACTAATTTCAACATTTCATTCAATAAAAATAAAATCAATGAGCTAAAATACATGCCTACGATTAATAAAGTATTTATTGAAGGTATGGATAATTTAGTAAGATTTGCTGCAGGTCAACCAGTAGGTTCTTTCTATGGTTATCAAATGCAAGGAGTAGATCCACAAACAGGGGACATTGTTTATAATGACCTTAATGGAAATGGAAACTTTGATACAGGTGACCGTACATTTATAGGAAATCCAAACCCTGATTATACATTTGGTTTAAGTAATAACTTTACTTACAAAAACTGGTATTTAGATACATTAATTACAGGTTCTGTAGGAAATGATATCTATAACGCTTCTAGATTCGAACTAGAATTAATGAATGACTTCAAAAATCAATCTACAGCAGTACTTGATAGATGGACCACAGTAGGACAAGTAACTAATGTACCAAGAGCAAACTCTCTTTCTGCAATGGTAATTTCTGATAGATTCGTAGAAGATGGATCTTATGTGAAATTAAAAAGCGTTACTCTAGGATATAATTTCAAAAATCCATTTAAAGGAGTAAGCAAATTAAATGTATATGCTACAGGACAAAACCTATATACCATCACAGATTACTCAGGATTTGACCCAGAAGTAAATGCTTTCGCAAGTTCTAATGGAATCTCTGGTATTGACTATGGTACTTACCCACAAGTGAGAACAATTGTATTAGGACTAAAAGCTAATTTTTAATCATTATTAATATAAAATATTATGAAACTTAATAAAACCATAAATTATTTAATTTTAGGCGCAGGTCTATCTTTTGGAGCGGTTTCTTGTTCAGATTATTTAGATACCGAACCTATTACAGATAAACCAATAGAGTTAAGCGATACTCCTTATAAAACTGCAGCAGATGCAGAAGATTTAATGAATACCATCTATAATGATTTAGGTAATGAATATTGGCAGTTAGACTATTTCTTTAATGGTGATGCACAAACTGATGTTGCTTATCAAGGTGGAGACAACCCTCAAAATGCACAACAATCAGAATACAGAATTCTTGCTACCAATAGTAACGTAAGCAGAGACTGGAACTACATTTACGGGCGTATTAACAACTGTAATAAAGTAATCAATTATGTAGATAAAATCCCTGATACATCTCTTTCTGCACAAAGAAGAAAAGAAATGATCGCAGAAGCTTCTGTAATGAGAGCAATGTATTATTTCCACGCTGTACAACTTTGGGGAGATGTACCATTAGTTACACAAGCTGTAATCGGAGTAACTGCAGAAAACTTTGAAGAAGTGTATGCACAAGTTTATCCAGCAAGAAAGCCAGTAAGTGAAGTTTATGCTCTTATCATTTCAGATTTAGAAGGTGCTTTAGCTAATGTACCAGCAAGTTCTAATAAATATAGAGCTTCTAAAGGTGCTGCTTTATCTCTTTTAGCTCAAGTGTATGCAACTAAACCAAGTCCTGATTTTACTAAAGTAGTTACTTATACAGATCAATTAATGACTGAAGGGTATAGCCTTTTACCAACTTACGACCATTTATTTGACAGTAATCACGAAGCCAACGCAGAATCTATTTTCGAAATCAATGGAAATGGAAGTAGTGTTTGGTGGTGGGGAACTTTCATGTTCATCGGAACAGACTGGAAAAAATTCAATACTCCATCTAATGATTTAATTAAATCTTTTGATGCTCAAGGAGATGCAATCAGAAAAGCTTCTACGGTTAAGTTTGAGCCAGTAGGTTGGTCAGATAAATATTGGAGCAGCTCTAGCTATCCATTTGCTTGGAAACAAAGAGAGCAAAGCGGAAACCAAAATGTTTACATCTTTAGATATGCAGATCTACTTCTTCTAAGAGCTGAAGCTAAAGTAAGATTAGGAGATTACACAGGTGCTGCAGCTTTGGTAAACCAAGTAAGAGCAAGAGTTAATTTAGCTCCTATCACAATTACTGGTGCAACTGATGGTATCAACAAAGTGCTAGAAGAAAGAAAACTAGAATTAGCATTCGAAGGACAACGTTGGTTTGACCTTAAGAGAACAGGAAAAGCTGTTGAAATTATTAAAAACAGAAAAGATGCTAGCGGAAACCCTCTAAGTTATGCTACTAACATTACAGAACAAAAATTACTTTGGCCTATTCCTCAATCTCAGATTGATAATAATCCTAATTTAACTCAAAACGCTGGTTATTAATCTTATATCAAATTAGAATTTATATAACCTCATTCTAAAAAAATTGCTGCGCATATTATCGTGCAGCAGTTTTTTTGAATATCAAAAATAAATGTTATGGTTCTAAAAAAAATTATCCCCGCCTTAGTTTTAGGCTCTATAGCTTCTCTTATCTCATGTAATTCTTTTACAAAAGTAGAAGCTCCACAAACAATAGAATATTGGCAAACTAATGCTGATGAAACTTTAAAACTTCAAAAACAAAACAATCTTGTTTTTGATAATCCACAAAATAATTTTCAAAATATTCTCATCAATCCTTCAGAAAAATTCCAAACTGTAGATGGTTTTGGGTATACTCTTACCGGAGGAAGCGTAGAGGTAATCAATCAATTATCTCCAGCGAAGAAAAAAGAACTTCTTCAAGATATTTTCGGAAAATCAGAACAATCCATAGGTGTAAGTTATCTTAGATTAAGCATTGGTGCATCAGATCTTAACAGTTCTGTCTTTTCTTATGATGATGTTCCCGCAGGTCAAACAGACGAAGACCTGAGCGAATTCAGCTTAGCTAAAGACCAACCAGTGATTGATATGTTAAAAGAAATTTTAGCTATTAATCCAGATATTAAAATCATTGGCGCACCTTGGTCACCACCTGTTTGGATGAAGGACAACGGAAATAGCATTGGAGGAAGCCTGAAAACTGAATACTATCAAGTTTATGCAGAATATTTTGTGAAATATATTCAGGAAATGAAGAAAAATGGAATTACCATTGATGCCATTACTCCTCAAAACGAACCATTGCATCCTGGGAATAATCCTAGTATGTATATGACTGCAGAACAGCAAAGAGATTTCATAAAAAACAATTTAGGTCCTGCTTTTAGAGCAACCAATATTGCTACAAAAATAGTATTGTATGACCACAATTGTGATAAACCAGAATATCCTATTACGATTCTCCAAGACCCAGAAGCAGCACAATATGTAGACGGATCTGCATTCCACCTTTATGCGGGAGATGTTTCTGCTCTTGGTGTTGTAAAGAACGCTTTTCCAAATAAAAATCTGTATTTCACAGAACAATGGACGGGTTCTACAGGAACTTTTGCAGGAGATTTTATTTGGCACACCAAAAATGTAATCATAGGAACGATGAGAAATTGGAGCAAAATTGCATTAGAATGGAATTTAGCAAATGACGCACAATTCCAACCTTTTACTCCAGGAGGTTGTACTCAATGTAAAGGAGCAATCACTATTAATTCTTCTGATTCTTACACTAAAAATGTAGCGTATTACATCATAGCTCACGCTTCTAAATTTGTACCTCAAAATTCACAAAGAATAGGTTCTACACAAGCAGGAAATTTAAGTACAGTAGCTTTTAAAACGCCAGAAGGCAAAATAGCTTTAATCGTTTTAAACGAAGGAGCAGAAGTTGAAAATTTTAATATTACCTTTGATGGTAAATCTGTAGCCACTTCATTACCATCTAATTCAGTGGCTACATACACTTTTTAAAAATAAAATTTATGAAAAAAATATTTCTTTCAATGGTTTTAGTAGGACTAGGAATTACTGTCTCTGCTCAGAAATCAATCGACCAAAAAGTTACAGAGCTGATGGCGAAAATGACTTTGGAAGAAAAAATAGGACAGCTCAATCAGTATAATGATGATATTACAGCAACCGGTCCTATTACGAAAGATGCAGACAAAGCTGGTCAAGTTCGTGCAGGGAAACTAGGCTCTATTTTAAATGCTGTAGGTACTAAAAACACTAAAAACTGGCAAGACCAAGCCATGCAGTCTCGTCTTAAAATTCCTTTACTTTTTGGGCAAGATGTTATTCATGGTTTTAGAACTACTTTTCCTATTCCATTAGGCGAAACCGCAACTTGGGATATGAATTTAATTGAAAAATCTGCTAGAATTGCAGCTACTGAAGCTTCTGCCTATGGAATTCATTGGACTTTTGCACCAATGGTAGATATAGGAAGAGATCCAAGATGGGGACGTGTAATGGAAGGAGCTGGTGAAGACACCTATTTAGGAACACTAGTAGGAAAAGCCAGAGTAAAAGGTTTCCAAGGAAATGGCTTAGGAAATAAAGATGCAGTAATGGCTTGCGCTAAACATTTTGCAGCTTATGGAGCTGCTGTTGGCGGAAGAGATTACAATTCTGTAGATATGAGCCTTAGACAGTTGCACGAAACGTATTTGCCACCTTTCAAAGCGGTGTCTGATATGGGAGTAGCTACTTTTATGAATTCTTTTAATGATATCAACGGAATTCCTGCCACTGGTAATAAATACATCCAAAGAGACTTATTAAAAGGCGCTTGGAACTTCCAAGGTTTTGTGGTTTCTGACTGGGGAAGCATTGGCGAAATGATTCCTCACGGTTTTGCTAAAGACAATAAAGAAGCTGCTTTGAAAGCAATTTTGGCAGGAAGTGATATGGATATGGAAAGCCGTTCTTATACCAATCATTTAGCAGAATTGGTAAAAGAAGGAAAAGTAGATATTCAATTCATAGATGATGCGGTTCGCAGAATTTTGACTAAAAAATATGAGCTTGGGCTTTTTGATGACCCTTATCGTTTCATCAATGAAAAGAGAGAAAAAGAACAAGCCAATAATCCAGAACACAGAAAATTTGCAAGAGAAATTGGTGCAAAAAGTATTGTTTTACTAAAAAATGAAAATCAATTATTACCACTTTCTCCAACTACTAAAAAAGTGGCCATTATTGGTCCATTTGCGAAAGCTACAGTAGAAAATCACGGTTTTTGGTCTATTGCTTTTCCGGATGATAGCCAAAGAATTGTAACTCAGTTTGACGGAATTAAAGCTCAACTCGATAAAAACTCAGAATTGCTTTATGCAAAAGGCTGTAATGCAAATGATAATGATAAATCTATGTTTGCAGAAGCGGTAGAAACCGCCATGAAAGCAGATGTGGTGATTTTGACTTTAGGCGAAGGTCATGCAATGAGTGGTGAAGCAAAAAGCAGAAGCAATATTCATTTTTCTGGAGTTCAAGAAGATTTATTGAAAGAAATTGCCAAAACAGGAAAACCGATTATTTTAATGATTAATGCCGGTCGTCCTTTGGTTTTTGATTGGGCATCAGAAAACATTCCTACCATTGTTTATACTTGGTGGTTAGGTACAGAAGCGGGGAATTCTATTGCAGATGTACTTTTCGGAAAAATAAATCCTGGCGGTAAATTGCCGATGACTTTTCCAAGAACTGAAGGTCAAATTCCTATCTATTACAATCATTACAATACAGGAAGACCTGCTAAAAATAATACAGACAGAAACTATGTTTCGGCGTATATTGACCTAGATAATGACCCAGCTTATCCATTCGGATTTGGCTTGAGTTACACTACATTTCAATATTCTGATGTAAACGTAAGTGCTACTCAACTGAAAGGCAACCAAACTTTGACGGCTTCAGTTACCCTCACCAATTCAGGGAATTATGACGGAGAAGAGGTGGTTCAGTTGTACATCAGAGATTTAGTAGGAAAAGTAGTTCGTCCTATAAAAGAACTGAAAGGTTTTCAAAAAATATTCATTAAAAAAGGAGAAAGCAAAACCGTTTCTTTTAACATTACACCAGAAGATTTAAAATTCTATGATGATGAACTCAATTTCGATTGGGAATCAGGAGAATTTGACATCATGATAGGAACCAATTCTGCTCAGGTACAAACCAAAAGAGTAAATTGGGAAAAATAACATCCTTAAAAAATTAACCTTATAAGAAATAAATCTTAAAGGGAATTAAAATGAAAAAATCAATCAGCGTATTCTTATTATTGACCATTCAATTATTGATGGCAAATGTTTCTTTACCATATATTTTCTCAGATAATATGGTGTTGCAGAGAAATTCTAAAATTCCAGTTTGGGGTTTTGCATCACCTCATGAAAAAGTATCGGTAAGTTTTAAAAATCAAACCAAATCCACTGTTGCTGACCAAAATGGAAATTGGAAAGTAGATTTAGACCAAGAAAAAGAAGGTGGACCTTTTACCTTGACGGTTAAAGGAAATAATGAAATTGTTTTCAAAAATGTTTTGGTTGGAGATGTTTGGTTATGTAGCGGACAAAGCAATATGGAGTGGGCTCTTTCTTCTTCTGAAGGCTATAAAGAAGAGCTTAATCAAAAAGAGTTCCCGCTCATTAGACATATTAAAATTGAGAGAAAAATAAATTCTTTACCTCAAAACAACCTTGCAAAAACAGAATGGAATGTTGCGAATGCTTCTACTATTGGAGATTTTTCTGCAGTAGCCTATTTTTTTGCTAAAAAAATGTATCACGAGAGACAAGTTCCTATCGGAATTATTAATTCTTCTTGGGGCGGAACCGTAATCGAAGCTTGGATTCCTAAAAACGCATTCGAACAATCGCCTTATTTCAAGGAAATGATTGCCAACATGCCACAAATAAACATAGAGAGTCTACAACAGAAGAATTTCGAGGCTAAAACTGCTTTTTATGAGAAGAAATTAAATGCTAAAATTGCAGATTTTAATCAAGAACAATTCTTGAGTGCAGATTATAACGCTTCTGCTTTAAAAGATTTATATATTCCAAAAGCTTGGGAACAACAAGGTTTCGAAGGTTTAGACGGCGTAGCTTGGGTTAGAAAAACCATTGTTCTTTCAGACGAAGACCTTTCAGGAAATGCAGTGTTGTATTTAGGGAAAATTGATGACGAAGACCTTACTTATTTTAATGGAAAATTAGTGGGACAAATGAAGCAATGGTCAGATGATAGAATTTATATCATTCCGAAAGAAATTTTAAAGAAAGGAGAGAATATCATTGCAGTAAAAGTTAATGACACTGGTGGTGGCGGTGGTTTGTGGAGTAATGATGATGAGGTGAAATTAGTCACTGCTCAAAAAAGTATTCCATTGGCAGGAAATTGGAAATTTGCTGTAGAAAAAATTTATGCAGCTATCAATCAAAATGAATTTCCTTCTTTGATTTACAATGCCATGATTCACCCGATTGAAGATTTCAAAATTTCTGGAATGCTTTGGTACCAAGGAGAATCAAATGCAGAGAGAGCTTATGAATATAATCAAAGTTTCCCACTATTGATTAACAGTTGGAGACAGAAATTTGGAGAAAACTTACCTTTTTATTTTGTTCAATTAGCTACTTTTAATACTAAAGGCGACAGTAATGAAGGTTGCGATTGGTGTGAAGTGCGAGATGCTCAACTGAATACTACCAAAATGAAAAACACAGGAATGGTAGTAACTACAGATGTAGGAAATCCGAATGATATTCACCCAAGAAATAAAAAAACAGTAGGAGAAAGATTGGCTAATTTAGCCTTTAATAATGGACTTAAAAGCCCAATTTATCAAAAATCAACGGTAAAAGGAAATAAAATCACCATCAGTTTCAATACAAAAGAAAAATTAATTTCTAAAAATAATGAAATCTTAAAAGGTTTTGAGATTGCAGGAAATGACCAAAAATTCTATTCAGCAAAAGCAGAAATTAAGAAAAATAAAATTGTAGTTACATGCGAAAAGGTAAGTAATCCCGTTGCTGTAAGATATGGCTGGAAAGGTGATAATTCAGAAATTAATCTTTTCACCGAAAAAGGATTGCCAGTAGCGCCATTTAGAACAGATTCTTTTAAACTTTCTACAGAAAACAAGAAATATCAGTTCGAGTTAAAATAATTTTAATCAAGAATTAAAATATGAAAACAAAAAACATTTCTACCATTTTGTTTACACTTTTTGCATCGTTTTTATTCTCCCAAACCATTGATGTAATGAGTTTTAACATCAGATTAGCAAGCGTAGATGATGGTGAAAACCACTGGAACATCAGAAAAGATAAAGTAAAAGACCTTATTTCTTATTACGAGGCAGATTTCGTGGGCTTACAAGAAGCACAAAAGCCACAGATTGATTATTTGCTAGAAAATAATTCGGCCTATAGTTTTTTAGGAAGACCGAGAACAGATGAAGCCAATGCTGAATTTTCATGTATTTTTTATCTAAAAAACAAGTATAAAGTTCTTGAACAAAATACATTTTGGCTTTCAGAAAATCCTGAAAAATCAGGAAAATCTTGGGACGCAGCATATCCTAGAATCGTCACGTATGCTCTTTTTGAAAACATTAAAACCAAAAAGAAAATTTGGGTACTGAATACGCATTTTGACCATGTAGGTGTAATTGCGAGACAGAAATCGGCAGAAATCATCCTCGAAAAAATTAAAACCTTGCAGGAGAAAAGAAATGTTTCTGTAGTTCTTACGGGTGATTTCAATTCCTTAGAAAGTGATTCATGGATGAAACCGCTTTTTGAAAATTTACAAGAAGCCAGAAGCAATAGCATTTCGAAACCTTACGCAGATAAAGCAACTTGGAATGGTTTTAAATTCAATGAAAAACCTAGCGAACAAATAGATTTTATTTTTAGCTCAAAAAACAATACGAAAGTATTAAAATACAGAACGATTACAGACTTTTATGACTATAAATATCCGTCTGATCATTTTCCTATTGTAGCAAAAATACAATTGAAATAATCTAAAAAAATATAAAAAAGCCTTCTCAAAACGAGAAGGCTTTTTTGTTTTATAACATTTTAAAAATTCACTTTTTTAAAAATTAATTAACAAGCCGTACCCCTTTTTATTATAAGTGCACTTCTAATCTTTTTATATAAAAAATTGAAAATACTATGAATTGCATAGGGGTCCATTTAAAAAAAAATATAAATTATTTGTATTTCCCGTGTTTTTTTTCTCTTTTTTGAGTTGTAACGTTCTGACTTACATTTAATTAAGAATTAGAGAACAAGATTGTAGTAGAAATTTGATATGTTTTTTTTACAAAATTTCATTTTTGTTAATCTAGGGTTAAAAAAATGTTAAAAATAGTTAAACCAAAACCAGAAAAATTCACCTTTTTTAATAGTTACAACCATCTTTAAAGCCTCATTAATAAAGGGAAAATTAAAATAGTTTTAAGAAATTTTTTTTATTTACAAAAAACGATTAACTTTTTTGTCTCAAATTGAGATATAAACAAAAACTATATTGTATGAAAAAACAAATTGTTAGTTTAATCAGTCTATCAATGGTTCTTTCAGCTGCTGTTTTACAAGGGCAGGAAAAAAGAGATTCTCTTAAAGAAAAAGCTATTGAAGAGATTGTTTTAGTTAATGTAGGTTATGGTACGCAGAAAAAAAGCGTAGTTACCGGAGCTATTTCTAAGGTTACTTCTAAGGACTTAGAAAAAGTTCCTAATGGTAGTGTAGGTCAGATGTTACAAGGTAGAACATCAGGGCTTACCATTGCAAGCAACTCAGGAGCACCTGGTGCAGTGGCTACCATCAGAGTAAGAGGTATTACTACTTTTGCAGGGGCAAATGATCCTTTATTTGTAGTAGACGGAGTACAAATGGATAATCCTCAGGATGTAGCTGCTATTAACCAAGCAGATATAGAATCTATGGAGGTGTTAAAAGACGCAGCATCTGCTGCGATTTACGGGGTTACTGCAGCAAAAGGGGTAGTAATCATCACGACTAAAAAAGGAAGAAAAGGCAAAATGTCACTTAACTATAATGGTTTTGTAAGTGCTTCGTCTCCTTCTAAAGTAATTAAAGTTCTTAACGCCACAGAATTTGCAACACTTATTAACGAAAGAACTGTTGCAGGTGGAGGAAATGTAGTTTATCCAGATTTATCTATCTTAGGAGTAGGAACAGATTGGCAAAAACAAGTATTTAATACAGCTGCAATGGGTAATAACCATGAGGTAAGTATTAGTGGTGCTAATGAAAAATCTGACTATTTCCTATCTTTTGGTTTACTAGACCAAGAAGGTATCGTAGCAAGTGATATTTCTAAATTTAATAAGAAAACTGTTAGAATTAATTCTAATCACAAGGTAAACGATTTCTTAACCGTAGGTGAAAGTTTCTTCTATACATATAGAAAAAGCGTAGGAATTGGAAACGAAAACAACGAATTTGGTGGTGTACTAAGTGATGCTATCATGTTTGATCCTACCATTCCAGTGATTGAAACAGATCCAATTAGACTTATGCAGGCTCCTTATAATGCTTCTCCTTATATTGTAAGAGATCCTAACGGGAATCCTTATGGTATGTCACTCATTTCTACTCAAGAAATTGTAAACCCAGTAGCTTACATGAGAACAAGACTAGGAAATTATGGTTGGTCAGATGTTTTCATTGGAAATGCATACGCAGAAGCAAAACTTTTAGAAGGATTAAAATTTAGATCAACTATTGGAGGGAAAAAAGCTTATTGGGGAGACCAAAACTTTAACCCTCTTTATTATTTAAATGCAGCAACTAATAACTTAGGAAAAAACGCATTATCTAGAAATTCATCTCAAGGTTTTGACTGGAATGTTGAAAACACATTAACTTATAACAAAAAATTCGGTGAACATAGTGTAAACCTATTATTAGGTCAAGGCGCTTACGTATACGGTATTGGAAATTCTATAGGAGTAGTTCATACTAATTTACCTACCAATAACTGGTACGAAGCTACATTTAATATGGAAGTTCCTGATACCGAAAAAGACGGTTATACTTACAATTTTACACCTAAGAAAAGAACTTCTTTATTCGGAAGAATTAATTATGATTATAAAGAAAAATATCTATTAACAGGTATCGTAAGAAGAGACGGTTCTTCATTATTCGGACCAAATAAAAAATATGGTGTTTTCCCTTCAGTTTCTGCTGGTTGGGTAGTTTCTAAAGAAGATTTCTGGAACTCTAAAGTAATAAATAATTTAAAATTCAGAGCAGGTTATGGGGTAAATGGTAACGATGGTACTCTTGCTCCTAATATGTATGAATCACTAGTAAGTGGTGGTTACAACTATTATGTAGGAAATGCTATTATTGTAGGTAGCGCACCAGATACTCTAGAAAACCCTGATTTACACTGGGAAGAAACGATTCAAACCAACGTTGGGGTAGAAACAAGATTATTTAATGATTTCAGCTTTACTGCAGAATATTACAAAAAAAGAACAGAAGGTATCTTAGGTCAAGTAAGAATACCAGGATATGTAGGAGTTTCTTCTAACCCATATGCAAACGTAGCAGATATGGATAATGAAGGTCTTGAATTTGAACTTGGTTACAAGAAAAAAATTGGAGATTTTAATCTTTCTATCAATGGAAACTTTACCACTCTTAGAAACGAAGTAACTTCTACTGGTGATGTAGAATATTTCGAACTAGGTTCTTTCCAATCATTGGATAGAGGTGTTACCAGAGTAATGAAAGGAGAAGCTTATGGTACTTTCTTTGGTCTTAAAACAGCAGGAATTTTCCAAAATTGGGATGAAGTGAATGCTTATAAAAACGCTACAGGAGGTTTAATCCAAGCAAAAGCTCAACCAGGAGATTTCAAATGGGTAGATGCTAATAATGATGGAACCATAGATGATAAAGACGTAGTAAAATTAGGAGGTTCATTACCTAAGTATACTTTCGGAGCTACTTTAAACCTTGATTATAAGAATTTTGATTTAAGTGTTATGTTCCAAGGAGCTGCAGGTAATAAAATTTTCCAAGGATTAAGAAGATTAGACGTAGGAAATGCTAACTACCAATCAGTAGCATTATCTAGATGGACAGGAGAAGGAACTTCTAATGACTACCCTAGATTGACTAGTGATGACCAAAACGGTAACTTTACTAAAATGTCTGATTTCTATTTAGAAAATGGAGATTATCTAAGACTTAAATTAGCTTCTTTAGGTTATACTATCCCAAGTGATGTAGTAAAAACTATAGGTGCAGAAAAAGTAAGACTATACGTTACTGGATCTAACTTAGTAACATTTACTAAATATACAGGATACGATCCAGAAATTGGAGGAGGTGTTTTTGGTATAGATAAAGGTTTTTATCCACAGCCTAGAACGTTTTTATTTGGGCTTAATGTTCAATTCTAAAAAATTAATATTATGAAATTAAATATAAAAAATCTAATTATCTTGGCGACTGCTACAGCATCTTTTGCTGCTTGTTCTGAGGATTTTTTAACTGTTCCAGCAGAAGGTAAAGCTTTAACAAGTAATTACTATAAAAACGAAGCAGAAGCATTTTCTGGATTAGTGGCTACCTATGATATTATGAAGAAAAACTCAGGGGGCTTTGAAAACATGATAGCTATGCTAAATGCTGGTTCAGATGACCACTTTGCAGGAGGCGGTGGTGATAGTGATGGTAGAGGTATTCAAAGTTTCTCTAACTATTCTCAAGATGGTTACACTATTCCTCAAAGTTTTTGGAATGACCATTTCCAAGGAGTTTTTAGAGCAAATATTCTTCTTCAGAAAGTTCCATCTACCACAATGGATGCGAATGTGAAGAAAAGATTCGTAGCAGAAGCAAAAGCACTTAGAGCATTATACTATTTTAATTTAGTAAGAATGTTTAAAAACGTGCCATTATTTACAGAACCAGTGGTACCTGCAGAAATCTATAATGTTACTCAAGCAAAACCAGAAGAAGTTTATGCTCAGATAGAAAAAGATTTAACCGAAGCAATTACAGATTTACCAGCAACTATCTCTGCTACAGAAAACGGTAGAGTAACAAAAGGAGCTGCTAAAGCATTACTAGGAAAAGTTTATCTATACGAAGGTAAAAACTCATTAGCAGCAGCACAATTGGCAGAAGTAAATGGAACTCCAGGAGGAACTAGCCAATTCGGGTATAAATTACTTACCAATTTTAAAGATTTATGGGTAGTAAATAATAAATTTAACTCAGAATCTATTTGGGAAGCTGTACACACTAATCAAGGTAATTCTTATTGGGGAATTTGGGGAAGTGGAAAAGATGAAGGAAACTCTCTAAACGTAATGGTAGGACCTAGAAACTATGTAAGAAAAGACAATAGTGCACCAGATTTACCATCAGGATGGAGTTTTAGTGTATTTACTCAAGAGTTTTATGACTTCATGAAAAACGACCCAAGACTAGATGCGACTGTGTTAGACCTTAAAACGTTAAAAGCAGAAGGTAAAGCAGATTACGCTCCAGGTTATAAAGACACAGGATATTTCTTGAATAAATTTACTCCTAGAATGGCAGATGTAACCACAGGATTAGGAGATGCTGTATTAAACTATCAACAAGATACTTACATCATCAGACTAGCTGATACTTACTTAATGGAAGCTGAAGCACTAGGCGGAACAGGAGCAAGAGCTCAAGCATTACTTACTGCTGTAAGAGCAAGAGTAGGTTTACCTCCAGTTGCAGTTTCTATGGCAGCAATTAAAGCAGAAAGAAGAAGAGAATTAGCAGGAGAAGGTCATAGATTCTTTGACTTAGTAAGATGGGGAGATGCTGCTACAGCATTAGCAAGCAGAGGATTTAAAGCAGGAAAAAATGAAATTTTCCCTATTCCTTATGCAGAGCTTATTAATACTAAACTCGTTCAAAATCCTGGCTATTAAAATTAAAACTATGAGAAATTTTAAAATATTTATTGGTTCACTATTTCTAATGCTTTTTATGGTAAGCTGTGATATAGAAGGAATCAACAATGATAACCCTGATTTAACTTCAATCAGTTCTGATAATCTTAATAAGGTAATCGATATCAGTAAAGATAACTCAGGAAGAGTAAAGATTACACCAACTGGTGAAGGTGTTGCAAAATTCTTAGTAGAATTTGGTCATGGAACTGGTGCAGCTGCTTCGGCTGTAGTTTTACCAGGAAGTAGTGTTACTCATGTATATCCAGAAGGTAATTATACTGTAAGTATTACTACTTATGATATGGGAGGTAATCAAACCAAAAAAACCTATCCATTTAACATTACTTATGTAGCGCCAACTGATGTAGTTCTAAATTCTAACTTAGCAGCATATACTCTTAATTTAGGAGCTAAAGCAAAATATGCAGCGGGAGGTTTCTTAGTATATTTCGGAGATGTTGCAAATGAGGTGGGAACCAAAGTACAAGGTACTTTAAACAGTGCTACAGGAGAATATTCTTTTGAAGATTTATCACATACTTATGCAAGAGGTGGTGATTATACCATCAAAGTGGTTGCTTTAAGTGGAGGTGCTGCTTTTACTACTAGCACTACTAGCATTACCATCTTTGATCCATATACATTACCTATTACGTATGAAACTCCAGGTCAAAACTACACTATAGGTGGAACATTTGGAGGAGTAAATGTAGGCGTGGTTAATAATCCTTTCCCAGGAGGAATCAATACTTCTGCTAAAGTTTGGCAATATACCAAAACCGTAGGCGCTGCTTCTTGGAGCGGTACTTGGACTCCTATGTCAGCACCTAATTCAGTGCCAATTAACATTGACAACGGAAGTAAAATTAAAGTATTGGTTTACTCTACGGATGTAGGTAAAAAATTAAATGTAGAATTAGAGCAAGCTACTACAGGAATTCCTAACCAAGTTCTTAAAGCTGCTACTACAGTTGCAAATCAGTGGGAAGAATTAACTTTTGATTTCGGAGCACTAGGAACTATTCCTGCTGGAACAGAATTTAAGCAATTAGTGTTTAGATATAATGATTCAGCTGATGGTGTAGGAGAAGTAATCTATATAGATAACGTTAGACAAACAAATTAATATAAATCATGAATAAGAAAATTTCAATTATATTAGGGTTATTTTTCATTTTTGTAGCAATTTTTACCGCTTGTAAAGAAGAAGAATACACAATGGGAGACTTAACCAAGCCTAGTAACTTGGTTATTACCACTACTTTAGCTGGTCAGAATACTGCAAATCCATACGGAGATGGTTCTGGTGTAGTAAATATTGTAGCTAAAGCAAATAATGCACTAGCTTATAAGATAGGATATTCCGTAATTTCTAAATTAGATAATAATCTAGAACTTATTCCAGTTCCTAATACTGCTGAAGGTTTAAAAGTAGTTAAAAAATTCACTGAGAATGGAGAAGTAGCTTACAGAATTACGGTTATTGCTTATGGTAAAGGAGGAACTTCTACCGTTGCAACTAAAGATATTACAGTAAAATATGTATACGAAGCAGACCCTATTTTGGTAACAAATCTTACAGGAAATGCTTCTAAAACTTGGAAAGTAGATCAAAGCGTAGCAGGTCATTTTGGAGTAGGTCCATGGTCTCCTACATCTTTAACCCCAGAATGGTGGTCTGCAGGTGTAAATGAAAAGGTAGCTTGTTGTAACTGTTTCTACACTGCTAGATTTACATTTAAACAAATAGATAAGTTTAATTTCTCTTTACAACTTTCTACTCCAGATGGAGCTTTTACTAAAACAGGTAGCTTAGCATCTGTAACAGGAATTCCTGCTTCAGGTGACGAAGGTTGTTATGGTTATGGAGGTGGCGCGTCTGTATTTAAATTTATGGACTCAACTTCGGGAATCGTAGGAACAGCAGAAAACCCTACCACAGGAACAAGTATCGTTCTAGAGGGCAATAATACTTATATAGGTTACGGATCTTTGAAAAAAGAATACGAAATCATGCAGATTACTCCAGACTATATGTACCTAAGAGTACAAGGAACCGAAACTGGAAATGCTTGGTACATCAAGTTAATTCCAGCTTTATAAAACAATTAGTTTCTTTCAAAAATCACAGAGTTTAATTACTCTGTGATTTTTAACAATTAAATATCTATGAAAAATTATAAATTTTTACTCATAATTTCCATTTTTTCATTTCTTTTTTTTAGTTGTGGTGGCAGCAGTTCAGGCTCATCAGATCCGGTTGTAACTACGCCTACTAATTTGGTCATTAATAAAGTAGTGGTAGGTTCATCTACTACTATGCCAAATGGTGATGGAACTGGCGTGGTAAATTTTACGGTTTCTGCCAATAATGCCAAAGAATATAAAATGTCAGTAGATGGAGAAGTTCTTACCTCTACCACAGGTAACTTCACTTATACATTTAAGCAATCTGGGACTAATGAACATACCGTTTATGTTTCGGCATATAATGGAGATAAATTTGTTTCTGGTAGCACAAAAGTAACGGTGTATGTCATTCCAAAAGCAGTTTTTTTTGATGAATTTAATGTTGATGGAGCGCCAGATTCTTCTAAATGGGGCTATGATTTAGGAAACAATAATGGTTGGGGAAATAACGAAGCACAATATTATACCAATAGAACTCAAAATGCCGTAGTAAGTAACGGAACTCTTAAAATTAATTTAATCAAAGAATCATACCAAGGTTACAATTATACCTCAGCAAGACTTCTTTCTAAAGGTAAGTATTCTATGAAATACGGAAAAGTAGAAATTAGAGCTAAAATTCCATCTGGTGGTGGGACTTGGCCTGCACTTTGGATGTTAGGTGACAATATCGATTCTGTAGGTTGGCCTGCTTGTGGTGAGATAGATATTATGGAACACGTAGGAAACCAATTAAATAGAATTTTTGGAACCCTTCATTATCCTGGTCGTTCTGGTGGAAATGCAGATGGAGCAAGCGTAATGATTTCTAATGCAACTACAGAATTCCACATTTACAGTATGGAATGGAATGCGAGTACCATAAAAATTTATGTAGATAATCAATTGTTCTTTACTTATAATAATAATGCAAATTCACCCTTTAATCAGAATTTCTTCTTCATTATGAATGTTGCAATGGGAGGTAATTTTGGGGGAACCATAGATCCGAATGTGACTAACGCAACTATGGAAGTAGATTACATTAGAGTATATCAATAAAAATTTAAATTCATGTTTTTAAAAAAATCATATCTATTCATATGGGCTATTGCCAGTATGAGTACAATGGCGTATTGCTCTAGAAGTACTTCTTCACCTACGCCAGAACCGCCCAAACCTACTCCTACTAATGATGTAGAAGTGTGGCTTACAAAAGGTGATCAATCCGTAAAACTTCAGAAACAAAATACTATTCTTGGTTTTACTGCGAACTCTAATTCTTATCAAAATATTCAGATAGACGAAAGCCAAACGTATCAAACAGTTGACGGATTTGGTTATACTTTAACAGGAGGTAGTGTAGAAGTTATTAATAGTCTTACTGCTGCTAGAAAACAAGAACTCTTACAAGAACTCTTTGGCAGTAACGCTAATTCTATTTCTATAAGTTATCTTAGATTAAGTATAGGTGCTTCTGATCTTAATAGCAGTGTATTTTCTTACAATGATCTTCCTGCGGGAGAAACAGATCCTACGCTTTCTAAATTCAGTTTAGAAAAAGACCGTCCACTGATAGATTTATTAAAACAAATACTTGCGATAAATCCTAATATTAAAATTATGGCAACTCCTTGGTCTGCTCCACTTTGGATGAAAGATAACGGAAGTTCTGTAGGAGGAAGCCTAAAAGAAGAATATTTCGGTGTATATGCACAATATTTTGTGAAATACATCACCGCTATGAAAAATGAAGGCATTACCATAGATGCCATCACACCACAGAACGAACCTTTACATGGTGGTAATAATCCTAGTATGGTAATGACTGCTGAAAAGCAAGCAGAATTTATAAAAAAACATCTAGGTCCAGCTTTTAAAGCTGCTAATATTTCTACTAAAATTGTAGCTTATGACCATAATTGTGATAGACCAGACTATCCAATTGCTGTTTTGTCAGATAAAGAGGCAAATCCGTTTATTGATGGTTCTGCATTTCACCTTTATGGAGGTTATATTACAGCTCTTGGAGATATCAAAGCAACTTTCCCTACAAAAAATGTATATTTTACAGAACAGTGGACTTCTTCTACTGGTGATTTTGGAGGTGATTTAAAATGGCACCTGAAAAATGTGGTTATAGGTTCCATGAGAAACTGGAGCAAAATTGCTTTAGAATGGAATTTAGCCAATAATTCTCAGTTTAAACCTCATACAGAAGGTGGTTGTACCATGTGTAAAGGTGCAATTACCATAAATTCTTCAGAAAACTTCGAAAGAAACGTAGGCTATTACATCATTGCTCATGCTTCTAAGTTTGTTCCACAGAATTCTATAAGAATTGCAAGTTCTCAGTCAGGAAACCTTAATAACGTTGCTTTCAAGAGAGCCGATGGTAAAATTGTTTTGATTGTAGAAAATGATGGAGGTGCACCAGAAACATTCAATATTAAAATTAATGGAAAAATTGCAACTACATCTTTAGATGCAGGAGCAGTAGCTACTTATATTTTCTAATTTTTTACAAATAAAAAATGAAAAGGAATGCAGTGATTATAATGTCTGTCTTGGCATTTAGTGTTGGTTTTGCACAGCAAAAGAAAACACTCAAAAATGTTTCGATATATACTACTGCCAAAAACCAAACCGAAAAGTTTGTACCCAGTAAAGGCAGTTTTCAGAATTTTCCTCAACCGAAGGAAACAGATATTTGCGTTTTTGTAGACCCAGATTTTAAGTACCAAAAAATCACAGGAATTGGCGGAGCAATTACAGATGCTTCTGCAGAAACCTTTTATAAATTGCCTCAAGACAAGCAAAAAGAATTTTTAGAAGCCTATTTTGGCAAAAATGGCTTACAGTATAACTTGATTAGAACCAGCATGAATTCTAGCGATTTCAGCAGTGGAAGTTATACCTATGTAGAAGAAAATGACAAGGCGCTCAAAACCTTTAATATCCAGCATGATGAGCGATATAAAATCCCGATGATTAAGGAAGCTCAAAAAATGATTGGCAAAAATTTCAAATTTTATTTCAGTCCGTGGTCTCCACCAGCTTGGATGAAGGATAACAATAATATGTTGAGAGGAGGTAAACTGAAAAAAGAATACTATCAGCCTTGGGCAAATTATTACATTAAATTCATCAAAGAATACGAGAAAAGAGGAATTCCAGTTTGGGGACTTTCTGTACAAAACGAACCCATGGCTACGCAGACTTGGGAATCTTGTATCTATACTGCCGAAGAAGAAGCAGAATTTTTAGGAAAATATCTAGGACCTACCCTTTGGAAAAACGGCTACAAAAATAAAGAAGTCATCATTTGGGACCATAACAGAGATTTATTATACCAAAGAGCTACCACTACATTAAGTGATCCTTTGGCAAATAAATACGCTACAGGAATAGGTTTCCACTGGTACGAAACATGGACGAAATCTCAACCGCTTTTCGAGAATGTAGAAGAAACCGCAAAAGCCTTTCCTAATAAGTTTCTCATTTTCACAGAAGGTTGTGTAGAAAAATTTAAATTCGAGGAAATCTACGATTGGAGGTTGGGCGAAATTTATGGTAAAAACATGATTAATGATTTTAACAACGGAATTTCTGCTTGGACGGATTGGAACATTCTCTTAGATGAAAAAGGAGGCCCAAATCATGTAGGCAATTTCTGTTTCGCACCGATTATCGCAGACACCAGAACCGGTGAATTACACTACACCGCAGAATATTATTACATAGGACACATTTCTAAATATGTACAAATGGACGCAAGAAGAATAGGAACCGTTACCAATAGAGATTTTCTTCTCTCTACATCATTTATGAATCCTAATGGACAAATTGTAGTAGTAGTGATGAATTCTTCTGACCAAGAAACCCAATATAATCTTTGGATAGAAGGTCAGTCAGTCAGCGTAAAATCACCCGCAAATTCTATACAAACTATAGTTATTTGATTCGTTTTTCAGACGAAGGCGCATCCTAGGATGCGCCTTTTTTATTTATTTTGTATTTTTATTGGCTCAAAATATTTTTCAGATGAAGAAAGAAGAAGTTTCTCAGTTCTATGACCAGTTCTCCGAAAGACAAATAAAAATAGGAGTTAATGAAAGATTGATTTTTTTGTTTAAAAAACTTAAAAAATTAGGATTTACTAAAAATTCTAAAATTTTAGAACTAGGTTGTGGAGTGGGAGCTTTTACCTATTTACTTTCAAAAAAAATAGAAGAAGGTTATGTAGAAGCGGTAGATTTAAGTGAAAAAAGTATAAAAAATGCACAGAAAAATATCCAAAAAAATAACGTTAGACTTTTTGTAGGAGACGTAGTGAATTATCAACCGAAAGAAACTGATTTTGATTTCATTACACTGTTAGATGTCATAGAGCATATTCCAATAGAAGAGCATTTTAATTTGTTTAAAAACATCAGCACTTATATTTCAGAAAAAACACTTTTGCTTATTAATATTCCGAATCCAGAATACATTAAATATCTTCATCAGCATCAGCCAGAATCACTTCAAGTAATAGACCAACCCATCGAATTGCCAACTTTAGCAGAAAACCTCGATAAGAATCATTTAGAGATTATTTTATTTCAGAAATATGGAATTTGGGAACAAGAAGATTATCATCTTTTTGTAGTGAGAAAGAAACGGGAGTTTAAACTTCGTCATCTTGCTGACGAAAGAACATTAACCCAGAAAATCACTAAAAAACTTAGTCAGAAAATAGACTTCATAAAATTTTCTTAACAATCAGGATTAGTCATCCACAAATTCAAATTTTTTAGAAATTAAACACTATTTTTGGAGTTTCAATTATAGAAATGTCAGATATTATTCAACTTTTACCAGATCATGTTGCCAATCAGATTGCTGCAGGAGAAGTAGTGCAGAGACCTGCTTCTATTGTTAAGGAATTGCTAGAAAACGCCATAGATGCTGGTGCTACTAAAATAGAATTGATTGTAGAAGAAGCGGGCAGAAATCTCATAAAAGTAGCAGATAACGGAAGCGGAATGTCTGAAACCGATGCGAGAATGGCGTTCGAAAGACACGCTACTTCTAAAATTAGAACTACAGAAGATATTTTTCATATCGCTACCAAAGGTTTTCGTGGTGAAGCATTGGCTTCTATTGCTGCGGTAGCTCAGGTAGAACTCAAAACCAAAAAACAAGAAGCAGAAATAGGAACCGTCATCTATATAGAAGGTGGAGAATTACAATTTCAGGAACCTGCACAAACTACGGAAGGTGCTGTGTTTTCAGTGAAAAATCTTTTTTTTAATGTTCCAGCGCGTAGAAAATTTCTGAAATCTAACAATATAGAATTCAGACATATCATAGATGAATTCCAAAGAGTAGCTTTGGCTCACGAAAATTTAGAATTTTCACTCTATCATAATGATGAGGTGATTTTTAACCTTAGAAAAGGGAGCCAAATGCAGAGAATTGTAGATATTTTCGGTAGAAAATTGCATCCACTTTTGGTTCCTATCAAAGAAGATTTAGGTTGGGTAAAACTCAATGGTTTTGTAGGAAAGCCAGAAGCGGCTAAAAAATCCAGAGGCGAACAGTTTTTCTTTGTCAATGGAAGATATTTTAGAAGTCCGTACTTAAATAGAGCGGTTCAGGAAGCTTTTGAAGGACTATTGCAAAGCAATTACAGTCCGAGTTTTTTCTTGTATTTGGAACTTGACCCAGAAAAAATAGACGTCAATATACATCCGCAAAAAACAGAGGTGAAATTTGAAGATGAGAACCTCATTTTTGCATTGATTCGTTCTACGATTAAGAAATCTTTGGGAATTTATAATGTAGCACCAAGTCTAGATTTTGAACGAAATGAACAAATGGATTCATTTTTTCCGCCAAAAGTAGATGCTGCGAAAAGCTATAACGCTTCAGGTATTCATATCGACAGGAATTTTAATCCGTTTAAAGACCAAATACCTTCTAAAATTAATGATACAGCTATGGTAAATCTTACCGAGATGTATCAACAGGAATCATCAGCTTTGCCATCTAAAATCAATCTTTTTGATGAAGAAGATGAGGATTTAGAAGAAGATTTACTCAGATTGCCAAATGGATATTGGCTTTTTAATAAAGACCACAGAACTTTGATGCTTGATTTGGGAAGAATTCACCAAATTGTCTTAGCCGAAAACCGTAAAAATGTTTCTAAAAATAAGAAAAGTCAAAGTTTGCTGTTTTCTTTAGAATACCATCTAAATGAAATCGAAAAAAATAAATTTCGTTCGATAAAAAAATACTTGCCAGATTTAGGTTTTGATATTGTTTTGGCAGAAGATAATGTACTGAGAATAAATGCGGTACCCGAAGATGTAAAAGAGTCTCAAGTAATTAAATTTTTAGAAAATCTCTTCGAAATTTTAGAATACAAAACCGAAGAAGAATTTTTAGAAAATTATAATAATCAGTGGATTAGAACCAATGCGAAATCTAAGTTTGATTTTCTGTATAAAGCTGAAGTGGAACAAATTTTGAAGGATTTTATTAAGTTAGGTTTCCCAGAGTTTACGCCAAACGGAAACAGAACCTTTGTAGAAGTTCCGACAGAAGAATTAAAAAATAAATTTTAACACACCAAAAACAATATGTTTCAAAATATAACACCCATCACCAAAAATATTATCATCCTGAATGTGATTGTTTTCATTCTAGCATTCATATTTCCGCAATTGAATACTTATTTAGCGGCATATTATCCAACTTCACCGAATTTTAAATCCTGGCAAATCATCACGCACATGTTTATGCATGGAGGTTTTATGCACATTGCTTTTAATATGTTGACTTTCGCGAGTTTTGGGCCAGTTTTAGAGAGGTTTTTAGGAGAAAAAAAATTCCTGATTTTATATTTTTTTTCTGGGTTAGGTGCTCTATTTTTAAATTTAGCGTGGGAAACTTATCAACTAAATTTTATCATTAATGAGTTAAACTTACAAAACGCAAATATTCCATTATTAAGTAGTGAGGCTGATATTATCAAAAATAATTTATCAACATATGAAATTAACTTGTTGTTTCAACAAAGAGATATTGAGTCAATTTACAAGCAAGCAATGATTTCAAGGATGGTTGGAGCTTCTGGAGCTCTATTTGGAGTAGTTGCAGCATTTGCTTTACTATATCCAAATGCAGAAATGTATATAATGTTTATACCATTTCCAATAAAAGCAAAAGTTTTATTCCCAATAGTAATTGTAGGATCGATATATCTAGGTTTTTCTGGAAGTGGAGGAAATGTTGCCCATTTTGCACATATTGGTGGTGCTTTAGTTGGGTACATTTTGATAAAAATTTGGGGTAGAAACAGATATAGAATTAATTAATCAGTGGGGATTTTCAGGATTATTTTTACGGTTGTTCATTTAGTGATTGTGTTGCTTTTAGGAGCAACCATGCTTAATGCTTATATCCCACCAAAAGTATTTCCTTTACTCAATCTATTATCATTGGCATTTCCTTTTTTAATGATTGCCAATCTGTTACTCTGTTTTTTTTGGATATTTTCTTGGCGTAAAAGAGCCTTTGTTTTTCTGCTGATTTCTACATTATTTTTAACACCTGTAAGAAGATGGATTAATTATTCTGAACAGAAAAATGTAAAGGAAGATTTTAAAGTCCTCACGTTTAATAATAAAGTAAATGAATACGGAAAAGAAGAGGTGGAAAGTTATATCAATTCTTTCAATGCTGATTTTGTTTTCTTACAAGAGGCGGGTTATTCTAACTTGGGGAATCCTATTTTAGAACAAATGAAATATTCGTTTCACAATCCTATTATCAGTTTTTATTCGAGATATGAAATTATAGAGAAAGGTTCTATTCCTTTTGTGAATAATGGAGATGCGATGTATGCAGACGTTATGGTGAAAGGAAAAAGAATACGCTTTGTAAATGTTTATTTAGAGCCATTTCAGCTGCATAAATCTATGGTAAAGCCTACAGATGATTTAGAGGAGAACGGAACAAAAGCCAAAAGTCTAGTTCGTAGATTTATGCCGGTTTTCAAAAAACACGAAGAGCAAGTACAAATTTTGAAAAATTTTATAGAAAAATCTCCTTATCCTGTTATTTTGGCTGGTGATTTTAACTCGGTTCCTAATTCGTATGAGTATTACACCATTTCAGGAGTTTTGAAAGATTGTTTTTTAGAATCTGGAACTGGCCTTGCTACAAGTTTTCATGACTATAAAATTCCTATCAGAATAGATTATGTATTTTCTTCGGAGAATTTGAAATCTACCTATTACCAAGTAGACCGAAGTCAAAAACTGTCAGACCATTATCCCGTTTTAGTGAAATTTAGTTTAAAGGATTAAAAAAATGAAGAAATTAGCCTTTTTATTGACCAGTTTTATGTTACTTTCTTGTTGGAAAAACAATAAAGAAGAAGACCAATATTACGCAGAAGACAATTCTCCTATTGATACAACTTTGGTAGATTCTGTAGTGGGACAAACTTCTTTTTCGGCAATGAATTCTGCGATTGAAGATGCTAAAAAAGCACCCATTTTAAAACAAGACACCGCTAAAACTCCCGAACAGAAATTGGCAGAGGAAAAGAAAAAAATAGAACAAAAAAAGAAATCAGAATTAGAGAAAAAATTGGCTGAACAAAACGCTGCTAAAAATGCAGAAAAAGAAAAAGCTCAACAAGAAAAGAAAGTAGATGAATTAGTTACTCCTGATAAAGAATAATTATTCTCTAAAGTTTTTAGTTCTTTAAAAAACAAAAAGTCTCATAAAATGAGACTTTTTTTGATGTGATGTGAAAATTAACCCTAAAATTTATTTTAGATATATGATTTTGTTGAAGGTGTTATCGCCTTTTTCTACACTGATTACATACGCATCAGCATTTTCTGGGTTTAAATCAAATTGTACAACCAATTCGCCATTATTTGGTGTTAAGGTTTGGTTATAATAAACAGTATTCGTGAAATCTTGAACAGAAACTGTTACTCCATCAGTTAATTTTGGCATCAATAATTTTACATGATTACCTTCGATGGTGTATTCTGGTTTGAAAATTTCAGAAACTGGTGTTTTCTCTATTGAAGCATTATTTTCGTCAATAGTAATTTTATATTTTTCGATTTTAGAATCAGATTCTGCTACTAGATAATAAGTTCCAATAGGAAAGTTTTTCAAGTCATACGTTCTAGAAACTTCATCTTGCTTTCTTACTTTTTCAGCAAAAAGTTCTCCTTCTTTATCATTGTAAACATATAGCGCTACATTCTTTGCATTCGTCATTTGAAAGCTTAGTTTTTTAGCACTGATGTTGTCGATAGAGATTGAAAAATCTTTGTCATTGGCCATTACATTCGCCGAAATAAATAGAAATCCTATAAGGAAGCTGAATTTTAATAAATTTTTCATAATTATAATTGTTAGTGTGTTAGTCAATTAAGTACAGTGCAAATCTAGACTTGAAATTTGGGTTATTTTACAAGATAATTTTCTTATATATGCTCTATTTTAACATTAATACAAAATTAACATTAACTTAAAGATAAAATAGTATATTTGTATATCGAAATAGAACAAAATGAAGCAGACAAGTCCTACATATGAAGCAGTTAACCCCAATATTGGCAGCAGTTTTTCTTGTTTCAAATTCCTTCAAAATGAAAATTTAAAATCTAATTTTTGGCACTACCACCCAGAAATAGAATTGGTTTTTGTAGGTGGAGGTTCAGGAAAAAGACAAATTGGGACCACTATTTCTTATTTTACTAAAGGAGATTTGGTTTTAATAGGCAGTAATCTACCGCATTGCGGTTTAACCAATGAAAATACCAGAAATGAGTATGAAATTGTAGTTCAGTTTTTGCCAGATTTTTTAGGACCTCACATCTGGAAAACTCCTGAAATGAAGAAAATCACGAATTTATTAGATGCTTCAAAAGGTGGAATTGTCTTTGGTGAATCTGTTAAAAAATCTTTGGAAAGTAAAATTTTAGAAATGTATGAGGCGAGTTCACTGGACAAGTTGATTAAATTTTTAGAGATTTTAAATGTTCTTGCCAATACCGAAGATTTCAAAATTCTAAATGCTGGAAATTTCTATATTCAAACTCAAGTAGAAGATAATGAGAGAATTAACCTCATTTTCAATCATGTGAAAAATAAATTCAAAGAGCAAATTACTTTAGAAGAAGTTGCCAATCTCGCCAATATGACGGAGCCTTCTTTTTGCAGATATTTTAAAAAAATTACCAATAAAACGTTCACACAATTCGTGAATGAATATCGGATCATTCACTCTATGAAATTGTTGGCGGAGAAACCATTGAGTATTAACGAGATATGTTACGAAAGCGGATTTAATAACTTCAGTTATTTCAATAAAACTTTTAAAGAATATACGCAGAAAAGCCCATCTCAATACCGAAAAGAGTTTAAAAATATTATTGAATAATAACTTTTAGAAGCAATAAAAAACTCCTGAAAATCAATTTTCGGGAGTTTTTATTTTTATCAGTTTAATTTTGAAATTTTTAAAATTTACATCAGCATTCTTTGAGCTTTTTTTACCCCTTCTACTAAAGCATCTACTTCTTCTAAGGTGTTGTACACCGCAAAACTCGCTCTCACCGTTCCAGCAATTTTGAAAAACTCCATAATAGGCTGTGTACAGTGATGACCAGTTCTTACAGCAATTCCCAGTTTATCCAGAATCATTCCTACATCAGAAGCAATTCCTATTCCTTCTAAATTAAAAGAAACTACACTGGTTCTATTCGCTTTTTCACCGTAAATTTTGAGTCCATCTATTTCTAGAAGTCTTTTTTGAGCATAATTCAGCAGTTCATTTTCATGATTTCTGATATTTTCTACACCTACTTTCTTCATGAAATCTATCGCAGCTCCTATTGCAATATTTCCGCCAACATTAGGAGTTCCCGCCTCGAATTTAAAGGGAAGTGCAGCATATGTGGTTTTCTCAAAACTACAAGTAGCAATCATCTCACCACCGCCATGAAAAGGCGCTAATTTTTCTAAAATTTCTTCTTTTCCGTAGAGAATTCCTACGCCCATCGGCGCGTACATTTTGTGACCAGAAAATGCAAAAAAGTCGCAGTCTAATTTTTGAACATCAATCTCGAAATGTGGTACAGATTGCGCTCCATCAATCATCATGAGTGCAGAAGAATTTTTTCTCACTTTTGTGATGATTTCTTCGATGGGGTTAATGATTCCTAATGCGTTAGAAACTTGATTTACAGATACAATTTTTGTTTTTTCGGATAAGTTTTTATCTAAAAAATCCAGTTGAAGAATTCCGTTTTCGTCCATTGGAATCACTTTCAATTTTGCTCCCGTTCTTTCGCAAAGCATTTGCCAAGGAACAATATTGGAATGATGTTCTAAATAACCGATGATAATTTCGTCATCTTTTTTTAAGAAATTAGAATTTCCCAAAGCATAGGCAACTAAATTGATGCTTTCAGTGGTTCCTCTGGTAAAAATTATCTCATAATCATGCTTTGCATTAATGAAATGTTGTACTTTTTTTCTGGAATTTTCCATTTCTTCTGTTGCCAATTGAGACAAAGTGTGAATTCCTCTGTGTACATTGGCATTGATTTCTTCGTAATATCTTTTCCATGTTTCAAGTACCGAAACTGGCTTTTGAGAAGAAGCTGCATTGTCTAAATAAACCAATGGTTTACCATTAACTTGCTGCTGAAGAATAGGAAACTGATTGCGTATGTCTTGTATATTAAACATTTTCTTTAGATTAAAAATAAAACCACTCTAAAACTTGTTTAGAATGGTTCAAAATTACGGAATTAATTATTAAAAATTCTAATAATTTCTTCTATTGCTTTAATTGGCAAACGTTTTCACGGCATTTTCGGCTAAAAATGCAGCCTGTACAGAACGGCCTTTTTCGTCTTTGGCTTCATTGTTAAACTTACCAGTCCTTACTACTACCATATTTTTTTCAGGAATTACGATGATTAATTGGCTGGTAAATCCCCAGAAATGATAATATTTATAAGGGGCATCATTATTAATCCAAATTCCCAAGCCATAGATTCCATTAGAGTGTTGAGTTGGCGTAATCATTTTTTGAATGTAGGTAGAATCAATCAGTTGCTTTCCGTTCCAATTTCCTTTTTGAAGCATAAATTGTCCTAGTTTTGCATAATCACGAGGAATAGCATTGATACAGCAGAACGTTTTTTCCATTTTATTGTCTTCATCTACATTCCAGTAAGCGTCTGATTCCATTCCTAGAGGTTTCCAAAGCTTTTGAGAAGCATATGCAGAAAGTGGAACATTTACCGCCTTTCTAATCGCAAATCCCAATAATTGCGTAGCGCCAGATTGATATTCGAATCTGCTTCCAGGTTTTGCCTCAAACTGAGGAGATTTCAGCATTGCTTCTGCCATGTTTTTACCGTAATAAATTCTAGGATTCTGTAAAAATGGGTTTCTGTAATCTTCATCCCAATAATAGCCAGCTTCCATAGCGGCTAAATCTCTTAAGGTTAACTCGTTGCCATGTTCTACTTCGTTAAAATTGGGATAAAAATCGGCAAATTTTTGATTTTCTGATTGTATTTTGTGGTCTTCTATTGACAATCCCATCAATAAAACGGTGATGGCTTTTGCCATAGAAAAAGAATTGGTTTGGGAGGTAGGTTTGTATTCTCCGAAATATTCTTCATGGACTAATTTTCCATCTTTTATGACCAAAAATGAAGCAGAATTGGTAGATTTTAAATTGTCAACGATGTTTTTCGGTAAAGAAATTTTATTGTATAAAGAATCTTTTTGCCAAGGTTGTGCAACTCCTTTTTCTATATTTCTAGACGGGAAATCTACACCATCATCTATGGTAGCACTAGTTTCCCCTTTAAGATAGGTAAGCGCAATGGCATTAAAAAGATGTTGATAATTAAAAGCATAAGCCAGCGCAATAACTGCTGCTATAAAAAGTAGAATTCCAAAAAAGAGGTTCTTAAGCGTTTTCATAAATCATTTTTTTCAAATTTAAAAAATATTTCAAAGCAAAATTATTTTCACCATAAATATGATAAAACTCAGTGATATAAATCATTTTGGGCGTTATACTGAAAATAATATCTTAGCCCCCATAACAAACAAAAAAAATAACAATGAGAAAATTACTATTTTTAGCTGGGTTATTATTTACCGTAAGCTTAAGTGCACAAAACTGGCAAGTTAGATTAAGAGGTGTAAGTGTACAACCTTATGAAAAATCTACAGTAGGAGGAGAAGACAGCGATGTAAACATTTCAAACGCTTTTATTCCAGAATTAGACTTTACTTATTTCTTTAACAAAAATTTTGCAGCAGAACTAATTCTAGGAACCTCTAAACATGATGTTAAAGTTGGAAATGATGAAGTTTCTCTAGGAAGTGTAAGATTATTACCTCCAACAGTAACTTTGCAATATCACTTTTATCCAACTAAAAGTTTAAAACCTTATGTAGGAGCTGGTCTTAATTATACTATTTTCTATGATGTAGAAAACGGTGATACACTAGGAATGGATTACAAAAACAATGTGGGATTTGCATTACAAGGTGGTGTAGATTATTTTGTGAATGACAAATTTTTCCTTAACGTAGACATTAAAAAACTTTATCTTAAAACAGATGTAGATGTAGATTTAGGTTTACCTGCAACTGTTCCTGCTGAAGTTAAAATCAATCCACTTTTAATTGGCTTTGGTGTAGGAATGAAATTCTAATATTTCGCTATAAACTAAATTATGAAAAAATCCCGAAGAATTTTCTTCGGGATTTTGTTTTAATATTTTTTGAAAGAATTAAATCTTAGAAAGCAAAGTTCTAAAGTTCACTTTTTCATCAATAATTCTTCTTAAATCTTCTACTTTCACACGCTCTTGCTTCATGGTGTCTCTTTCTCTTAAAGTTACCGTGTTATCTGTCAAAGAATCATGGTCAACAGTAATACAGAAAGGTGTTCCGATAGCATCTTGTCTTCTGTAACGTTTACCAATGCTGTCTTTTTCCTCAGAAATCACATTGAAATCATATTTCAAATCATTGAAGATTTTTTCTGCAAATTCTGGTAATCCATCTTTTTTCACCAATGGCAAAATCGCTGCTTTTACAGGTGCTAAAGCAGGCGGAAGTGATAAAACTATTCTCTCTGAACCGTCCTCTAAAACTTCATCTTTCAAGCAATTTGAGAATAATGCCAAGAACATTCTGTCAAGACCAATAGAAGTTTCTACTACATAAGGAACGTAGTTTTCATTTCTTTCTGGATCGAAATATTGTAATTTTCTGCCAGAGAATTTTTCATGTGCAGATAAATCGAAATCAGTTCTTGAGTGAATTCCTTCTAATTCTTTGAAACCAAATGGGAATTTGAATTCGATATCAGCAGCAGCATTCGCGTAGTGCGCTAATTTTTCGTGATCGTGGAATTTATAATTTTCTTGTCCTAAACCAAGCGCTAAATGCCAGTTGAGACGTTTTTGTTTCCATTCTTCGTAGAATTTCAATTCTGTTCCCGGTGGTACAAAAAATTGCATTTCCATTTGTTCAAATTCTCTCATTCTGAAGATGAATTGTCTTGCAACAATCTCATTTCTAAATGCTTTACCTATTTGTGCAATTCCGAAAGGCAATTTATGACGAGAAGTTTTCTGTACATTCAAGAAATTCACGAAAATACCTTGCGCAGTTTCCGGACGAAGATATAAATCCATCGCATTTTCCGCAGAAGCTCCTAATTTAGTCCCGAACATTAGGTTGAATTGTCTTACATCCGTCCAGTTTTTAGAACCAGTGTCAGGATCAGCAATTTCTAATTCTTCAATGAGTGCTTTTACATCTGCTAAATCATTGTTTTCCAGGGATTTTGCCATTCTTGCGAGAATGGTTTTTTGTTTTTCTCTGTATTCTAAAACTCTAGGATTGGTAGCCTCAAACTGTGCTTTATCAAAAGCATCACCAAATCTTTTTGCCGCTTTTTCTATTTCTTTTTGCGCTTTATCTTCTAGTTTTGCACAGTAATCTTCAATCAAAACATCTGCACGAAAACGCTTTTTAGAATCTTTATTGTCAATCAATGGGTCGTTAAATGCATCCACGTGTCCAGAAGCTTTCCAAGTAGTTGGGTGCATCAGGATTGCAGAATCCAGTCCTACAATATTCTCGTTCAGTTGCACCATTGCTTTCCACCAATATTGCTTGATGTTATTTTTCAGTTCTGCACCATTTTGTCCATAATCGTAAACCGCCGAAAGTCCGTCATAAATTTCAGAACTCGGGAAAATAAAACCATATTCTTTTGCGTGAGAAACTACCTTCTTGAAAACGTCTTCTTGTTTTGCCATAACTTTTGAATTGAATTGCAAAAATAGGGAATTTATAGCAATTTTCTACATTTTTAAGGAGCAAGACATTTCGTAAATTTATGGAAACTCAGTCCTGCTTTCCGTTGCAATTCCTCGTTCCATAACTAAACCCAACGCTTACTGCGGGATTTCCACTGCAATCAGGGCTATAAACACTTTTCGATTATACTTTCACTGAAGAATCTGCAGAATCTGCGGGAATTTCCAACATCATAAATTAAATAACTTTCAAAAATCTTTGCGCTTTTTGCGAAACACTTTGCGACTTTGCGTGAAAAAAACACTAAATTTGTAAAACGTTTTTTCAAAATGTACAAATCACTTCTTCGTCCGATTTTTTTCAAATTTGATCCTGAAAAAGTCCATCATTTTACCTTTTTTATCCTTAAAAATTTCGGTTTTTTAACCAAATTATTTTTCCCAAAACCTATCGAAGATAAACGTCTCGAGCGTGAATTATTTGGCTTGAAATTCAAAAATCCAGTAGGTTTAGCTGCGGGTTTTGACAAAAATGCAGTGCTGTTTAATGAATTAGCAGATTTAGGATTCGGATTTGTAGAAATAGGAACCGTAACACCAAAAGCACAATCTGGTAATCCGAAAAAACGTCTTTTCAGACTAATAGAAGACGGAGGAATTATCAACAGAATGGGTTTTAACAATGAAGGTTTAGCAAAAATTGTAGAAAATCTTAAAAAATCTCCTCACAAAGTAATCATCGGCGGAAATATTGGTAAAAACACAAACACTTTACCCCAAAATTACACCGCAGATTATGTAGAATGTTTCCGAGGTTTGCACGATTTTGTAGATTATTTTGTACTGAATGTGAGTTGCCCAAATGTTTCTAGTCACGCCAAGCTAGAAGATGCAGATTATTTAAAGGAACTGATTACAGAAATTCAGAAAGTGAATGCTGAGTATGCTCAGCCAAAACCTGTTCTTCTGAAAATCGCTCCAGATCTCAATAAAATTCAACTCGATGAAATCGTAGAGTTGGTCTCCGAAACCAAAATTGATGGAATTATTGCCACCAACACTTCGGTTTCAAGAGAAAACCTTAAAGCCTCTAAAGAAACTTTGGAAAAAATTGGAAACGGCGGACTTTCAGGAAAACCAATCCGTGAAAAAAGCACAGAAGTCATCAGATATTTGGCTGAAAAGTCTAATCGTTCTTTCCCAATTATCGGTGTAGGCGGAATTCACAGTGCAGAAGATGCCATCGAAAAATTAGAAGCAGGCGCTAGTTTGGTGCAGATTTACACAGGCTTTATTTACGAAGGTCCAGAATTGATTAATGAAATTAATAAAAGGATTTTAGAAAATTAGTTTGAAAGCTGGAAGATTTCTGATGCTGTCATTGCGAGGAAGGAAGTACAACGAAATAATGAAGCAGTCTTTTTAC
>CAZHCK010000009.1:22315-50417 GCA_964530915.1 uncultured Cloacibacterium sp. | reverse complement strand
GAGGAAGATTAGGATTTTTAGATAAAATTTCGAAATATTTTTCTGAAGCTAAGTCTATTTTTTCTTCTAAAGATGTTTTCTCATTGCTTAAAATAGGGAAAATCTTTCCGAAGAGTAGTACTACTTTTATCTTCATCACTTGTTCAAAAAGTTTTTCTTTACTTCGAAAGTAGTAATTAAGTAACGCCAGATTTATTCCTGCTTTTTCGGCAATATCTCTGGTTCTCGTTCCTGCAAATCCTTTTTCGGTAAAGACTTCTGAAGCTGCTTCTAGAATTTTTTCTTCAGTGGTTTGTTCCTGTTCATTCATTTGTTTTTCACTTTTTATGAAGCATAATGTACAATTAAAATTTGATTTAAACAAATTATTTAATCAAATGATTAAAAATTATTTTGAATTTTAATGTGATCGAAGCGAGCGTTAATTGTTTTCAAAGAAAAACGCAACTCATTGCTGAATTGCGTTGCTTTTATTTATATTCTTCCCACCACTTAGGATAAATTTTTTCATCATCTTGCCAAAAAACTTTTTCACCAATTTTTGGAGTGATGACTCTCAATTTTTCGGTATTAAGTTCATGAAGTTTTTCCATAGGTTCATACCAAGAGTGAAGCGCCAATTTGAATTTAGAATTATGAACTGCAATCATTCTTTGTGCTTTAAGGTCTTTCATTGCTTGTAATTGCTCACCAGGAAGCATGTGAATGTATTTCCAGGCATTGTTATATTGTCCGGTTTCTAGAATGGCTAAATCTAATTTTCCATATTTTTCTCCAATTTTTTTGAAGTGATTGTCATAACCAGAATCTCCGCCGATATAAATTTTAGAATTTGATGTTTCCAAAACAAAACTTGCCCAAATTGCTTGGTCCCTTTTGAATCCTCTACCAGAAAAATGTCTGGCTGGTTCTGCATTAATTTTAAAACCTTTACCTAAGGCAGAACTTTCGAACCAATCTAATTCTATAATTTTGGATGGTTCATAATCCCAAGATTCTAAATGAGCACCAGTTCCTAAACCGGTAATGACCTGTTTTACTTTTGAACGAATTTTAGTAACCGTTTCGTAGTCTAAATGGTCCCAATGATCATGCGTAATAATCAAATAGTCTAATTCAGGAATATCATTTGCGGTGTAAATATCTGTTCCGTCAAATGCTTTATTGGTAATTTTTAAAGGAGAAACGCTACCGCTGAAAACGGGATCAACTAATATTTTTTTTCCATCAATTTGAAGAAAATAAGAAGAATGTCCCATCCAAACATAGATATTTTCATTTGGGTTCAAGTTTTTTAAATCTGTTTTTGTGAAATTGAATTTCTTTTTGGGAGTTGCATTTTCAACTTTAGAAAAGAAAAAATTGAAAAATACTTGTGTCATAGAAGTTCCTTCTGCCAATTGTGGAGTAGGATTCAGGTTTTGGAATTTTCCGTCTTTGTAATGTGGTGATTTTAAGATTCTTTCTAGTCTTTTTCCAGAAGGTAACTCTCCAAATTGTTTGCCTTGCATAAAAAGATATGTTCCTATTGCAATAGCTGCAATGAGTATGGTAAATGTAATTATCATTTTTTTTAAGAATTTCATATAAATATTGATACGCTAGAGTTTTTTATTTACTTTAATATTAATAAAATAAAAACAAAAACACAACCCATTTCTGAATTGTGTTTATTCTATGATTAAGACTTGCTGATTAAAGTCCAAATTGTACTTTGAAAAGGTCAGGATAAATACCTATTGCAAGAATTGCTACAATGATGAAAACTGCAATAATATTATACGTAATGCTTACTTTTTCTGAACTTTTAAATGAAGTTTCTGTATGAAAAAACATTGAAATAATCAGTTTTAAATAATAAGCGATACTTAGTGCAGAACCAATTACAGCAATCAAAACTAAGAAAGCAGCTCCATTCATCGCTTGAGCAAAAATGTTAAATTTCGCTACGAATCCTGCAGTTAATGGAATACCAGCCATTGATAATAATGAAACCGCAGTTACAACTGCTAATAAAGGTTCTGATTTTGCCAATCCTTTGAATGCTTCAAATGAAGTTTCTCTTTTCAGTTTTTCTACCCAAATTAAAGTCATAAATACTCCAACTGTAGCTAGTGAATAAGCGAATAAGTAAAATGCTAAATTATATACAGATAAGCTGTTTGCTCCAAAGAAAATTAAACCTAAGTAACCTGCATGAGAAACAGAAGAATACGCCAACATTCTCTTAGCATTGGTTTGCGCTAATCCCATTGCATTGGCTAATAAAAGCGTGATGATTACTAAAACACCAAGAATGTTAATCCATTCTTTGATGCTTCCTGCAAAAGCAAGATTCATAACTTTGAAGAAGGCAAAGAATGCAGCAATTTTTACTACAGAAGCCATGAATGCTGTAATCAATGATGGAGCACCTTGGTAAACATCTGGACTCCACATGTGAAAAGGAGCTAGAGAAACCTTAAATGCCATTGCTACAAGCATTAACATGATTCCCATTACAAACATTAAATCTTTAGGATTTGCTACGCTAAAATTATTGATTGCATGAACGTCAAAACTACCTGTGCTTCCATAAATTAATGCAATCCCGAAAAGAAGGAATCCTGTAGCAAATGCTCCCATTAAGAAATACTTAATTGAAGCTTCGTTTGAGCGTAAATCAGTCTTGTTACTTCCAGCCATTACATATAGCGGAATAGATAAGATTTCGATTCCTAAAAATAGCGTTACTAAATTTGTAAAACTGAAAAGAATTACTGCTCCGATTAATGAAAATAACATTAACGAATATAATTCTGATTGGTGACTACGGTGATTGTTAAATGCAAAACCTCCTAAGAAGAAAATTAACAACGTAACCACTAAAGAAATTTTGGTAAATAAAGCCGCATTTTCATTAAAATCAAACATAGATTTGTATTGATTAAAAAATGCTAACTCAGGAGAGAAGCTTACACAAAGTGCAACCAAAAGTCCCAAAATTCCGATATATCTTGCAAATTTTCCTTGATTATAAACTCCAGAAAATAATGCTAATACTGCCGTAAGGAATAAAACTACTAAAACACTCATTATTTATAGATTTGAGATTTAAGATTTGAGATTTGAGATTCTCAAAAAACAAATTCTAAAATTTATTATTTTTTTAACCCTTAATAGAAGAGTAGATAAACTTCAACGAACTATTCACCATTTCTAAAACACCGCTTGGGAAAACTCCTAATACGATTACCACTACAGCTAAACTTGCCAATACTACAAATTCTACATTAGAAATGTCTTTTAAGGTACTTACCACTCTTTCATCGCCGGTTCCAAACATGGCTTTTCCATACATTCTGAGCAGATAAACTGCTGCTAGAATAATAGTAAGACCTGCAAAAACGACTACCACTTTATCATAATCAAAAATAGATTTTAATAAAATAAATTCTCCGATGAATCCATTGGTTAATGGAACTCCCATAGAACCAAGTAATAAAATCATGAAAAGCGTAGCAAATTTAGGAGCCGCTTTAGCGTAACCTCCCATTTGTCTGATGTCTCTTGTTTTAAATTGTTTGATTAAAATATCAGCACAGTAGAATAAACCTACTACATTAATACCGTGTGCAAAAGTTTGAACTAAAGCTCCTTGTGCTCCTTCGAAAGTGAAATTTCCTTGAGCAGTAAGAATAGCAGAAGCAAAAATACCTGCCACCATTAATCCAACGTGTGAAAGCGATGAGTAAGCGATAATTTTCTTAATATCATGGTGTACAATCGCGATAAGCGCTCCGTAAACCACTCCTAGAATAGAAAGAATCATCACTACTTGTCCTGAAGTTCCGAGTAAAGCATTTGGTGCAATTGGTAATAAATATCTTAAAACACCATAAATAGCCATTTTAAGCATGATACCAGAAAGCAACATCGTTCCTTGAGTAGGAGAGAAGGTATAAGTATCTGGTTGCCAATTGTGAAGTGGGAAAATCGGTAATTTTACAGCAAATGCTAAGAAAATTAACCAGAAAACCACTACTTGTTGTACTTCGTTTAAGTTAGCGTTATATAAATCTGTTAGTTCAAAAGATGCAGCATGGTTATATACATAAATCAAACCAATGAACATAAATAATGAACCTACAAAAGTATATACGAAAAACTTAGTGGTAACTTTAATTCTCTTTTCTTCGTCTCCCCAAAGTCCAGCGATAAACCAAATTGGGATAAGAGTTACTTCCCAGAAAACGTAGAATAATAATCCGTCTAGAGCGGTGAAAACACCTACTAAACCAAATTGCATTAATAGAATTAACGCATAGAAATTATTATTGTATTTCTTGTTTTCATTGAAAGAAGAAAGAATAATTAATGGAACTAAAATGTTTGTTAATAATAACAAAAGCATGCTCATTCCGTCTAAACCGAAGTGTAATGTGCTTTTAATATAGGATGACCACGGTTTGATAATCTCAAATTGTAATGGAGAGTCTACCGTAGGTACATTATTAAATTGTGATAGCATGTAGAATGTTAAAAACATCTGCACGAAAGCAATTCCTACTGCTAAATATTTGCTATTAGAGTTTCTAAACGCAAAAACTAATCCTGAACCAATTAAAGGTAAAAGTAACAGTGCTTCTAACATTTGCTATTGTAATAAAAAGTTAACAATTAAAATTAAACCGATTGCCAAAGACATAATGAGAACATAATTTTCTACATTACCATTTTGGAATTTTTTAAACGATCTTCCAGATTCTACTGCTCCGAAACCTACAAAATTGAAGAATCTATCCATCAATTTATCAAACATTCTGGTGCCTTTTCCAAGACCTTCTACAGGTTTCACTACCGTAGCATTATAAAGTTCGTCTATTAATAATTTTTTAGCTGAAAGTCTTTCCCAGCCTTTATAATTTTCTTCTGGTTGAGCCATTTTGTTTTTAGTAACATAAATATTTCTTACGATGAAGAATACCGCAGCTACCATTACTAAGGTAATCGCCAAAAGAATCATTTCAATATTAAATGGAACTTCTGCATGTTTCGCTCCATATACGTAAAGTGGTTCTAACCAATGTGCTAAATTTTGATATTCACCATGACCTATGAAATGAGGTAAATTAATGAAACCTCCTACCACTGATAGTACAGCTAATACTACTAATGGTAAAGTCATAGAGATAGGACTTTCGTGTAAATGATGTTTTTGTTCTTCTGTTCCTCTGAAACTTCCAAAGAAAGTTAAGAATAACAATCTAAACATATAAATTCCAGTTAATGCAGCACTGAACAATGTTAAGCCCCAAATTACTGGAGATTTTGCCCAAAGTGCAACTAAAATTTCGTCTTTAGAAATCATACCAGACAATGGCGGAATTCCAGCAATGGCCAATGTTCCGATTAAGAAAGTCCAATAAGTTACAGGAATTTTAGATTTTAAGCCTCCCATAAATCTCATATCTTGTTCTCCGCTCATTGCGTGAATTACAGAACCAGCTCCTAAGAATAACAATGCTTTGAAGAAAGCGTGCGTCATTAAGTGGAACATAGCAGAAGTATAAGCTTCTACACCTAGTGCAATAAACATAAGTCCTAACTGAGAAACAGTAGAGTATGCTAACACTTTTTTGATATCATTTTGTCTTAAACCGATGAATGCTGCAATTAATGAAGTAGCAAGACCTATTACAAGAATAAAGTCTAAAGTGCTCGGTGAAAGATGATATAAGAAATTAGAACGTACTACTAAATAAATACCAGCCGTAACCATGGTTGCCGCGTGAATTAACGCAGAAACTGGAGTAGGACCAGCCATCGCATCTGGTAGCCATGTAAATAAAGGAATCTGTGCAGATTTACCCATAGCTCCAATGAATAAACTAAGCGTGATAAACATAATCACCACTCCGTCAAATTCAAATTTTGAAGCGTTTTGTGCTACAGAAAGATAATCTAGTGCATTGGTTTGTGAAGCGATTAGGAAAATACCAATCAATAAACCAAGGTCACCAATTCTGTTCATAATGAAAGCTTTTCTAGCAGCTTTACCATATTCTGTATTTTCGTACCAGAAACCAATCAGTAAGTAAGAACAAAGACCTACACCTTCCCAACCGATGAAAAGAATAAGGTAATTGCTTCCCATTACCAAAAGAAGCATGGAGAAAATAAATAAATTCAAATAAGTAAAAAACTTGTAGAAACCTTTGTCATGGCTCATGTAGCCAATAGAGTACAAGTGGATTAAAGAACCAATTCCTGTTACAATCATCATCATCATTAATGATAATTGGTCTATTTGGAACCCGAAATTCACTTGAATTCCACCGATGGTGAACCATTCAAATGCTTTTACAATAACTGGTGTTCCCTCTGCAGGAAAACCTATAAAAATACTTACAGAAATTAGAAAAGCCGCGAATACTACTAAGGTAGCTAATCCGCCAACCAAAGCTTTTGGTAAGCGCTTTCCGAATAATCCGTTGATTACAAATCCAATTAAAGGAAGTAAAACGATTGCGTATACTAAATTTTCCATCTGCATTATCCTTTTAATTTGTTAAAAATACTTACATCTACATTTCTGGTATTTCTGTACATCATAGTGATAATCGCTAGACCTACCGCAACTTCTGCAGCAGCCACTACCATGATAAAGAATACCAAAATTTGTCCGTGTCCATCTCCTTTATAAGCAGAAAATGCAGCCAAAAGTAGATTTACAGAATTAAGCATTAATTCTACACATCCTAAAATGATGATGGCATTTTTACGAACGAGAACTCCTAAAACTCCTAAACAAAACAATGTAGTACTTAAAATAATGTACCAATTGAGCGGTATGTTTTGTAAAAATGAATTGACTTCCATAATTCTATAAATCTTTTTTACCAATTAATACTGCACTTACAATACCTGCTAAAATCAGGATAGAAGCGAGTTCGAATGGTAATACATATTCGTTAAACAATAATTTTCCAAGGTTTTTAGTCAAACCGATGCTGCTATCAATATTGTCAACAACATTCGATTGAGAAAGGCCTTTATAAGCTCCTAACATTCCCACGAAAAGGATTCCGGCAGAAAAAATACCGATAAATTTCGTAAGGTTTTGTTTTTTGCTTTCGTCTTTAGCATTAAGATTAAGCATCATTAATACATAAAGGAATAACACCATGATGGCTCCTGTGTACACGATAATTTGTACAATTCCTAAGAACTGCGCATTTAATAAAACATATAATGCAGCAATGCTAAAGAAAGTAACAACTAGTGATAAAATTGCATACAAAGGATTTCTTGCAAATACAAAGTAAACAGCACTTGCAACCGCTACTAAAGCGATAAAAAAGAATAAGAACTGTTCCATTTATTTAAGAGCTTTTTTTTGTGATTCTGTTTGTCTTTCAGAAATATCTATTCTGTTTTCCATGCTTTCTACCAAAAGATCTTTGCCGTAGATAAATGAGCCTCTGTTTTGTTCTGGTTTTACAATTCTATCGGTAAGATAAATTGCAGATTTAGGACAAGCTTCTTCGCATAATCCACAGAAGATACATCTTAGCATATTGATTTCATATACTTCGGCATATTTTTCTTCTCTGTAAAGATGTTTTTGCTCTTTGGTACGTTCTCCCGCAGTCATGGTAATGGCTTCAGCAGGACAAGCTACCGCACATAATCCACAAGCAGTACATCTTTCTCTGCCTTCATCATCACGCTTCAGAACGTGTAATCCACGATAAATTTCAGAAAATTCTCTTTGCTCTTCAGGATAGCTTACAGTAGGTAGTTTCCCAGTAAGAGTCATTATCGCATGTTTTCCGGTAATTCCCATTCCTTTGATGATTGCAGGGAGATAAATTTTCTCTGAAAAAGTCATCTTTTTGTTAGAAGCTACCTTTGATCTATTGGTTAGTTTCATATAAATTAGATTTGAGATGTGAGATTTGAGATGAGATTTTTCTCTACTCAAACTTTATCTTAAATTTTTAATTTTTTTATAATTTCAAATTTCAAATAATCAATTTCAAATTATTAAATCCATTGATAATGTTGGTTCAAAAGAACTAAAGCTCCAGTTACCAACAAGTTTACTAATGCAAGCGGAATTAATGATTTCCAGCCAAGGTGCATTAATTGGTCATATCTAAATCTTGGTAAAGTCCATCTAATCCACATAAAGGTAAGGATTACGGCAATGGTTTTAGCCAAGAATGCTAAAATACTTGCAATTCCAGCAGCGTTTTCTCCCCAGTTTTCACCAATCCATGCTAATCCAGGGAAATTGTAACTTCCTAAGAAAAGGGTAGTGATTAATGCTGAAGAAATAAATAAGTTTACATATTCACCGAATAAGAAAAGTCCTAGTTTCATTGCAGAATATTCTGTGTGGAAACCTCCTACTAATTCTGTTTCACATTCTGGTAAATCAAACGGAGCTCTATTGGTTTCTGCTAATGCTGCTACAAAGAAGATGATAAATGCTAATGGTTGGAAGAAGATATTCCATTTCATACCATACCATCCACTTTGAGATTCTGCAATTACCTTAAGGTCTAGAGAACTGTTCATCATGATAATAGCTAATAGAGATAGCCCCATTGCTAATTCGTAAGAAATCATTTGAGATGAAGCTCTAATTGCTCCGATTAATGAATATTTATTGTTAGAAGCCCAGCCTCCAATCATAATTCCGTAAACACCGATAGAAACCATTCCCATTAAGTAGAGAACACCTACATCTAGATTGGCTACTTGTAAATCAAAAGATTGTCCGCCAATATTAAGAGATTTTCCCCAAGGAATTACAGCTCCAGTAATGAGTGAAATAAACATTACTAAACCGGGCCCGAAGAAAAATAAGAATTTTTCTGCTTTTTCTGGGATAAAGTCTTCCTTGAAGAAGAATTTTCCACCGTCAGCTAATGGTTGAAGTAAACCGAATTTCCAGCTTCTGTTGGGACCAATTCTGTCTTGCATAATGGCAGCCACTTTTCTCTCTGCCCAAGTAGAGTAGGCTGCTACAGCCATAGAAAGGGCGAAAAGTGATACTACAAGTATTGTTTTGAAAAGTATTAAATCCATTTCTTTGATTTATGAATTTTTATTTTATTCTTTTTAATTAAGCGTTATGTTGTTCGTCTTCTGCGCTAATTTCTTTAGCCGTTTCATTTTCTAACGCTTTTACCACCATTTCTTCTGGTTTTTGGTAATGGTTAAGAGAAATTACAGAATGTCTGCTGATGTGTCTTGGTCCTTCTATGTTCCAATGTTTTACATCTTTTTTCTCGAATCTACATTCGTTGCAGATAAATTCTTCTACTTCTCCGTATTGATCTTTTCTGGCAGTTACTCTTACGATTTCGTCTCCTTTCATCCAAAGAACTGCTTTACCAGAACATTTAGAACAAGTACAAGTAGCGTCTACTGGTTTTGTAAACCAAACTCTGCTTGCAAATCTTGCAGTTCTATCTGTTAATGCTCCTACTGGACAAACGTCTATTACGTTTCCAATAAAATCATTATCTAAAGCTTTGTTAAGATAAGTAGAGATTTCTGCATGTTCACCTCTGAAAAGAATTCCGTGTTCACGGGTATTCGTCAATTGATTAGCTACCAAAACGCATCTTGCACACAAGATACATCTGTTCATGTTTAGCTTAATGTTTGGTCCTAAATCATCAGCATCATAAGTATTTTTTTCAAAATCATTTCTGGTTTGCTGAAGACCATGTTCGTAACCTAAATCTTGAAGGTGACATTCACCAGCTTGGTCACAAATAGGGCAATCTAGTGGGTGATTGAGTAAAAGGAATTCGGTAACGGCTTTTCTTGCTTCTTGCGTTTTTTCAGAAGTAAGGTTTTTCACTTCCATTCCGTCCATTACTGTAGTTCTACAGCTTGCCACTAATTTTGGCATAGGACGAGGATCAGCTTCAGAGCCTTTAGAAACTTCTACTAGGCAAGTTCTGCATCTACCACCACTGTTTTCTAATTTGCTGTAATAACACATTGCTGGAGGAACAGATTTTCCACCAATCTGGCGCGCTGCGTTTAGAATGGTAGTTCCTGGTTCTACTTCCGTAGTTTGTCCGTCAATGGTTACTTTAAATTTTTTAATTTCTTCGCTCATTTCTATCTATTATGAATTAAGCTTTAGCTTTATTAATGTCTAATATTATTGTTTTTCAACTACCGGAAGTGGATCTGCATAATGCGCAATTCCATAATTTCTGGTTAAGCATTCTGGGTTATTGATATGCCATTCGAATTCATCTCTAAAATGACGAATTGCTGCTGCTACAGGCCAAGCTGCTGCATCTCCTAATGGGCAAATGGTATTTCCTTCAATTTTTCTCTGAATATCCCATAGCAAGTCAATATCTTTCATTTCGCCTTGTCCTGATTCTATTTTTTTCAGAATTTTATACATCCATCCTGTTCCTTCACGGCAAGGTGTACATTGTCCGCAACTTTCGTGGTTGTAGAAATGTGCTAAGGTCATGGTATGTTTTACCACACATTGGTCTTCATCTAAAACAATGAAACCACCAGATCCCATCATAGTTCCTGTAGCGAAACCACCATCAGAAAGAGATTCGTAGTTCATGTATCTTGGTTCGCCTGAAGCTGTCTTAAGCAATAAATTTGCTGGAACAATTGGTACTGAAGAACCTCCAGGAATACAAGCTTTTAATTTTTTACCGTTCGGAATTCCGCCACAATATTCATCAGAATAGATAAATTCTTCTACAGTGATGGTCATGTCTATTTCGTAAACTCCTGGTTTATTGATGTTTCCACAAGCGGAAATTAATTTAGTACCTGTAGAACGTCCTACACCAATTTTAGCGTATTCTGCTCCTGTAATATCTATAATTGGAACTACTGCAGCGATGGTTTCTACGTTATTTACCACAGTTGGACATTGCCAAAGACCTTTTACCGCAGGGAAAGGTGGTTTTAATCTAGGATTTCCACGTTTTCCTTCTAGTGATTCTAGAAGTGCAGTTTCTTCTCCACAGATATAAGCACCAGCTCCTCTCTGAACATAAATTTCTAAATCGAAACCACTGCCTAAAATATTTTTACCAAGGAAACCTGCTTTTTTAGCTTCGTCAATCGCTTGTTCTAAAATATCTGGAATCCATGCATATTCTCCTCTGATGTAGATGTAAGAAGTGTTAGAACCTAAGGCATAAGATGCGATAATCATTCCTTCAATCAAAAGATGAGGAATAAACTCCATCAAATATCTGTCTTTGAAAGTTCCAGGTTCTGATTCGTCTGCATTTACGACCAAATATCTAGGCACACCTTCTGGTTTTGCTAGGAAGCTCCATTTCATTCCTGTAGGGAAACCAGCACCACCACGACCTCTAAGACCAGAAGTTTTCACTTCTTCTACAATTTGGTCCGGAGTCATTTTCAGTGCTTTTTCTACAGACTGGTAGCCACCATGTTCTCTGTAAGTATCAAAATATCTGATACCTTCTATGTGTGCGTTTTTAAGTAAAAGTTTTTTACTCATAACTGTTATTTATTAATCAAGAGCGATTTGTCCTTGTCTGCAAAGCTCAAGGATTTCGTCTACTTTTTCTTTAGTTAAATTTTCGTGATAGAATTTTCCAAGTTGCATCATAGGTGCGTAACCGCAAGCTCCAAGACATTCTGCAGGTTTTAGAGTAAATAAACCATCTGCAGTAGTTTCGCCAGCTTTGATGCCTAATTTTTCTTTGATATAATTTACGATATCATCACTTCCTCTTAACATACAAGGTCCTGTAACGCAAACTTCTAAAACGTATTTTCCTACAGGTTGCATATTAAACATGGTGTAGAAAGTAGCTACTTCATACACTTCTATTGGAGTAATTTCTAAAACACTTGCTACATAATCCATCACAGGAACGTCTAACCAACCGCCAAATTCTTTCTGCGCTAAGTGAAGCACAGGAATTAATGCAGATTTTTGTTTTCCTTCTGGATATCTTGCAATGATTTGTTTTACTTTTTCTAAAGTTTCTGGTTTAAAAGCAATTGTTTCGCTCACTTCTTTAAAATTTTAAATTTTAAATTCTGAATTTTAGATTTTAAATATCTTTAATTCAAATAATTAACTATGGATTTTTTAGATTAATAATTTAAAATTTATAATCTAAAATTTATAATCTTTTTATCCGTCTAATTCTCCAGCAATCACGTTCATGCTACTCATCGTAACGATTGCATCAGAGATTACGGCGCCTTTAATCATTTCTGGATACGCTTGGTAATAGATGAAACAAGGTCTTCTAAAGTGCAATCTGTATGGAGTTCTACCTCCATCACTTACTAAATAGAAACCAAGTTCACCGTTTCCACCTTCTACAGAATGATAAACTTCACCAGCAGGAATATCAGTTTCGCCCATCACAATTTTGAAGTGATAGATTAATGCTTCCATATTATTATACACTTCTGCTTTTTCTGGTAAGAAAAATTCTGGTACATCTGCATGGAAATCTCCTTCTGGAAGATTGTTATAAGCTTGGTTAATGATTTTTAAACTTTCCCAAATTTCCTGTTGACGAACCATGAATCTATCATAAGTATCTCCAGCAGTACCAATAGGAATATTGAAATCAAAATCTTGGTATGATGAATAAGGACTTGCTACTCTCACGTCATAATCTACACCAGCAGCTCTTAAGTTAGGACCTACAAAACTGTAGTTTAATGCACGTTCTGCACTGATAGGACCAGCACCGATGGTTCTGTCCATGAAGATTCTGTTTCTTTCTACTAAATTTGAAAATTCTTGGAATCTAGCAGGGAAATTTTTTAAGAAATCTTTTAATAATTCGTGGAATTTAGGAGTGAAATCTCTGTCGAAACCACCAATTCTACCCATGTTTGTAGTCATTCTAGCACCACAAACTTGTTCGTAGATATCGTAAATTTTTTCTCTGTCTTGGAAAACGTAGGTGAAACCGGTTAAAGCTCCTGTATCAACTGCAATTACGGAGTTACAAACCAAGTGGTCTGCAATACGAGCCAATTCCATCATGATAACACGCATGTAATCTACTCTTTTTGGCATTTCTATACCAAGAAGTTTTTCTACTGTCATGTGCCAACCAATATTATTGATAGGAGATGAACAATAGTTTAAACGGTCTGTAAGAGTGGTAATTTGACTATAATTTCTGCGTTCTGCGATTTTTTCAAAAGCTCTGTGAATATAACCTACGGTTTGTTCAGAATGAAGAATTCTTTCGCCATCCATGGTTAACACGTTTTGGAAAATTCCGTGTGTAGCAGGGTGAGTAGGACCGAGGTTCAGTGTATATAATTGACCATCTACTTGCTCTTGAGCATCGTATTGGCTAAGTATATTTGATAATTGATTGTCTTTCATAATAATTTAGATTTCAGAATTTTTATCTACCGAACATAGAGTCGTCTTTGTCAGTTCTTGTTCCATCTTCTAGTGCATATTCTTTTAGAAGAGGGTGATAACCTAGTTCTTCCATGTTTAGAATAACTCTTAAATCTGGGTGACCTTTAAACGTAATTCCGTAGAAATCATATGTTTCTCTTTCCATCCAATTGGCTCCTGAATACAAGTCTGTAATAGAATCTACCTCGGCGTTATCTTTTGGGAAAAAGCTTTTGATTCTTATTCTAAAATTTTCTTGTAAATTATGAAGGTGATAGATTACTCCAAGTTCCTTCTCCTTATGGGCTGGATAATGAATGCCACAAATGTCTGTAAGGAACATAAAATTAAGAGAAGACTCTTTAAGGTGATGAATCACTTTTTTAAGCTCTTCTTTTTTTACTTCTACAGTAAGAAATCCATAAGGTTCAGACGAAGAAATCACTGCTTCTGGAAATTCTCTATTGATGGCTTCTAAAACAAATTCGCTTGTCATATTATTAATTTGAAAATTTGAAATCGAGGTAAATTACATCGCCTTCAAAAATTTGTTTCTATTATTGTTTCAAATTTATTTTTGATAAATGCAAGACTTGAAAATCAAATCTTTACATTTTCAAATTACTTAATTCCGTAGCTTTCTAGTAAAGCTTTGTATTCTGGTAAGTCTCTTCTTCTTAAGCTTTCGTTTTCTGCCAAAGCTTGTACTTGCATGTAGCCTTCTAGAATTTGTTCTGGTCTTGGTGGGCATCCTGGAACATATACATCTACAGGAATAATTTTATCAATTCCTTGTAAAACAGAATAAGTATCAAAAATACCACCGCTACTTGCACAAGCACCTACAGCAACTACCCATCTTGGTTCTGCCATCTGTGTATAAACTTGTTTAAGAACTGGAGCTAATTTTTTAGAAATAGTACCACAAACCAGTAGGATATCTGCTTGTCTTGGCGAGAAACTCATTCTCTCTGCCCCGAATCTAGATAAATCATAGTTAGGAGCCATAGTTGCCATAAATTCGATACCACAACAAGAAGTAGCAAATGGTAATGGCCAAAGCGAAAACTTACGAGCCATACCGATAATATCGCTTAATTTTCCTGCGAAAAAACCTTCACCTTCAATTCCTGGAGGCGCAGGTGCATTAGTATTGATTACAGGTTTATTATCTGACATTTTTAATTTTTTTAAAGTTTTTTTGAAAAATCTTACTCTAATGTGTAAAACACTTTAGCGGTATAAATTTACTTATTCCAATCTAAAGCTCCACGTTTTAGTACATAGAAAAATCCTATGAAGAAGATTGCTATAAACGTAGTCACAGCAAGGAATCCTTCAAATCCTAATTCTTTAAAATTTACAGCGTAAGGATAGAAAAAAACAATTTCTATGTCGAATAAAACGAATAAAATAGCGGTAAGAAAATATTTTACAGAAAACGGAGTTCTTGCATTTCCTTCTACTTCAATTCCACACTCGAAAGTGTCATCTTTAGTAGCTCCAGAAGTGTGTCTTTTAGGACCCCAATTGTGTGATGCGTATAAAGTAAATAACACAAAACCTAAACCTACTGCCGCCTGAATAAGAACAGGGATATAATTATCAGGTAAATTCATCTCTATTAAGTATTTCTAACAGGCAAATTTACGAAATATAAATAGAAAAGAGAAGTATTTTTTATGACTTTTGTCGATAAAAAAGGGTTTTCCGCAATTTAGAATTAATAAAAATAACTATTTATTTTTAAGATTTTTTAAAACCTTAAAAGCAATGAATGCAATGTACCCAAAAAGAAAACTCGCAAACAAAATATTAATGATAGCGTTTGTTTTCTCATCTTTTACTTGAAAAAACTGATTGTACATCACGTACATGATGATAATGCCAATGTAATAATAAAGTTGAGTTTTCATTTCTAAATTTTTAAAATTCTAAAGTGTAAGTTCTTCGTCTCTTGTGGTTTACAGGATTGTAATCTTGCCAAAGTAACTGGATGTTTTTGTTCTCTTCTAATTCTGGATTGGTCTCTAAAAATTTCACGCCCTTTTTCTTGAATGTTTTCCAAATTTCTTTAAAAATAATTGCAGTTACACCTCTTCTTTGGTATTCAGGATGAATTCCTATCAAATAAAAGTTCGCTCTTTCGTTTTTTCTGCCAGCATTTAGTAAATGATACCATCCGAATGGTAATAAACTACCATTGGCTTTTTGTAAAGCTCTGGAATATGAAGGCATGGTAATCGCAAAAGAAATCAACTTCTCATCTTTATCAGCAATGCAGATAATGTAGTCTTTGTCTATAAAGCCGAAATATTTCTCTTTGTAATGCAGGATTTGCTCATCGGTAATAGGAGTGTAAGTCGAAAGATTTTTGTATGTTTCGTCTAATAACTTAAACATCGGTTCTACTAAAGGAAGAATTTCTTCTTTAGAATTGAATTTTATAGTTTTTAGTTGATATTTTTCAGCAATGAGTTGACTAAATTTTTCAACTTTATCTGGTAAAACATCAGGGAACATAATTTCGAATTCTACCCATTCTTTTTCTTTCACCAATCCCAATTTTTCTAAATGTTTTGGGTAATAGCTGAAATTGTAAATTCCAATCATCGTTGCCAATCTATCGAACCCGAAAGTGAGCATTCCTGCCTTGTCTAGATTGGTAAAACCCATCGGTCCTTCTATTTTTTTGATGTTTTTTTCTTTGGCGTAAGTAATAGCAGTATCAATGAGAGCTTTAGAAACAGCTTCATCATCTATAAAATCTAACCACCCAAATCTCACTTTTTCTATGCCGAGTTCTTGTGCTTCTTTGTGATTAATCATCACGGCAATTCTTCCTACGATTTCATGATCTCTGTAAGCTAAAAATTGCTTAGCTTCGGAATAGGCAAGAGCGGGATTTTCTTCTTTATTCCAAATGCTTTTCTCATCTTTGATTAAAGATGGCACATAATTTTGATTATTTTTGTACAGATTCATCGGAAATTTGATAAAATCTGATAATTGTTTTTCGGTAGTAACTTGAATGATTTTTACTTCAGACATGTTGATAAAAAATTAGAAAAACAAAGATAGCGTAAAAGATGACAATGCCCAAGTTTGGCACAGTTTTTACTTCAAAAAGAGTAAATAAAAATAGAAAAGATAATAAAAATATGACAGGTTATTATTTAATTTTAGGAGCGTTAATGCTCGTGAGTTGGTTGGTTTCGGCAAGATTGAAGTCGAAATTCGAACATTATTCTAAACTTCATCTCAGAAATGGTATGTCTGGGAAAGAAATTGCCGAAAAAATGCTTCGTGATAATGGGATTCATGATGTGCAAGTGATTTCGGTTCCTGGTCAATTAACGGATCATTATAATCCAGCAAATAAAACAGTAAATTTATCAGAAGGAGTTTACATGCAAAGAAATGCAGCTGCAGCAGCGGTTGCCGCTCATGAATGTGGTCATGCTGTACAACATGCAGTAGGTTATTCTATGTTGCAACTTCGTTCTAAATTGGTTCCGTTGGTAAATATTAGTTCTACGCTTTCTCAGTTTGTAATTTTTGCAGGGATTTCTGTAATGATTGCTTCTAGAAGCATTCAGAATCCTCAAGGAAATACTACAGTTTTGGCAATTGGTGTTTTACTTTTTGCGGTAACTACACTTTTTGCTTTCATCACTTTACCAGTAGAATATGACGCGAGTAAAAGAGCGCTAGCTTGGTTAGAAAATTCTGGAACATTAGGCAGAGAAGAACATTCTGCAGCTGAAGATTCTCTAAAATGGGCAGCGAGAACTTATGTTGTGGCAGCGCTTGGTTCATTAGCACAATTACTTTACTGGGCATCTATGCTTTTCGGAGGAAGAAGAGAGTAATCTTATTCTAAAAATTTAAAATTTACATATTGAATCTCGGACAAAAGTTCCGAGATTTTTTCTTTTTCTGACAAATTGAGCTTTGCTGTAATTGTACAGTCTTCCTGCGCATCAAAATTCAAAACTTTTGCATCAAATTTATTGAGAAGAGAAAAAATGATGTTTTGTTGTGAGAATTTAAAATGGATTTCTAGTTCTGTTTCTAATTCTTTGGTGATGATTTCGGCGTGTTCCAAAGTGTATTTAGTACTTTCCTTATAAGTTTTTACCAAACCAGAAACGCCTAATTTGGTTCCGCCATAATAACGAACGATTACCACTAAAATATTGGTAAGATTGTGAGCGAGAAGTTGATTATAAATAGGTAGACCAGCGCTTCCTGAAGGTTCTCCGTCATCATTTGCACGGTAATTTTCACCATTAATTCCTATTCTGAAAGCATAACAATGATGTGTAGCTTTTGGATGTTCTTCTTTCAAATTATCCAGAGCAGTTTTGAGTTCTTTTTCGTTATTCACAGGAAATGCAAAACCGATAAATTTGCTCCCTTTTTCTTTGAGCAAAATATCTCGTACTTCAGATTTTATGGTGGTGTAATTGTATTGCATAAAAAAAACACCTCAAAAGTATGAGATGTTTTTTGTTTTATAAAATTTAATATTAGTTTTTAATCAATTTTAATGTTTCTGAGTTGGTTTTTAGTAAATAAATTCCAGTATTAAGATTAGAAACATCAAAGTTGTTTTGTCCTTTTTTAAGGTTAAACTTTTTAATTAATTTTCCTTGAGAATCAAATAACTCAGCATCTTGATTAAGAGGAGAAAGAATATCAAGAGAATTTTTTACCGGATTAGAAGTCAGTAAAAGTTTATTTTTTGATAATTCTTCTGTGCTCAGATTGGTGCTTTGTACTGCTCCAGTTAGTGTTCCGTTTCCTGAAGTGAGATTCCCTCCACAATTTCCTTCTGTAACAGCGGTGTTTTCTGTCCAAACTCCTAATGTTAAATTTGGTGGATTGGGTATAGAAGCAGAAGTATTATGATAAATGAGATATGGATTAATAAAATCTCCATTACCGCTATCCGCTAAAAATTCCCATCTGTTATCATTGTTGTTCCAAGAAATTTGGAATTCGCAAGCTCCTACACCGCTACAATCTTGTGCGCCATCAATTGGAGTGGTTTGGTAAACGTTTCGCCCGTTAACATCTGTGCTTGTTTTAGTGAAAACAAAAGTTTGATTGTCAAATAAATTAACACATCCCGAAAATGTAATCGTTTGTGAATAAGCAAAAGATGTAAATAAAAGAAAGATTAATAGTTTTTTCATGTCTCTGCTTTTTAATCTCTTGGTGGGAAAATACCTTCTGTTGCAATGTAATATCCAATTGATAAATATGGTTGCATATTATTTACTGGAGTTCCGTTTCCTGTATTTCCAACCATTGAAGGATTCATGATGGTGTTTGCTGCGGCATTAGAATATTCTTTGTCTAATGTTTTAGTATCTGCTAGTAAATTTCCGGTTGGAGAATTTTGATTTCCTTCTGTACTTACCGCATTTACACTATGATTATGAGGAGGTAGATTAGATATAGATAAGGTGTTGGTTTCTGTACCACCCATTTCTCCTAAGGTTTTTGGGGTTAAGCCGGGACCATTTCCTGGTCCTACTACAATTCTGCCTCTTAAATCTGGTAGAGCAAAAGTGGTAACGCCATTGCCTCCATAAGTAGTTCCTATCAGTGCGAATAATGCTGTGTATTGAGAGATGGATAATAATCTGCCATCACATGGCATCCAGCCTCTTGGTGCAAAGTTGAATGCATAAATAGAAATTTGCCCGATATAAGGCTCTGATTGTGCTTTCACAGTAGTTATACTGCTGAAAAATACAATTACAAAAAATAATAGAATTTTTTTCATGTGTAAAAAAGTTTTTTGGTTACTACACAAATTTAACTTAAATATAGTTATGTTTATGAAAAATAATGTTAATATTTTGTAATTATATTTTTTTGTTTTATTCTATTTATAATAATAAGTGTAATTATTTTGAGAATAAATTATTATTTTAATAAATGATTAGCGGTTAAATAAATTTTAAATAAAAGTTATGTATTTCGAAAAATTACCAATTTATTATCTCTAAAAAGTTTTTCTTCAGCCAGTTTTCCATTAAATTTAGGCGCTTTTGTGCCATTTTCTAATAGGAGATTTTCATTTTTTATGATGATGGTTTCGTCCCAAAGATTTTGGTCAATAAAAGTTTGTAAAGTTCTGCTTCCACCTTCTACTAAAACCGATTGAATCTGATTTTCGTAAAGTTTTTGCATCAATTCTTCTGTGAAATTTTCTTTAGAAATTTTGATGAATTTTACATTTCCTTCTTCTGCCTCTTTTTCTTGATTGAAAACCAAAGTAGGAGCTTCATCATTATAAATTTTAAAATTTCTGGGAACTTTTAAATCAAAATCAATTAAAATTCTTACAGGATTTCTGCCTTCTACTAATCTGGTTGTTAAGCTAGGGTTATCATTTAAAGCAGTTTGAGTTCCCACTAAAATAGCATGTTCTTCGCTTCTGATTTGATGTACAAATTGAGAAGCTAATTCGTTGGATATTTTTGTAGGTTTAAAGTTTTGGTCAATAAAACCGTCTTTGCTTTCAGCCCATTTCAGAATCAAATAAGGACGCTTTTTCTCATGGAAAGTGAAAAATCTTTTGTTTAAATCTCTACATTCATCTTCCAAAATTCCCGAGACGGTTTCTATTCCTGCATCCATAAGGATTTTTTTGCCTTTTCCGTTTACTTTATCATGGCTGTCCATTGCACCAATCACCACTTTTTTAAACCCAATTTCTTTTAATTTCAATGAACAAGGTGGCGTTTTTCCGAAATGTGCACAAGGTTCTAGGGAAACATAAATGGTAGACTCGGGTAAAAGTTCTGGATTTTGTACAGAGTTGATGGCGTTTATTTCTGCATGAGGTTCACCCGCTTTTTGGTGAAAACCTTCCCCGATGATTACATTATTATGAACAATTACTGCGCCGACTAAAGGATTTGGATATGTTTTCCCAGTCGCTTTTTTGGCAAGTTCTATACAGCGTTTTATGTAAGTTTCGTGATTCATTTTATTTGAAAAAAAATTCCGAAAGAAATTCCGGAATTAGTTAGTTTTTAGAGTTACAGAAGGAATGGTCATGGTGATGATTCCTTCTAAAAGTTTATTTCTTTTTTTGCCGATTGATTTTTCAAAACCTTTAGCGTCTCCAGTAGATATTTCTTTGTAGGCAATAATCATAAAAGTGCTTTCTTCGCCTAACAGAGTGTTTCTAAATCTATAGATGTTATAATCTGCCAATTCTTGTTCCGGTGCTTCCGCTTTTTTATCTTTTGGAACGTTGGTGGTAATAAAATCTACTACGAATTCTGTTCCATTAGGATTTTCGGTAACATTGTAAGTGCAATATTTATCAGTTTCTGCTCTTCGGTCGAGTTCTTCTGTTTTTTGATAAGTAGCTTCTTTAGCGTCAATATTTTTATTGAAAAAATAAATGGTAATTACCGCAGAAGCATCTTCTATTCTTTCGTCTTCTAAAATGTATTCTTGTACAAATTGGACTTTAGATTTTTGCTGAGCAGAAGCCAATACATATTTACTTTCGTTAAAAGTAAGTTCTGGCACACCAATTAAGTCTTCGGTGTTTTGTGAATAAAAAATCCCCGAAAATAGTAAAAGTACAACTATCGAAAACAGTTTACGCATCATGCTATTCTCCCGAAATAATGTGGTGAAGGCTTTGTTTTAACATTTCTAACTGAGCTTTTTTGTCATCAATCTTATCAAAAGTATCTTTCAATAAAGGATTATCACGAGATACTTTGCCAAAGAAGCCTAAATTGTTTTCTAATTTTACAATTTCTGCTTCTAAATCAGCTACTTGATTTTTGATTTTTCTAGCTTTATCAGTTAATTGAGATTCAGTAAGACCTTCTTCTTTCAAATCAAATTCATTGATTTTGTTCAGTCTTAATTTCTCTCTCATCGTTTTATTAAACTCTGTATTTATAGTCATTTTATCTCTTGGTACTTTTCCGATGTTGTTCCAAGTAGTTTTAATGTTTTCAATTTTTTCTACGCTTCCTTCTTCGTCGCCAATTTCTTTTAATTCATCTAAAAGTGCACGTTTTTGTTTGTAATTTTCTTTCCAGTCGTCTGTTACAGCATTGTTTTTAGTTCTGTAATTGTTGAAAAATGTGTTGCAAGCTTCACGGAAATCATCCCAAACTTTATTGGTCATACTTCTAGGAACGTGACCTATTTTTTTCCAGTCTTCTTGTAATTTTTTGAACAATGGAACTGCAATTTCCCAATCTTCAGAATTCATATTATCCTGAGCGGTTTGTATGAGCTTCAGTTTTTCTTCTAAATTGGTGTGCTGAGAGTTTTTAAGCCCTTTGTAGAATTCATTTTTCTTCGCGTTGAAAGCTCTAAGCGCTAATTTGAATTCGTTCCAGTTCTGGTTAGAGATTTTTCTAGGAACGCTTCCTAATTTTAAGAAATCTGCTCTTAAACTTTCTACGGTGTTGATGGTATTTTGCCAGTAATTATGATTCGGAGCTTTATCTGGAGAAGTCAGTTTTTTAATCGTTTCTATAATCTGATTTTTCTTCTCAAGATTTGCTTGTTGTTCACCTTCGATTACAGCTAATAATTCTGATTTTCTTTCGTGAATTTTGTTAGAAATTTCTTTGAATTCTTCCCAAGTTTTATCACGGAATTCTTCAGCAACTGGTTCTGCTTCTTCTTTCCAAAGTTTGTGCAAAAACTGTAATTCGTTTAATGCTTTTTGTACTACAGGTTCGTTTTGTAATTCTTTGGCTCTGGCAATAATATGCTGTCTTTTTTCTAGATTATGTGCGTATTCTTGCTCTCTGTATTCTTTATTTAAGTCTAACATTTGATAGAAATTATTCAAATGGTAGAAATAATTATTGTTAAGATTTTTGAATTCTGATTTTGCTACTTGTCCGGCGTTGCTCCATTCTTCTTTAATTTCTCTGATGGCGCGGAAAAGATTGGTGTTAGGTTCAGAATGGGTATATAGGTTTTTTAGTTTTTCTATGATTGAGATTCTCTTTTCGAGATTGTCTTTTTGCTCAGATTCTTGTTTTCTGTGGAAAACATCATATTTTTCTTTGAAAATATTGCTTAGTGCAGAAACTTTTGATTGAAGAGGGTGCTCATAATGTGCATCTGCTTCTTTTTGGTCTTCACTTTCTAGGTTTATTTTGTGAAAAAGCATTTCTTTTACTGCATTAAATTTTTTATGATTAGCTCCTGCATCTTCAGCATTAATCAGTGCTTCTAACTTGGTCATTAATTCACCCGAAGTCATTTTTTCATGTTCGTGGTGTTCTACCATATCATGAGTTTCTTCTTCATGAACTTCTGAATCATGACTTTCTTGAGGAGCAACAGTTTGATTAGCAGTTTCTTCGTTTGGATTTACAATGTTCTCTTGAGCTTCAGAATTAGGGTTATCTGTAATCATAGCAAATTAATTTTAAAAGTAATATGCTTTTTTCAAACACTTTTTTTGAATGTTTGAACGCATTTCGGCACTAAATTAAGGGTTTTTTATGAAATATGCAATTTTTTTGAAAGCGAGATGAGTGTGTTCACTTTCAAAAAATACATCAGTCTAAATCTTTGATAGCTCAGAAGTGTTTACAGTTCTTCATTCCAAATTTCCCAAGCTTTTTCGGCTTGTTGTTCTAGCATGAAATAGCCGTTAATGGTTTTTGCGCCTTTTTCGGCAGCGTTTTTTAGAAATTTAGAAAGAGTAGGGTTGTAAATTAAATCGATAACGAGATGATTTTCTGTAATATTTTCAAATGGGAAGACTAGGGTTTCTTCTACATTAGGAAAAGTTCCTACTGGTGTACATTGTATGATGATGAGGTTTTCTAGAACTTGATTTTCTGTGAGATTCTGATAATTAATTTCCGTAGTTCTAGAAACGGTAATAAACGGAATATTATTCTTTTTCAATACAAATTGAATAGCTTTTGCAGCGCCGCCATTTCCTAAAACGATGGCAGATTTTTGGTATGGTTTTTTGTGCAGAAGAAGTGTTTTTTCAAATCCAAATGCATCAGTATTGAAACCTTTTGTTTTTCCGTTTTTGATGGAAATACAGTTGATGGCGCCTATTTCTTGGGCTTCTTCGCTCAGTTCGTCTAGATAAGGAATAATTTGTTCTTTGTATGGAATGGTCACATTAAGTCCTACAAGATTTTCAGTCTGAAAAAGAGCAGGAATGTTCTGAAGATTTTCGATGTCAAATACTTCATAGGAATGGTTTTTCAAGAAAAGTTTTTGAAATTTCTGTTCGAAATATTTTTTTGAAAACGAGTAGGAAATATTTCTTCCTACCAAACCTAGTTTTACTGATTTTTCCATAATTCAAAGGTAATAAAAAAGGCTGGAAATTATTCCAGCCTCGCAATGATTTGTATCAAGTTTATTCTATGATTAACTTCTGGCTTTGATTATCGTAGGTGATAATGTAGTTGCCTTTTGGTAAGTTTTTAAGATTAAGTTTATTGGTTTTAGCAAATGGTTTTACGGCTTCGTAAACTAATTTCCCGTTCATATCGTAAACTTTTACATTTTCCACTCCTTGAATGTTTCCTTTAAAGAAAACCTCTTTGTTTTGAACAGGATTTGGATAAATGCTGATTTCTGAATTTAGATTTTCATTAGGCATCAATCTCGCAGTTCCTGTTGGGTTTACAGTTCCAATGTTGGTGCAAGTGTTCATTGTGTAAGAAGTCCACTCAGAAGCCAAATAAGTAGTTCTAGGTTTAGAAACGTTTCTTCTTAATGTCACATCTAATGCAAAATTTGCAGATGAACCAGAAGTTCCGATAATGTCAATCAAAACATTATTTTTGAATAAACCTACTGTATCATTTCCGTTGAAATCTAAATTAGAAGTTTTTAAATTGATGGTTCCGCCACAAGTAAGCGCATAAGAACTATGTGCCACTACATAAGTGGTATTGTTGGCCAATGTTCCAGATAATGTAGCAACGGCAGTCCAAGATGTAGAACCGTTTACTTGTTTTTTGATAGAATAAGAAGATAATGCGATTGAAGAACCAGTTCTGTTGCTTATTTCAATGGCTTTGTTATTACTGCTTCCCTCTAAATATTCTGAAAAATATAATTCTGTAAAAGTTGCAGCAGCTGTAGTAGTTAATGATAAAGCGGTAGAACTTGCTGATGAATTCCCAGCAGCATCATAAGCTTGAACGGTAATAGAATAAGTAGTTCCAGCTGTTAAACCAGTTAAACCATAAGATGTAGAAGTAGAAGTTCCAACTTGAGTTCCGTTTCTAAAAATTTTGTAACCTGTTACGCCCACGTTATCAGTAGAAGCCGTCCAAGAAACCGTAGCCGAAGTTTGGGTAATGCTACTTGAAGTTAATCCAGAAGGTACAGATGGTGCTGTAGTATCAGCTGTATTGTTTGTAGTAGTTAAAGATAAAGCGGTAGAACTTGCAGAAGAATTTCCTGCCGCGTCATAAGCTTGAGCAGTAATGGAATAAGTAGTTCCAGCTGTTAAGCCAGTTAGGTTATAAGACGTAGAAGTAGAAGTTCCAACTTGAGTTCCGTTTCTGAAAACTTTATAACCAGTTACTCCTACGTTATCAGTAGAAGCCGTCCAAGAAACTGTAGCAGAAGTTGTAGTAATAGAACTTGCTGTTAAATTAGTAGGAACTGTAGGAACGGTAGTGTCTGCAGAAGTTCCACCCCAGATTAAAGCTACATATTCTGGTTTGTCAATAAAAGGATTTCTGTTTCCTTGAAAAGTATAAGATGCGTTATTTCTATTAATTTCTGCTTGAGAAACTGGGTCTAAATTATGCCAAGATAAAAGTACATCTCTTTCCCAAGTTTGTAAACCTGGATAGGTAGATGTTCCTAGTATATTACCTGTAGTGAATCCAGAAAGTTTAGATTCATATCTTGTTACAAAGTAGAAAATCATTCTAGCGATATCTCCTTTGAATTCATCAATTGGTTCGAAAACAGTTCCTGTGTAACCTGCAGAAACAGAATTCCCTAGTTTTCCTCCATTTCTAGAAGTGAAAGTTGCAGTTCCAACTTTACCGAAAGGATAATTGCTTCTCATTCCGTTTACTTTACCATCTGTAGCTCTAATATGATGTAAATCCGAAACCATTGGAGCAGCTTGGTTAAATAAACTTTGAGGAACTACGTGTTCTCTGTTATAACAATCTCCTTCTACTGAATAAGTTCCACATTGATCAGTAGTTACAATGAATTTGTAAGGGTCTGTACCAGATGGATTTTCTGAATACATGTCTAAAATACTTCCATCATTTTCGTAGTTTTTGTCAATGTCTGTAGTTTTGTAAGCAGTCCATAATCCTGCATATCCTTTGTCTACATGCCCATTGGTAATGATTGTTGATAGTTTAGTCTTTAGTGCGGCTCCCGATAAACCTGCTGCACTGTCATAATATCCAGTTGGGATTTGAGAAAATAGAGAGGTGCTTATTAAGCAAAGCACCATGAATAGGTAATTTTTTGTCTTCATATGACTTTGATTTTTAGTCTTTCTAAGTTAATCAATTTCCTATTATCACAAATTATTAAAAGAATATTTTTTTTAATTTATTTTTAAAAATTACATAACACTTTGATTTTCTTTAAGAAATAATAGATAATAGAAAGGGTTTATGGCTTACATAAAAAAAGCCAAAGCAATTGCTTTGGCTTGTAGAAGATGTTTTCTTTATTGTAAGATGACTTTATGAGAGTTTGTATCTGTTTTTATGAGGTAAATTCCTTTTGGTAGTTCACTTACTTTTATGGAGTTATTTTTAATAAAGGGATGATTTATTTTTTTGATAAGTTTTCCATCAGTTGAATATATTTCTAAAAATTTGATGTTTTTTAGGTTTGCCCCACTAAAGAAAATTTCTCCATTTTTTACAGGATTAGGATAGATGGTGAATTCTATGTCTTTGATTGGTAAAGTACTCAGTGTAGATGAAGGGTTCACTATTCCTAAATTATCACAATTTGGAGCGGTAGAAGTAATTGTATAAGAATCCCACTCCGAAATATTAAAAGTAGTAGATGGAGTATTTATTTTTTTTCTTAAATCTAAATCTATAGCGAAGTTGGCAATGCTATTAAATGTTCCTAATATATCTATCAGTGTTCCTGATTTAAATAATCCAATGGGGTCATTGCCATTAAAATCTAGAGGTGCATTTGTTACAGATTGTGCTGTAAAGGTACAAGATAAAGCTGTAGAAGCATTTTTGAGGACTAGTGTAGCGTTTGGATTTAAATTCCCTGAAAGGACTAACTCATTTGTCCAGCTACCTGCACCATTTGCTTGCTTTTTTATGGAGTAATTAGATAGAGCAATCACTGAAGAGGTAGGATTAGTGATTTCTAAAACTTTATTATTGCCTAAGCCTTCGTAGTATTCTGAAATATATAATTCATTTCCAGGTGTAGTTCCGCCACCTCCTGATGATGCAGAGGTAGTTCCAGAAATGGTATTGCTTGCAGTAGAAGTATTTCCAGCAGCGTCTTTTGCAATGATATAAAAATTATAAGTTGTAGAAGGTGTTAAGCTATTTATAGTAAAAGAAGTACCTACTGTAGAAGTTTTAAGTGTACTATTCATATAAACATCATATCCAGAAACACCAATGTTGTCAGTTGAAGCAGTCCAACTTAATGCAATTGAACTAGACGTTACTGTGCCTAATGTTAAATTACTATGTGAACTAGGAGCTTGAGAATCTGCAACGGGTGTTCCCCAAACTGAATTTACATATTCTGGATGATCTATATAAGGGTTTCTGTTTCCTTGAAATGTATATGAAGCATTATTTCTGTTGATTTCTTCTTGAGAAACAGGGTCTGCATTATGCCAAGAGAGTAAAACTGCTAATTCCCAATCTGTAAGTCCAGGGAAAGTAGCGGTTCCAAGGATATCTCCAGATGTAAATGTAGATAGTTTAGATTCATATCTAGTTACAAAGTAAAAGATCATTCTTGCTACATCTCCTTTAAATGCGTCAACAGGTTCAAAAACTGTTCCTGAATAGTTAGGGGAAACAGAATTACCCAGTTTAGAACCATTTCCAGAGGTGTAACTTGCTGTTCCTACTTTACCAAAAGGGTAGTTGCTTCTCATTCCATTTACCTTTCCATCTGTAGCTCTAATGAAATGGATGTCCGATACCATCGGTGTGTCACCGTTACCATTATTATCTACATCAAATAAACTTTGAGGAACGATATGTTCTCTGTTATAGCAATCTCCTTCTACTGAATAGGTGCCACATTGGTCTGTAGTAACGAGGAATTTATAAGGGTCTGTTCCTGTTGGATTCTCAGAATAAATATCTAAAATACTGCCATCATTTTCAAAAGTTTGATCAATATCTGTAGTTTTGTAGGCTGTCCAAAGTCCAGAATATCCTTTGTCAATATGTCCACTCGTAATAATTTGTGAAAGTTTAGTTTTCAGTGCGGCTCCAGTTAATCCTGCTGCAGTGTCATAGTAACCATTAGGGATTTGAGCCTTAATCATAGAGAATAAGATAATAAATAGTAAGTTTAGCTTCTTCATTTTAATAAATTTTAGGGAGTGTAAAATTACTATTTATTAAATATATTTTTATATGAATTTTATTATTTATATAAAAAAGAGCCTAAATTTAAATTTAGGCTCTCATTATTTTTTAT
>CAZHCK010000009.1:0-22305 GCA_964530915.1 uncultured Cloacibacterium sp. | reverse complement strand
ATTTTTTATTTATTGAAATTACTCTACCAAGAATTTGAAAGAATTATTATCAAATTTTAATAGATACATTCCTTTAGTAGCATTTTTAAGGGTAATGTAATTTTTATTATTAAAAGGTTTTTCAATTACTTGAACTAAAATCCCATTTACGTTATAAATTTCTACTCTTTTAATTTTTTCAATGCTTTTTCCTGTTACATAAAGGGTATTGTTTTTAACAGGATTAGGGTAAATGCTGAACTTGTTAACTTTTGTTTCATCTGTTCCTAAGCCGTTATAACAATTCCAGCTAAGATCATCAAATGCAACTCTATTGTCAGTTGTACTATTAGACTGTATGCTAATAGTTATGTTTCCTGAAATATTTATATTTGAAATGGTTGTATTTGTTATTGTGTTATTATATGGAATTGTGCCTTTTTCTACACCGTTAATAAATAATTTAAAACTTCCACTTGTTCCCGAAAATTTTAATTGGTTTTTAATGGTTAAGCTACTAATTCCTCCTGATATAGTTGAAGAACTAAGCGTGCCATTTCTTACTGTAATTGCTTTATTATTAATAGTTTGGTCGCTTCTAGAGTCTGTTGCTGTCCATGTAATTCCATTGTTGGTCCATGTTACAGTTTTATAGGTGTTAACAGCTCCGCTAACTCCTTCAAAGTCTTCTGTTCCACAGCTTGTAGTAGCTCCGCTATCATTGCCGCCAGTGTTCTCTGTGGTGGTTCCTGTTGTGGTATTGCTTTGGCTAGATGTGTTTCCAGCTGCATCTTTAGCTTTTACATAAAAAGAATAAGTTGTAGATGGATTAAGACCCGTTACAGTAATACTGTTAGAAGAGGAAGAAGTTTTAAGCGTTCCGTCTAAATATATGTCATAAGTAGCTACCATAATGTTATCTGTAGAAGCAGTCCAAGATAAAGATATTGTACTAGAGGTGCTTCCTGTAACTATTAGGTTAGTTGGTGTAGAAGGAGCTTCTGTATCTGGAGTAGTAGTTCCCCATATTAAAGCTACATATTCTGGATGGTCTATAAATGGATTTCTATTGCCTTGATATGTATAAGCAGCGTTATTTCTATCTATTTCTCTTTGAGATACGGGGTCGTTAGTATGCCATTCTTTAAATACAGCTAATTCCCAGTCTTCCACTCCAGGAAATGCAGAATTTGTTAAAATATCATTGTCATCAAAAGAAGATAGTTTAGATTCATATCTTGTTGCAAAATATAAAATCATTCTTGCAACGTCTCCTTTAAATTCATCAATGGGTTCAAAAACAGTTCCACTATAGTTAGGTGATGCGCTGGTTCCTCTTTTAGAGCCGTTTTCTGAAACGAAATTTGCAGATCCTACTTTTCCGAATGGAAAATTACTTCTATATCCGTTGACTTTTCCATCAGTTGGGACAATATGGTGAATATCCGAAACCATAGGAGATGCAGAATTGAAGTATCCTTGTGGGAAAATGTGCTCTCTGTTATAGCAATCACCTTCTACTTTATAACTACCACATTGTTTAGAGCCATGTTGATAGACATAGGGGTCTGTTCCAGAAGGATTTTCTGAATATATGTCTAAAACAGAGCCGTCTTTTTCATAATAATTATCTGAATCCGTTGATGGATATCCGTTGTATAGGTTATCATAAGATTTGGTTTGATGCCCACTTGTAATAATTTGGCTTAATTTTGTTTTAAGAGCAGCACCAGATAAACCAGCTGTTCCATCATAGTAACCTGTAGGAATTTGAGCAAAGATATTTGCTACAGAAAATAGAAATCCTACAATAAGTAAAGTTTTAATCTTCATAATGTTAAAGTAATAAAAAGGGACACAAAGTTAGTGTAATTATCTATAGGATAATTAATTATTTTCAATAATGTTCTCTTTATTTATTTTTGAGAAGATCCAAGAAACAGAAATTCCGAAGAAAAGTCCTATTAAAGCCACATAGAAATAATTAGGCCAGAAAATTTTAACAGGAAAAGGTAACGTTTCAGTAGCTTTGAAAATGCCAGTTTGTATTTGGACAACACAAATAATCGTCCCCAAAATCAAGCCCGAGATCACTCCAAACAATACAATAAGTAAACCGGTGTTAAAATAAGTCTTCCTTAAATCACTAATCGTAAAACCTAAAGAAATCAGAGATTTAGCTTGATCTTTTTTGTCGAGCTGAAGAATAATAATAGCACCAGCAAGGTTAAACGTAGTAATGAAAATCACCAAAGCAAAGATGAGGTAAATCATCAGTTTTTCGGTGTTAATCATTTTCCAGAAGGCAGCATTTTCTTCTGCTTTTGTTTTTATGGTGACTTGATTGCCGAGTTTATTTTGTAAGTCTTCTTTTACGGCATCTGCTTTTTCAGGATTTTTTAGTTTTATGGCAATCTCGTAAGCAGAATTTTTAGGTAAATTTAGTAACTCCGAAGTCAGTTCCAGCGGAGCGATGATATAATTGTTCAACTGGTCATTTCCAGGGAAAATTCCAGTAACGTAAATGTCTCTTTTGTTAAAAATATCTTCTTCTTTATTGATGATTCCTTTGCCAGGTTTTGGCATAAAAAGAGTCGCTACATTTACATCATTAGCTACGGGAATTGCCAATCTGTTGTTCAGTTGAGCTTCCATAATCACTTCATTCATAAATTTAAATGAAGGATAACTTCCGTAGAAAATGTTTTTGTCTATCGGGTTTACTTTTACATAAGCCGAGTCTACGCCTCTTATGTAAGCAATTTCTCCTGTGTTTTTGTAATCGATATAGACTTTTTCTTCAATCATTTTAGAGAAATGACTGATTTCATTTTCAGATTTCAGGGTAGAAGTTACTTTTTGAATATTGGGAATAACTTTTCCTTGAGTGCTTTTTAAGGTAAGATCTGCATGAAGATTAGAAATAAAATCTTTGTTGAGGTCTTCCAATCCAGAAAAAACCGAAATAATAATAAACATAGCGGCTACCGCTACCATCATAGCAAAAGCAGCCAATCCTGTAATAAAACTTACAGCCTGGCTTCCTTTTTTAGCAATGAGATATCTTCTCGCGATATAAAAAGCGGTATTTCCTTTGGCCATTTTTTATAAAATAGGATTGTCTCCTAGACCTTTTAGTTCTTTTTCTATACGTTCTACATCATCTAATGTAGTGTCTAAATAGAAATTAAGTTCAGGAATAATTCGCACTTGTTTTGCCATTTTCTGACCAATAAAATTTCTGTAGAAAGACTTATTTTCGTCTATCTCCTTCATAATTGGCGTTCTAAATTCTTGCGGAAAGATGCTCAAATAAATTTTAGCAATGCTTAAATCAGCCGTTACCTTTACATCAGAAACGGTGATTAGAAAATTTTGTTTGCTCTCTGAAGCGAGTTTTCTAAAAAGTTCAGCAAAATCTTCTTGAATAATCTGTGCTACTTTTCTTTGTCTGTTACTTTCATTCATGTTGCAAATTTAGTATTTTTGTTTGAGATTTTAGGCGTGTCCTTTTCTTTTTGCCAATCGCAAGGTCTTGACCATAAAAACAAAAGGTCGGTATTCGGCTCCCACTTTTTTCTAAATTTTTTATCAAAACTTATGCCTTTGCAATAAAAATTTAGAAAAAGAGTTCCGCCTACTCCCTCACGCAAACTAAGATTTTAATAGAAATTAAGTAAACAATTACCACATCATCATGAAAATAGAGCACTTAGGAATTGCCATCAAAAGTCTAGAAACTTCAGATAATCTTTTTGCAAGATTACTGGGAAAGAGCAGCTATAAACAAGAATCGGTAGAAAGAGAAGGCGTAACCACCTCTTTTTATCAATTAGGAGATAGCAAAATAGAACTTTTGGAAGCAACCAATCTAGAAAGTCCAATTGCTAAATTTATAGACAAAAAAGGAGAGGGGATTCACCATATTGCTTTCGGAGTAGAAGATATTAGAGCAGAAATAGAAAGATTAAAAGCAGAAGGTTTTGTTTTTATTTCCGAAGAACCAAAAGATGGCGCAGATAATAAGTTGGTGGTTTTCTTACATCCTAAGTCTACAAATGGGGTTTTGGTAGAATTGTGTCAAGAAAAACCTTAATTTTTTTTTGAATTTTCCGAAAAAATCTTACATTTGCACACCCAATTGAAATAAAGATATTTTATCATAAATATTTGGCCTTGTAACTCAGTTGGTTAGAGTAGCTGACTCATAATCAGCAAGTCCTTGGTTCGAGCCCAAGCTGGGCCACAAAATCCTCAGAATTTCTGAGGATTTTGTTTTTTTATCAATTGAGTTGTCTTTTTACCAATTATTGATACCGTTTTCTAGAATTTTGAAATAATTTACTTGGTCGAATGTATATAAATCTGGTGCTTTATGGGCGCCACCTTTTCTTTTTTCGTCTAATTTTTTAAGAATTCCTATATTTTTAATTTTTCTGTAAAAATTTCCACGATTCAAGGTTCTTCCAAGAATGGCTTCATACAATTTTTGAAGTTCTGAAAGTGTGAATTTTTCGGGTAACAAATTCAATCCGATGGGTTTATAAGAAATTTGTTCTCTGAGAGTGTTGAGTGCTTTTTCTATGATTTGTTTATGATCCATTGTGATATTCTGACTTTCTAATTCATCTAGAATAATCCAGTCGCAAGATTCACTTAATTCATCACCAATTGGCGAAACATCTTTATGATTTACCAACGCATAATAGCCTACAGAAATAAATCTTTTTTTGTGCCACAAGTCGTCTGAAAAATCTTTGAAGGCTTCTTCGCTTCTATTTAATTCACTAAAAACTGCAAATTCTTGAAGAAAAATTTTATCCAATTGAGTTCTTTCTCGCAAAATTCTAATGGCAGCAGATTCTAAATTTTCATCCTTTTTCATATAACCGCCTGGTAAAAAATATTGATGGTTAAACTTCATTTTAAGAAGTAAAACTTTCAGTTGATCTCCGTTAAAGCCAAAAATTACAGTATCCACAGAAATGTGCGGAACATACATTTCATACGCTTTCTTAGAATTATTAATAATGATTTCCTTAAAATCCATAGTTCGTTTCTCTTTACAAATGTAATATTAAATCATAAAATAAATCAAATTAAAATTTTTCAATTTTTTCTTTGAAGGTTCAGAAAATCAATGTAATATTGTAATGCTTCTTATTGAATCAATGAAAATGAAAAACTTTATTCCAATGAAAATATTAAAAACCATTACAGTGGCTCTAATTCTGAGTTTTACTGTAGTTAATGCACAAGAGAGTTTAGATTTTTCTGGTAAAAAAGAACTCGTTTCGCCAGAAGTTAAAGGCAGTAGCGTCACTTTTCGGTTAAAAGCTCCCGATGCAAAATCTGTAAAAATGATGGGGAATTGGCTTCCGCCAAAAGGTTGGGAACCTACTACTTTAGATTTACAAAAAAAAGAAGGCGGAGTTTGGGAAATTACCCAAGATAATCTTCAACCAGATTTATACACTTATTCATTTATTGTAGATGGTGTAAAAGTAGATGATCCTAACAATGTGTATTTGGTAAGAGATATTGCCAATGTGATGAATATGGTTTACATAGATGGACCAAAATCTGAAAATTATAAAGTTCAAAATGTACCACACGGAACGGTTTCTAAAAGATGGTATTCTTCAAAAGGTTTGAAAACCGACAGAAGAATCACCATTTATACACCTGCTGGTTACGAAAATTCTAAAGAAAAACTGCCTGTTTTATATCTTTTACATGGTGTTGGTGGTGACGAAGAAGCTTGGATGACGCTTGGTAGAGCTTCTCAAATTTTAGATAATCTTATTGCTCAAGGAAAAGCAAAACCTATGATTGTAGTAATGACCAACGGACATACCAGCAATGCAGCAGCTCCTGGAGAAAGTACCAAAGGTTTTTACAAACCAGTAATGATGACTCCAGATGTTTTCAATGCAGATATGGAAACTTATTTTAAAGAAATTATAGATTTTACAGAAAGTAATTACAGAGTAAAAACGGATGTCAATAGCAGAGCTATTGCTGGTTTATCGATGGGCGGTTTTCATTCGCTTTATATTTCTGCTAATTATCCTAAAACTTTCGGTGATGTAGGTTTGTTTTCTCCAGCGGTGATGCCTCCTCAAAATGCTACTTCTGAAATTTATAAAAATTTAGATGAAAAGCTAAAAGCACAATTCAATAATCAATTCAAACTTTATTGGATAGGAATTGGTAAAGATGATTTCTTGTATAAAAATGTGGCAGATTTCAGACAAAAATTAGACGGAATGAACTTCAAATATCAATACGTAGAATCTGCAGGTGGACATACTTGGAGCAATTGGAGAACTTACCTTAATGATTTTCTGCCTTTATTATTCAAATAAAACTTTAATCAAATTCTTATGAAAAATTCTAAAATTTTCGCGCTACTTTTGGCTTCATTGTTAACTTCATCTATCAACGCTCAAAATACCATCACCAATAATGGTAAAACCTTTATTGATTTAAATAAAAACGAAAAATTAGACCTTTGGGAAGACACCAGATTGTCTGTTGACAAAAGAATTGATGCCATTATAAAACAAATGACTAATGAAGAAAAAGCATCACTTCTTATCGGAATCGGAATGCCGGGTTTTACAGAAAATTTTCAAACGGTAGGAAATTCTGTAAAAAATAAAGTTCCTGGTGCAGCTGGTGGAACATTTGCTTTAGAAAGATTTGGGATTCCTTCGGTAATTGTTGCAGACGGACCAGCTGGACTTAGAATTAATGCAACCAGAGAAAACGATTCTAAAACTTATTACGCAACTGCTTTTCCTGTAGGAACTTCTCTTGCTTCTACTTGGAATATAGATTTGATAAAACAAGTGGGAAAAGCTATGGGAAATGAAGTTAAAGAATACGGGGTAGATATACTTTTAGCTCCTGCTCTTAACATTCATAGAAATCCATTGTGTGGAAGAAATTTCGAATATTACTCTGAAGATCCTTTAATTTCTGGAAAAATTGCAGCTGCTTATGTAAACGGAATTCAAGAAAATGGCGTAGGAACTTCTATCAAACATTTTGCTGCTAATAATCAAGAAACCAATAGATTAACCATTGATGAGCAAATTTCTGAACGTGCAATGAGAGAAATTTATCTCAAAAATTTTGAAATTGTGGTCAAAGAATCTCAACCTTGGACGGTGATGTCTTCTTACAATAAAATTAATGGCGTTTATACTTCGGCGAGTAAAGATTTATTGACGACGATTTTACGTGATGAATGGGGTTACAAAGGTTTGGTAATGACAGATTGGTTCGGTGGTTTTGAAGGTTTCGAAGCAATTATGAAAAAACAAAGCAGCGATGTAGTAGCACAGATGAACGCCGGAAATGATTTGTTAATGCCCGGACTTTCCATTCAGAAAAAAGAATTATTGGATGCTTTAAATTCAGGGAAATTATGTCAAGAAATAGCCAATAAAAATGTGAAAAGAATTCTGGAATTGGCGTTTAAATCTCCAGTTTTTACATATTATAAATATTCTAATCAACCAAATTTAACTCAAAATTCACAAGTAGCCAGAAATGCAGCTTCCGAAGGAATGGTTTTACTAAAAAATGACAATAATGCGTTGCCTTTTTCTTCAAAAAATGAGATGGTTTCAGTTTTTGGAGTTACTTCTTACGATTTTATTACGGGAGGAACTGGTAGTGGAAGTGTAAACAATAAACATACAGTTTCGCTTCTAGAAGGTTTGAATAATGCAGGCTTTAAAATAGACCAAGAATTGGCTAATTTATACGTTCCTTTCGCCGAAAAAGAAGCTTTAGCTGAAAAAGAAAGACGTAAATCACAAGGGATTTTAGCTTTGCCACAACGTTTGCCAGAAATGGAAATGACGGATGATTTTATCAATAAACAAGCAGAAAATTCTGCGATTGCGTTTTTAACTTTAGGTAGAAATTCTGGTGAAGGTGGAGATAGAGTTATAGATAATGATTTTAATCTTGGAAAAGATGAAATTGCTTTAATTGACAAAGTTTCTAAAGCTTTTCACGAAAAAGGCAAAAAAGTGGTGGTAATCCTAAATATTGGTGGTGTAATAGAAACCGCTTCTTGGAAGGATAAAGTAGATGCCATTCTTTTGGCGTGGCAACCTGGACAAGAAGGCGGTAATTCTGTAGCTGATGTTTTGGCAGGAAAAGTAAATCCTTCGGGTAAATTAACGATGACTTTCCCAATGAAATATGAAGATACGCCTTCTGCTAAAAATTGGCTCGGAACTCCTGCTGAAAATCCAAAAACAGTGACTTATGAAGAAGGAATTTATGTGGGTTATCGTTATTTTAACACATTTAAGGTAAAACCTTCTTATGAATTTGGTTTTGGGAAATCTTACACAGATTTTTCATATTCTGATTTGAAATTGAGCAGTGCAACTTTTAAAAATAATTTGAAAGTAACAGTTAAAATCACCAATACTGGAAAAGTTTCAGGGAAAGAAATTGTAGAATTGTACCTTTCTGCTCCTCAAAAATTGGTAGATAAACCGAATGCAGAATTAAAGGCTTTTGCCAAAACAAAAGAGTTAAAACCCAGCGAAAGTGAAATTGTTACAATGGAATTAAAGCAAGAAGATTTGGCTTCATTCGTTACAGCGCAATCTTCTTGGATTGCCGAAGCTGGAACCTATAAAATTTCTATTGGCGCTTCTTCTTTGGATGTAAAACAAAGTGCAGAATTTCAATTGAACAAAGATAATATTGTTAAGAAAGTGCAACCTGTTTTTAAAGCAAAAAAAGAGTTTTCAGATTTAAAATCTAAAAACTGATTTTAACTTTTCATATAATATAGTTTTGACCTCAGTAATTGAGGTCTTTTTTTAGAATTTTTATTATAATGTAATAAAATTTGTTACAATTGAAAATTTTTATATCTTTGCATCAGAAATGAACAATACTCGATTTTCCACAGCACTTCATATTATGACTATTCTCGGTTCAAAACCAGAAGAATGGCATACTTCTGATTGGTTAGCGGGAAGCATCAATGTAAATCCGGTAGTCGTTAGAAAAGAAATTTCTGTACTGAGAGAAGTAGGCTTGGTTGAAAGCAAAAAAGGGAAAGAAGGTGGCACTAGATTAGGAAAAAATATTGACCAAATTACAATTTCCGAAATCTACAATGCTGTAAAAAACTCAGAGGTTTTAGGTAAAAAAAATCAACATCCTAATCCGCAATGTGAAGTGGGAAAGGTGATTAATCAGCATTTGGATCTTCTTTTTTCTGAAACAGATGAGGTAGTGGTGAATTTCTTAAAAGAAAAATCATTGAAAAATTTTATAGAACAATTTAAATAAAATTTTTTTAAATATATATGTAACAAAAATTATTACAATTTAAATTATAGAAAAATGAAAAAAGTAGCAGTCATTGGTGCAACAGGTTTTGTTGGCACTCAAGTAGTAAAAGAATTAGCAAATAGAGGATATTTTGTAAATGCTTTGGCTAGAAATACTTCTAAAATCGAAGAATCAGAAAATGTAAAAGCAGTAACTGCAGATATTTACAATACCGCTGAATTATCAGAAATATTAAAAGGAAATGATGCGGTGATTAGCGCATTCAATCCGGGTTGGACGAATCCTAATATTTTTGAAGATTTCTTAAAAGGAGCAACTAGCATAGAAAAAGCGGTAGAAGAATCTGGTGTAAAAAGATTTATTACCGTTGGTGGAGCAGGAAGTTTATATATTGCTGAAAACCTTCAATTAATAGATACTCCAGAATTTCCAGCGGAGATTAAACCTGGTGCAGAAGCAGCCAGACAATATTTAGAAATTATTAAAAAGAATGAAAATCTAGATTGGACATTCTTTTCTCCAGCCATAGAAATGCACCAAGGAACAGCAGGTGTAAGAAAAGGAACCTATAGAACTGCGTTAGAAAATCCTGTTTTTGATGAAGAGGGAAGGAGTGTACTTTCTGTAGAAGATGTAGCGGTGGCTTTGGTAGATGAATTAGAAAATAATCAGTTTGTGAAACAAAGATTTACAGCGGCTTATTAATCCATTAAATATGTTGAAACTGATTCACTAGAGTCAGTTTTTTTATTGGTATTCGTCTCTTATTTCTTTACTTTTTGCAAAGCAAACTGGCGAAGAATTTTCATTGATAATGATTTCCTTCTTTTCCTTGGAATTCTTTTTTGTAGACTTCTCTTTAGCTTTTTTAGGAACTTTGTCTTTTTTCATAGCTCAAAATTTTCACTAAAGTTAAATAAAAAAAGCATCCAATCAAGTGGATGCTTTCTTCAAATTTTATATTTCGATTTTATAAATTTAGAAATAATTTAGGGTTTACTGGCGTGTTGTTCTTATGAACTTCGTAATGCAAATGTGGACCCGTGCTTCTTCCAGAATTGCCAGATTGTGCAATTACTTCCCCTGCTTTTACACTTTGGTTGGCTTTCACATTAATTTTAGAAAGGTGAGCGTAAAGTGTTGCTAAACCATTGCCATGACTGATGATTACACAATGTCCGTAACCACTTTTTTGACCTGCAAAAATCACTTTTCCAGTAGCGGTACACATTACATCACTGCCGTAACTTACGCCATAATCTATTCCTTTATGGAATTGCATTTGGTCTTTTTCAGCAGGAGCAGCGTTTTTTGATGCTATGTTAACGTTACTTTTGTTGATTACATTTCCAGTGCTGTCTTTTTCTATTTTTTCAGATGAAATAGCAAGAGGTCTTGCAGAAGCGAGTAGGATTTTTTTAGACGGAATAGGGTTTTTTCTCATCCCGAAATTAGAAGAAAGAAAACCGTTATTTATAGGGTGACCAACTGGAACTTGTTGTAAACGTTTTTCTAATTCTACGAGATACTCAGAATATCTAGAACTTTGATTAGACAGATAGACCGAACTAGATAAACTATCTCTAGAGAGGGCTTCTATGCTTAGGTTAGAGGCGTTTTTTGCCTTTAAATAATTATTGATTGTTCTTACTGTATTGTCTACAGTGGCTAAATCATTTTTTAATTTAAAGAAATCTAAGCTGTCTTTTTGGGTGTTAATTTTTACTAAATTGACTTGATAGTTTTTGTCATCTTTTTCTGAATATAATTTTGCAATAACAAAACTTTGCAGAAGGATAACGAAAAGAAGCGCACCCATAAATAGCTGGACATTCTTCTTTTTTATAAAAAATTTCTTCATTACTTTTTTCTCAGTTTTTCAATTTTTAGCGACGCCAAAATTAATTAAAATATTTTAAATCAATGTTTTTGCTCATCCAAAAACGATGAATTATGATAAAAATTATGCCAAAGTATTGTTAATAAAAGTATAAATTTGTTAAAAATAATTGGTTATTATTGCTTTTATTATACTTGAAACTCAGTAAGTAAAGTCAATCTGTGAAATCTATTTTTGTTAATATGATTTTTTTAAGGTTTAGCTTCTCACTATAATTTGTATCTTTGTTTTTCTACCAAATTTTTTAAAATGGCTAAAAAGAAAGGCAAAACATTGCCAACTGTTGGGGTTGTAGGAAGCGGCAGTTTCGCTACGGCAATTGTAAAAATGCTATTAGAAAATGCGAAATTGGTGCATTGGTGCGTAAGAAATGAGTTTGTAAAAGGAGCTCTAGAATTGCGCGGTCATAATCCTAATTACCTTACTGCGGTTGCTTTTGATGTAAAAAAACTGAAAATCACTACAGATATTAATGAGTTGGTTTCTGAGTGTGATATCATTGTTTTGGCAACTCCTTCTATCTATCTTGCAGATGCAATAGAAAAAATGACTTGTGATTACGAAGGAAAATTATTCGTTTCTGCAATCAAAGGGATTGTTCCTAAACATAATGATGTAGTAGCGCATTATTTAAGAGATGTTTTTAAAATTGGCTTCAGAAGTCAAGCGGTAATTGCAGGTCCTTGTCACGCAGAAGAAGTGGCGATGGAAAGATTGTCTTATCTTACCATTGCAGCAGCAGAAAAAGAACATATTGATGCGCTTAGAGAACTTTTTACTTCGGATTATATTAAGGTAAGCTGTTCCAAAGATATTCTAGGCAATGAATACAGTGCTATTCTTAAAAATATTTATGCTATTGCAGCAGGAATTGCAAGTGGATTAGGTTATGGTGATAACTTTAATGCGGTTTTGGTTTCTAATGCGATTAGAGAAATGGAATTGTTTTTAGATGCAGTTTATCCAGAGCATAGAGAAGTGAATGATAGCGCATATTTAGGAGATTTATTGGTAACTGCTTATTCTCTTTTTTCTAGAAATAGAAATTTAGGAAATCTTATCGGTAAAGGATACACTGTGAAATCTGCGGTACAATCTATGAGCATGGTTGCAGAAGGGTATTACGCCACTCGCGGAATTTACGAAATTGCTTACGAAAAGAAATTGAAAACGCCAATCATCAATACTGTTTTCAGTATTTTATATGAAGGAAAAGATGCCGAAAAACAATTTAAAAAATTAACGGAAAAATTAACGTAAAATTAATGGTGCTAAAGCCTTATCGCTTTTTTCTAAATTCATTAACTTTACCACACTTTCTAATTTTCATACAATGACTACTAAATACGAACAAATTTCTAGTTCACTTTTTATCAAAAATCGTAAAAAGTTTGTAGAAAAAATGCAGCCTAATTCTTTGGCTATTTTTAATTCTAATGACATCTATCCAATAAGTTCAGACTCTACAATGCCTTTTGCGCAGCACAGAGATATTTTTTATCTGAGTGGAGTAGACCAAGAAGAAAGCATTTTATTGATTTTTCCTGATGCTTACAATGAAGAACACCGCGAAATTCTTTTTTTAAGAGAAACCAATGAACATATTGCTGTTTGGGAAGGCGAAAAATTGACCAAAGAAAAAGCAACTGAAGTTTCTGGAGTGAAAACAGTGCTTTGGTTATCAGATTTTGATAGAATTTTCTACAATTTGATGAACGAAGCAGAAAATATTTATCTCAATAGAAATGAGCACTATAGAGCTGTTTTAGAAGTGCAAACTCGTGAAGACAGATTTATAGAAAGAGTAAAAAGGGAGTTTCCGCTTCATAAAATTTTAAGAAGTAATCCTATTCTTCAGCATTTGAGAAGCATCAAAGAGCCAGAAGAAATAGAATTATTACAAAAAGCGTGTAACATTACCGAAAAAGGCGTAAGAAGATTGCTTTCTTTTGTAAAACCTGGAGTTTGGGAATACGAAATTGAAGCAGAACTCATGCACGAATTTTTGAGAAATAGAAGTAAAGGTTTTGCATATACCCCAATTATTGCAAGTGGCGAAAACGCAAATGTACTGCACTATATTGCCAATAATATGCAATGTAAAGATGGAGATTTAATTTTACTAGATGTAGGTGCAGAATATGCTAATTATTCATCCGATCTTACCAGAATGATTCCTGTGAATGATAAATTTACAGCGAGACAGAAAGAGATTTATAATGCAGTGTTAGACATGAAAAACTTTGCGACTTCTCTTTTAGTTCCTGGAAATAACTGGTACGATTATCATAAAGAATGTGGAGAATTCTACACATCTAAATTCTTGGAATTAGGACTTCTTGACAAAGCTGATGTTCAAAACCAAGATAAAAATTGGCCGGCTTACAAAAAATACATGATGCACGGAACATCTCACCATTTAGGTCTTGATACCCATGATTATGGAATTCTAAAAGATAAATTTGTAGAAAATATGGTGTTTACCGTAGAACCGGGAATTTATCTACCAGCAGAAGGTTTTGGGGTTAGAATAGAAGATGATGTGGTTATTCAGAACTCTGGTCCTGCTTTTAATTTGATGAAAAACATTCCGATTGAAGTAGAAGAAATAGAAGAATTGATGAATTCTTAAAATATTGAAAATAAAAAATCCTTATGAAAATAAGGATTTTTTGTTTCATCATTTGTGTTCAGTTTTCCTCAAGGATGTTTAGATTTCATTTGTGTTTTTAGGAGGAAAAATATTTTTTAATATATACAATATTTATGCCATAAAGCCGTTATTAATTGTTATACTCAATCTAAAATTAAAATATTTTTGACACTATCAATAAATTCTTCTGATAGATAATTGAGTTACAGGGCCTTCTCCAGTACTACCGGTACTTAGTTTTTTTATGGTAATTGTTCCACCATTCGTTTTTGCTCTTACTGAATAGGTTTTATTAGCGGTTAATTTCACAGAAGTGTATAGGGTATAAGATTGAAGTCTTAGTGCGCTGTAGTTTGGGTCTGTAATTGCGGCAGAGTAGTAATCATTGGTTGCGGTTACCCAAGTATTCGCACTGTCATCCCAAATTCCAAAAACTGGATTATTATTAGTGGTATTGTTCACTTGTAAATTAAAAAATACTGAATAATATCCCGTTTCATTGGTTTGAAATGTTCCATTCTGAAATCCAAAAAGTCCTATTTCTTGTAAATTATCTAAAATTTCTACATTTAGATTACTGATTACAGTAGGGGTAATTGAGGTGAACGATTGATCGTTATTCATCTGAATTTCAAATTCTTGAGCGACCATAACTTTGTTTCCGTCAGAAATAAGAGTTCCTGTTTGTGTAGGAACAGTAGGGAATACTTTTCCTTTGTCAGTTGTTTTTAAAACTCCATTTTCTGTCCATACTAATAAATCTGAACTTACATAAGGTTGAGTATTTGCTAAATTTCTAACACGCATCGTTCCATTTACATCTAATTCGTGAGTAGGATCACTTGTGTTAATACCTAATTTACTTTGAGCATTAACTTGAAGTGTAGTAAAAATTAAAATATATAATAAATTTTTCATGGTTATTTAATTCTTATAATTCTTAACATAGATGGAGAATTTTCTGTATTCACAAGGTTGCTATTTCCCAGAACAGTTACGGTATTGGTAGTAGAACCTGTTACTCCCGCAATAAATCGCATGGAATAAGTATTTCCTTCTGTCATGTTAATAGCGGTCATAAGTTTAGCAGTTTTAATAGCATTGGTTGTATTGATTGCCATGTTGGTGTCATTAATTCTTGCAATCCAACGATTGGCGATGTCATCCCAAATTCCCACTACATTATTCGCGGAATAATTAGAAGTGTTAACGGAAGTTGTTTGATAACATAAGATGACCATATAAACCCCAGAAACTGGGCAAGTAAAAACACCATTAGAATATGCATTGTAATTATCTACCAATTCTTTGTTCAAAACGTTTAGCACTACCGGATTTCCTGCGCCATTGGTGGTTTGGTTTGCTGTGGCTTGAACTACTACTTCTGGTGCAATGTCTAGCTTATTATTGATAACTGACATTACTGTTCCAATTTTTGAAACCTGAGGTAAGTTTAAATCATTAAATTTTACCGTTTTTAGTTTATTATTGGTGTCAGATAAAACAAAATTGTCTGAAAGGCTAAACGAACTAGCGGTCTCTAAACTTCTCACTCTTATATCTCCTTTTACATCTAAAGCAACGTTAGGATTTTGGTTGTTAACTCCTACGTATTGGGATTTTCCAAAATTAAAAGTGGATACAAATAATAATATTATAATCTTTTTCATGAGAGTTATTTTAAGCGTCTTAACATTACAGATGATACCATTCCGCTACCTGAAGAATCAATTGCATCTTTTTTTATGGTAAAAGATTCGGTAGAAGAAGCGGAAAATGCTGCAAAAGCATAATTGATTCCTTTGACTAAATCTACACCACTATACATAAAATAATTCTGAGTTTTGTTTCCTGTACTTCCTCCAGAAGCTGTAAAGCTGTCATTTACTCCGCAAATCCAAGTGTTATTGGTGAGATTTCTAACACCGATAAATGGATTGGTAAGAGTACTGTTGGCGCTAATTTGCAAACTGATGAGAATTACATAAGTGCCATTTTCTTTTACTTGAAAACTTCCATTATTGTATAAGCCCATGTTATCAAAGACTTCAGTATTTAAGTTGGTGATAATCTGTGGAGTTGTAGAGTTGATGGTTTGATCTGCCGATAAATCCGAATAAAATTCCTGAGCTACAATAAATTCTGAACCCGTAGAAATAATCGTTCCAGCGTTTTCTGTAACCAATGGAGAAATTTTATTTTTCGGAACTGCTTTTAATGTTCCGTCAGGTGTAGATAAGACCACTAATCCTGTAGAAGAGAGGTCCGAAAGATTGCTGGTAAGTTTGCTACCGGCAACCTCTCCATTTATATCCAAATTTTGCGTGGGCGTACTTGTGTTAACACCTACGTTTCCGGTGTAACCTTGAGATAATGCCAAAAAAGATATAAATGAAAATAAAAAAGCAATGTTTTTTCTTTTCATCATTTGTGTTTGTGTGTAAGTAACAAAAAACAAACCAATGAGAAGAAAAAGAACTTAAGTTTACTTTAAGTTTATTTTATTATGTTAAGTGTATTTGTAATTAATTGGTTTTAAAGAAATTAATTAAATCCATGTAGTTTTTTTGATTTACGCCATGTCCGTTCATGTATTCTCTAAAAGTGAAAAATGCGCCCAGTTCATATAAGAAATCTGCTGCTTTTCTTCCCCATTCTAATGGGATTACAGCGTCTTCAGTTCCATGAGAAATAAAAAATCTAAGATGCTGAATTTCTTTTTTGCCTTTAATATTTTTAAGGATTTTAGGTTCAGGATACGCACTTAAACAAGCGATTTTCTGAAAATATTCTGGGTAAGTAAGCGTCATGGCATACGTAAGAATTCCGCCTTGCGAAAATCCCATCATATTGGTTTTCCCCTCTAACTGATAATGATGTTTAATGTTATCAATAGATTTCATAATCGCTTTCATAGAGTCTACAGCCTGTTCTACATCTATAAATTTTTCAGCATTGTTAAAATCAATGTCGTACCAAGAAAAACCATTGTAATCAGTCATTTTTGGAGCTCTATAACTCACGATAATCCAATCTTCTGGCAAATCATGACGAAAAGAAAATAAATCTTCTTCATTACTTCCATAACCATGAATCATTACCAAAAGTTGAGTATTTGGCGTAATATTTTCGGGTTCTCTTACGATAAATTGTAAATCCATATTGCAAAGATAATTTTTTAAATTTTGATAAAGAGCAAGACGTTTTGTAAATTCTTTCAAATTCAGTCCAGCTTTCCGCTACAATCTTTTTTTTTCTTAAAAAAAAGGATTTCCGCTGCAATCTGGGCTATAAATTGGCTTCCGTTTCTTTTCACTTTACCAATATTTTGCCAAATAAAAAAAACTGACACAAGGTCAGTTTTTGGTTCTTGGTTCTTGGCTCTTGATTCTAAAATCTAAAGAATTCCCACTTTCACCATACAAGCTTTCATCTTTTGATAAGTTCTTTCAATATCATGGTCTAAACCTATTGAAAATCTAATTAAACCGTCAGAAAGTCCCATAGAAATTCTTTCTTCTTCAGGGATTTCAGATGAGGTAGAACTTCCGCTGCAAGAGAATAATGTTTTGTAAAAACCTAAACTTACGGCAAGGTAACCTAAGTTTTCCTGTTGCATCATTTCCATTAATTCATTGGCTTTGTCTACGGTTCCTGCATCTAAAGTTAATAAACCACCAAAACCATATTCTGGATGCATTACCGATTTCATAAGTTCATGGTTTCTGTGAGATTTTAAACCAGGATAATTTATTTTCAGACCATCTTTTTCGAATCTTTCAGCGAGATACATTGCGTTTTCGCTGTGTTTTTTCATTCTGATGTGCAAAGTTCTTAGGTTTTTCAAAATACTTGCCGAACGAAAACTATCCATAGTTGGACCGAGAAGCATACAACTTCCGTTATTTACATTTTTGGTGTCGTCTATAAATTGTTGAGACGCGCAATAAACGCCGCCAACTGTATCGCTGCTTCCGTTGATGAATTTCGTTAAACTGTGAATCACAATATCTGCACCTAATTGTATAGGCGAAATCTGAAGTGGAGAAAACGTATTGTCTACAATCAACTTTAAATTGTGTTTTTTACAGATTTCAGACAGTTTTCTCAAGTCTGCTACTTCTAATAAAGGATTGCTCACGCTTTCGCAATAAATCACCTTCGTATTAGTTTTGATGGCGTTTTCTATCGTTTCAAAATTATTGATGTCTACAAAACTTGTTTCAATGTTAAAAGGAGGTAGGAAGTTTTTCAAAAATGCGTAAGTTCCACCATAAATCGTTCTGGCTGAAACAATGTGGTCGCCACTTTTACAGATTTGAAGTAGAGTAGAAGTAATAGCGCCCATTCCAGATGCGGTAACGTTCGCTGCTTCTGTTCCTTCCATTTTTGCTAAAGCTTGAGCTAAATATAAATTCATCGGAGATGAATGTCTTGAGTACAAATAGCAACCTTCCGCATTGCCCTCGAAAGTATCGAACATGGTTTTTGCAGATAAAAAAGTGTAGGTAGAACTATCTGAAATAGAAGGGTTTACTCCACCGAATTCTCCGAAATATTGTAAGTCTTGAATAGCATTTGCTGCATCGAAATTTTCCATTTTTTATTTATTTAGAATGATGATTTTAATTATGTCATTCTGAACGAAATAAAATGTAGCGAAGAATCTTTTTTAGTGGATACTTCATTTTGCTTCGCTTCATTCAGAATGACATAAATTTGAACATATTCCAACTTTTTTACAATAAATATTTTTAATTATAGAAAATAAATCTGTTAAATTTAAAATTAATAGAAAAATTTATGATTATATTTGATTTTTGTAAACTTTTGCCAAAAAATAATCTATGGAACTAGACTCAATTGATAAAAAATTGCTCTATTTTCTTCAGGAAGATAGCAAACAAACAACTAAAGAATTGTCTCACAAGTTAGATTTGTCTGTGACGGCGGTTTATGAACGCATCAAAAAATTAGAAAAGCAAGGCGTCATTTCTAAATATGTGGCGCTGATTGATAAACATAAGGTGGAGAAAAATTTCATCGTGCTTTGTCATGTGAAACTAACACAACACAAGAAAGAATACGTGTTACAGTTTGAAAAAGAGATTATGACATTGCCAGAAGTAACGGAATGTTTCCACGTGAGTGGCGATTATGATTACATCTTGAAAATCTGTGTAAAAAACATGGAAGAATATAGAAATTTCATGGTGACTAAACTCACTACTTTACAACACATCGGCTCTACACACAGTTCTTTTATGATTGCCGAAGTGAAAAATACCACTACGATTGAGGTTTAGTTTTTTTTAAAATTAGAATTGAAAGAATAAATCCGATTAAACTTCCCAAAAACATGTAAATTGAGAAATCAATTTCTTCTAAATTAATTCCTAGAATAAAATCATTTGATTGAAACAAGAGTGATAGATTTAAATTTCTTAATTCAATTAAAAAACCAAATAAAGAAGATCCGATAATGAAAATTAACGACATTATTTTATTTGTTACAAACTTCCAAGAAAGCATGATTAATATTGGAACCATTGCCAATGAAAGTCCAAAATAAATTGGTTCAAAAATTTGAGAAGATAGTTTCGTGGAACTAAGTTGAACTTTGTTATATTTTGAAATTATTAAGCCTAATAAATCTGAATAAAAGTATGCTCCTATAAATAATAAAAGCAGAGAAAGTAGAATAAAATAAATTTTTTTCACAGTTATAATTTTCCTCAAATTTAATAAAAAAAACACGCTTTAAAGCGTGTTTTCTATTATGTAAATTTTAGATTTCTCTTTTTGGAGTTGCCATCACTCGGTTCATTTTAATCCAACCTAATTTCTCTAAAAGCAACATAATCATATAAGTAACATCTATTTCGTGCCATCTTACGCCGCCGAAATTAGCTCTTCCACCGAATTTATGATGATTGTTGTGATAACCTTCGCCGAGCATTAGCCAATCAAAACGGAATAAATTTTTAGAAGTGTCATTCACTTTGAAATTTATATATCCATAAATATGACCAAACCAATTGATAATCATTCCGTGAATTGGAGCCATTAAAATAGCTACAGGTAATAATAACCAATGCCACCAATATTCAGAAAAAATAATAAAGAAAACGGTGTAGAAAGCTCCCCAACCAATTCTTGAGTACCATGAACTGGCAAACTTATCGAATGATTTCCATTGAGGAACGTTTTTCGTGAATTTTTCTTCGATTGCAATTTTTTGTTTGTTGATTTGCTGATAAACATTTTTAGTTCTCCACATCATTGCCAGTGGATTAGGGTCGTATTTTGGAGAATGTGGGTCTTTTTCTGTATCTGCAAAAGCGTGATGCATTCTGTGCATAACACCATATCCATACGCTGAAAGATAATTAGAACCTTGGGTAATCCAAGTAAGAATAAAACACAGTTTTTCACCAAATTTAGACATGGTGTAGGTTTGATGTGCTGCGTAACGATGAAGGAAAAAAGTTTGAAAAAATAGTCCTGAATACCATAGGACGATGATGAAAATAATAATAACCATTAATAAGAATTTATAAAGGGACAAATGTAGACATTTGAAAAATGAATGATAACAAAAAACACGCTCTAGAGCGTGTTTTTATAATTTATTTAACTATGTATAGCGTTGTAAATTTTATTCTAGATGGCTTTTACAATAAAATATTGTTTTTTACCCTTTTGAAGTAGTAAAAATTTGCCATCGATTAAATCTTTTTCAGCAGCTACGAAATCGTCTTTTACTTTTTCTTTGTTTACAGAAATAGCATTTCCTTGTAATTCGCGTTTTGCTTCGCCTTTAGATTTTAAGAAACCAGATTTTTCTGATAATAAATCAATAATGTTGCTTCCTAAAACTTCAGATTTTGCAACTTCCGCTTGTGGAACTCCATCAAAAATCTGTAAAAACAATTCTTCGTCAAGACTTACCAAATCTTCTGCAGTACTTCTGCCAAAAAGAATTTCAGAAGCTTTTAATGCTTTTTCGTATTCTGCTTTTCCATGAACCCAAATCGTAACTTCTTCGGCTAATTTTTTCTGTAATTTTCTTTCGTGAGGAGCTGTTTTATGTTCTTCAATTAATGCTTCTATTTCTTCTTTTGGTAAAAAAGTATAGTATTTAATGAATCTTTCAGCATCAACATCAGAAGAATTCAACCAAAATTGGTAAAATTTATATGGAGAAGTTCTTTTGGCGTCTAACCAATAATTTTCTCCTGCTTCAGATTTCCCGAATTTAGAACCGTCAGCTTTAGTGATTAATGGAACGGTTAATGCAAAGGCTTCACCTTGCGCTTTTCTACGGATTAATTCTGTACCTGTGGTAATGTTTCCCCATTGGTCAGAACCGCCCATTTGTAGTTTTACACCATTATTTTTGTATAAATGTAAGAAGTCGTAACCTTGTAAAAGTTGGTAAGTAAACTCTGTAAAACTCATTCCGTCAACTCCAGCTTCTCCAGAGAAACGTTTTTTTACAGAATCTTTTGCCATCATATAATTTACGGTAAGGTGTTTCCCAATATCACGCACGAAATCCAGAAACGTAAACGTTTTCATCCAATCGTAATTGTTTACCAATTCCGCTTTATTTGGTTCGTTTCCTTCAAAATTTAAAAATCTAGAAAGTTGACGTTTTATACAATCTACATAATGATTAAGCGTAGCTTCATCTAATAAATTTCTCTCCGAAGATTTTCCAGAAGGGTCGCCAATCATACCTGTTGCACCACCAACTAGAGCAATAGGTTTATGACCATGCTGTTGAAAATGCGCCAAAACTTTTATCGGGATTAAACTCCCAATATGAAGTGAATCTGCGGTAGGATCAAAACCAATATAAGCAGTCGTCATTTCCTTATTCAGTTGTTCATCCGTTCCGGGCATCATATCAGCGTACAAACCGCGCCATTTTAGTTCTTCAATAAAAGCGTTCATTTTCTTAAAAATTTTGAATGGCAAAGATAAGAAATTTGCAGGAAGTAGGAGGTAGGAAGCTGGAAGTTTTTGAGGAGCAGATGTTTCTGTGTTTTTTTACATTCAGTCACGCTTTTCGTTACAATCTTTTAAAAATTTTTCACCTCTCTAACTCTCCTAAAGGAGAGAACCAAAAATTTTTAAAAGGATTTCCACTGCAATCTTGGCTAATTTTCACGGGAGGTTTTTCTTTTCACTTTAAATATTCAAACCTTCAAGAATTTTAAATCCTTGAAGGTTTAATTAATTTGAAAATAATTGACGCTCGTGAAGTTTATATTGAGCAGGTCGAAATGCTTGCGCTAAAATTTATATTTTATAATTCCCAACCACTTTCACACCAATCTATTACTTCGTCGTTTTTTGTGACTATGTAATAAACTATTCCAGCTGAAAGATCAATTTTATTTAAATGAATTAGTGTAAGGTAATAATC
>CAZHCK010000008.1:14717-50697 GCA_964530915.1 uncultured Cloacibacterium sp. | reverse complement strand
TTTATATTTTCTCTTCTTTTTTAGTTTTGTTTTTTCACAAACAGAATTGGTTTTTGTATATTTTAAAGATAAGCCAAATGCATCTGCTTTTTTAACCAATCCTCTTTCAGAATTATCACAAAAAGCCATTGATAGAAGGACCAATCTAGGGATTTCTATTACCGCTCAAGATGCACCAATAGAACCTAGTTATATTCAGAATATTCAAAATTTGGGTTTTACGGTTAACGATAAATCAAAATGGCTAAATGGTGTTGCCGTGAATGCTACAGCAAATCAAATTACTCAATTACAAGCAGAATCTTATGTATTAAAAGTAGAAAGTTTTGTAAAAAACAACGCTGCGGGAAAAATTTCTAAAAAAGAGAAATTTCCAAAAAATTTATCTGCAAAAATTAACTTTAATTACGGAAATTCTTTAGCTCAAATAGAACAAGTAAATTTGAGAACGCTTCATGTACAAGGTTTTACAGGCACTGGAGTTTCCATTGCAGTCATAGATACGGGATTTCCAACAGTAAATACGGGTTCTGCATTTGCTAGAATGAGAAGCAATAATCAAATTAAACACGTTTATAATTTCATCTCAAAAAATACAGATGTTTATAATACATCTCTCAACAGCCACGGAACAAATTGCTTAGGAATCATTGGTGGTTATCTTGACGGAACTTTTGTGGGAGCCGCTCCAGATGCAGACTTTTATTTATACGCAACAGAAGATGGAACTAAAGAAATTCCAGAAGAAGAATTATATTGGATTCAAGCAGCAGAAGAAGCTGACAGAAAGGGAGTTGATGTTATTTCTACCTCTTTAGGTTATGCAGATTTTTTTGATGATAGCCGTTATGATTATTCTTATTCTCAAATGAATGGAACCACTTCATTTATTGCAAGAGGTGCACAAATTGCTTCAGAAAAAGGAATAATAGTTGTGGTAGCTGCAGGAAATGAAGGGAACCTAACATGGAAATACATTGTAACACCTGCAGATAACGAAAAAGTTTTTACTATTGGAGGAGTAGATAGTACAGGAAATCCTTCAGTTTTTACTTCTTTTGGACCTAATTCTGTAGGAATAATTAAACCAGATGCTTCTGCTAGAGCAACTTCTACCTACTTTGCATACAATAATGGGGCTTATTCTGGAAATGGAACTTCTTATGCTACCCCACTTTCTGCTGGTGGTATTGCTTGTTTATTACAAGCTATTCCAAACTCTACTAACAGAGAATTATTAAAAAATAGTTTGAGACAAGCTGCATCTCTATACCCTAATTATACTGACCAACTAGGCTATGGAATTTTAAATTTTGGGCAAGTTCTTTCATCTTTTCTAAAAACAAATGAGTTTAATTCACAAAATAAGGCAATTGTATATCCTAATCCCGCAAAACAAGAAATCAATATTTCTTCTACACAAAAAATTGAAAAAATATCTGTTTATAATAGTTTAGGACAATTTTTATTCGACTCGAAAACTACTAAAATTAATATTGAGAAATTAGAAAAAGGAATTTATTTCTTAAAAATTAAAACCAATACTTCTGAAACCGTAGAAAAGTTCATAAAAGAATAATAAAAACAAACTCTAAAAAAAGCCTTCAGAAAATCTGAAGGCTTACTTTTTACTTGGTTCTTTTTACCTGACTCTTTTACGCAGAATTTCTACTCGCATTAATATTGCCAAAAAGTGAACGAGTAACCAATTTTTCGAGCGTTTCTCTATCTCCTTCGTTTTTCTGTAATTTCATGAGTGCATACTGCTGAATGCTTAACAACGGAAGCACTATTTTTTCTCTAATTTTTACGGATTTTCTTCCTACTGGTTCTTCTTCCATTAAACTATGGAAACCTGTAATTTCGAACATCATCTCTTTAGACAATTCATACTCACTGAACAATACTTGCCAAAACGCCCCGAATTTCGGATGATTTTTCATGTAATAGGTAAGCGGAAAATAAGATTTATTCATCGCCATCATAGAATTAAGCACCAATGTTTTGAAGAAATCAGAATTTCTAAATAAATCTTTTACTTCTTCTATTCTGCCTTCGTCTTTTAATTTTTTAATTGCTGTTCCAAAACCAAAAAACCCTGGTACATTTTGTTTCAGTTGGCTCCAACTTCCCACAAAAGGAATCGCTCTTAAATCCTCAAACTTCAATTCATTTCCTGCGCCACGTTTGCTTGGTCTACTTCCAATATTGGTTTTCCCGTAATATTGAAGCGTACTTATTTCTTGCAAGTAAGGCACAAATAGTGGATTTTCTTTTAAATCAACATATTTTACATAACTCAATTCTGCCAATTCTTCTATTAAAGTTCTTTCTTTTTCGGTTAAATCTTTTTTATGATTTTTAAAAACTTCATTCTCGATTCCAGCAGTCAAAAGTTGCTCAAAATTATATTTAGCTTGGTCTTTATTTCCAAAAACCGAAGTAATGGTTTGACCTTGAATGGTTAATTCTATCTTGTTATTGGCAATTGTTTTGCCTTGGCTTGCATAGAACTGGTGCGTTTTACCACCACCACGAGCTGGAGGACCTCCTCTACCGTCAAAGAAAATTACTTTTACATCATTCTCTTCAGAAATTTTAGAAAGTCTCTCTTTTGTGGCATAAATTTCCCAATTTGCTTTTAAATAACCACCATCTTTGGTTCCATCAGAAAAACCGAGCATAATTGTCTGCTCCATCTTTCTCTTTGCCAAATGTTTTTGATAAACTTCATCATTGTATAAATCCTGCATCACTTTTTCTGCATTGGCAAGTCCTTCCATGGTTTCAAAAAGCGGAACAATATCAATGTTGATGTCTTCATCTTGATAACCGCATACTTTGAACAAAGCGAAAACATTCATCACATCTTCTACCATATCAGAATTAGAAATAATGTAACGGTGCATTCCTCTTTCGCCATTTTTGTTCTGAATTTCCTTAACATTGATAACGCTTTTCAGCGTTTCTTTGATGATTTCATCTTCGAAATCACTCGGATTAGCCAGAATATGTTCAGAAATCAAGATATTTACTTTTTCAGAATTGGTAAGTTCTGCAACATTTTGCTTAGAATATTTTGTCACCAATTCATCTATCACTTTTTGGTGAATTCTACTGTCCTGACGAATATCTAAAGTTGCAAAGTGAGTCCCGAAAATCTTAACTCGGTCTCTGTAATCTACCAATATATTGGTAAAAAGTCCATTATGCTGAGTTTTGAGAATATGTTCAGCTTCTGATAAATATTTTAAAATCGTTTCACTTGAAATAGAATTTTCGTTTTTGAAAATATTATTATACAATTCATTGCTTAGTCGTTCTAAAACCTCTGAAACACCTCTGAAACTTAATCTTCTTCGTAAGTCTTTTAAATGATTGTAATAATTTTTGAGAATAGAATTTCTGAGTTCATTGGCAACTTTTAGTGTAACATCTGCCGTCACAAAAGGATTACCGTCTCTGTCTCCTCCTGGCCAAAAACCTAATTGAAAAACGTCTTGATGGATATCAAAATGTTCACTTCCGAAAGATTGTTTCAGTTTTTTATACAATTCCCCAATTGTGTCATAATACACATATCTCAAGTAAAAAATAATGCTTAATGCTTCATCTAGCGGAGTTGGCCTCTCTTTATTTACAAAAGGAGTTTTCCCTAACTGCTGAAGCAAAAGATCTATTTCATTGATATCATCTTTTAAAATAGCAGAACGCAAATCATGCAAAATTCTTTGTACAGCATTCGGATAAAACTGTGTAGGGTGCGCTGTAAAAACCACTTTTACGGCAAAATCTTCTAACTTTTCGCGAACTTTTCCTAATTTATGCTCTTGCAAAGCACGTTCATGCAACTGCATTACTGTTCCCGCATCACTTTCTGAATGCAGTTGTTGAAAAGCTGCATCTTCTATACTGTCAAAAAGCACAACTTGCCTTTCAATATATTGTATAATCTTAAAAAGCAATTCCTGCTTTTGTTCTTCTGTGGTAACTTCTGTATGTTTTTTGAAGAATTCTTCTACAATTTCTTCTGGAGATTTTCCTTCTTCATAACCATCTCTACTTTCTTCATAAAGAAACGGTAAAAGCATTCCGATGTTGGTCATTTTATCATACGGAAGACTCATAAACAGGCTGTTGTAAATCTGAAATTTATTTTCTACAACCTGACGAAATTTTTCTAAGCGGGCTTCATTAATCATGAAACAAAGGTATTAAAAACTCTTTATTTATAGCATATTATTGAAATTTTCAATCTTAAATTTTTATTAATTTTCATCACTTTCGGAATCTTATTTCGTAATTTTGGGAAAAAATTTATTGATATGTTAAATTTTGAATTTAAAAATCCTACAAAAATTATTTTTGGTAAAGGCGAAATCGCTAAAATTTCTAGAGAAATCCCGAAAACAGAAAAAATATTAGTGCTTTACGGAGGCGGAAGCATTAAAACCAATGGCGTTTACGACCAAGTAAAAGCAGCATTAGAAGGTTACAACTGGGAAGAATTCGGTGGAATTCCTGCAAACCCAGAATACGAAGTTTTATTAGAAGCCTTAAAAATCATCAAAGAAAAAAATATCACTTACATGTTAGCAGTAGGTGGTGGTTCTGTAATTGACGGAGTTAAATTCCTTTCTGCTGCAGCTAATTATGAAGGAGAACCATGGGAAATTTTAAAAAATGGAATTAGAACCGAAGAAGGAAAAGGTTTGCCATTTGCTTCTGTACTTACACTTCCTGCAACAGGTTCTGAAATGAATTCTGGCGCAGTAGTTTCCAGAAGAGAAATTGGTCAGAAATTAGGAATGGGAGGTCCTGGCTTATTCCCACAATTTTCTATTTTAGATCCAGAAGTGATTCGTTCAATCCCTAAAAAACAAATTGCAAACGGTATTACAGATGCTTACACTCACGTTTTAGAGCAATATATGACCGTAAAAACTTCTGCAACGCTTCAAGACCGTTTTGCTGAAAGCATTTTACAAACTTTACAAGAAATTGCGCCAAAAATGATGGAAGAAGAATTCGATTATGATGCAGCGGCTAATTTTATGTGGAGTTGTACCATGGCTTTAAACGGATTGATTCAAAAAGGAGTCATTTCTGACTGGGCAATTCACGGAATTGGTCACGAATTAACCGCTCAATTTGGTATAGACCACGCTAGAACATTGGCTATTATTGCACCTTCTCATTACCGTTATAATTTTGATGCTAAAAAAGAAAAATTAGCACAATATGCAGAAAGAGTTTGGAATGTAACAGAAGGCACTACTGAAGAAAAAGCGCTGAAAGGAATAGAAAAAATGGAAGCTTTCTTCCAAAGTTTAGGTATAAAAACCAAATTATCTGAGTATACCGAAAACTACCAAGGAACAGCAGAAAAAATTCAAGAAGCTTTCATAGCTAGAAACTGGTTAGCGATTGGTGAAAAAGGTATTGTAAAACCTGAAGATGCTAAAAAAATCGTAGAAATGGCGTACTAATGAACTCGTTCATTATATGCTCAAAATAACTTTCACAAAATCACAGAGAATTCTGTGATTTTTTTTATTTTTGAAAAAAAGTAAAAATGAATGCATTAGCAGAGAATAAGACCGTTTTAGCACACAATGATTTCTTCGAAATTCTGAGAAATGTAGAATACAAACGTTTAGATACAAACAAGCAAGTTTATCTAGATTTTACGGGAGGAAATCTCTATGCTAAATCACAGATTTTGGAACATCAAGATTTGCTTATCAATAATATTCTAGGCAATCCGCATTCTACCAATCCTACATCTCAATTATCTACAAAATTGGTAGAAGAAGCGAGACAAAAGGTAATTGACTACTTCAATGCGGAAGATTATTACTGCATTTTTACTCAAAACGCTTCTAATGCATTGAAAATTGTGGGAGAATCTTATCCTTTCAACGAGAAATCACATTTTTTACTTCTTGCAGATAACCATAATTCGGTAAATGGAATTCGTCAGTTTTGCCTTTCAAAAGGTGGAAAAGTAACGTACGCTCCTATCTATTATCAGGATTTAAGAATGGACGAAAATTTCGTGATGGAAAAACTTCAAGAATCTGAAAATTTTGAAAATAAACTCTTCGCATTTCCTGCTCAGTCAAACGTTTCTGGAGTGAAGCACGATTTATCTTGGATTAAAAAAGCACAGGATTTAGGTTGGGATGTTTTACTAGATGCAGCAGCATTTGTTCCAACGAATCAATTGGATTTAAAAGAAGTAAAACCAGATTTTGTATGTGTTTCTTTCTATAAAATTTTTGGCTATCCTACAGGAATTGGTTGCCTTTTGGTAAATAAAGAAAAGTTTAAAAAACTACAAAAACCTTGGTTTGCAGGTGGAACCGTGAGTTTGGTTTCGGTGAATGCCATTCATCATTTCTTGATTAATAACCACGAGAGATTCGAAGATGGAACGCTCAATTATTTAGACATTCCTGCGGTAAAAATTGGTTTAGATTACATCGAAAATATCGGAATACAACGCATTAATGAACGTGTAGCTTCACTCAGAAAATATTTATTCGAAAATTTAGAAAGTTTACAACACGATAATGGTAGAAAACTGATTCAGATTTTCGGACCAAAAGATCATCAGAACCTTGGAGGAACAATTATTTTAGGTTTTTATAACCAAGAAGGTGTTCGTTATGAATTCGAGCAAATAGAAGAAATGGCAAATCAGCATAACATTTCACTTCGTTCAGGTTGTTTCTGCAATCCTGGTATTGACGAGGTTAATAATTGCTTAACAGACAATGAATTAGCAACCTACTACTCTTCTCACGAACAAGGTGACTACAAAGACATGATTAAATTTTTAGGAAAAATGCGTGGCGCAACCAGAATTTCTGTAGGAATTGCCACTACTAAAAATGATATTGATAAACTGATGAATTTCATGAGAGAATTGATCAATAAGTAATTTAGGTTTCCCTAAATTTGAAAAGTTTATCCTAATATTTTTATCATGAAGAATTTTCTTAAAATTTCATTCCTCTCTTTTGTATTTATTTTTGGTTCTCTAGCTGCTCAAAAAGCAGATTTTTACGATGATATTCAACATTTTAAAAAATTAGATTCAGAAAAAACGCCACCAAAAGATGCTATCCTTTTCTTGGGAAGTTCATCTTTTACCATGTGGAAAGACGTAGCAGATTATTTTCCTGATAAAACTATTATCAATAGAGCTTTTGGAGGTTCTAGATTGCTTAATTTAAATTACTATTCCGAAGATTTACTGAATCCTTATCAACCGAAACAGGTGGTTATCTATTGCGGCGAAAATGACATTGCTCATGCTGAAAAACCTTCTGCAAAAGAAGTATTTAAAAGATTTAAACAATTTTATAAAACGGTAAGAGCTCATTATCCTGAAGCAAATATCGCTTACGTTTCCATCAAATATTCCCCAAGTAGAGAACAATATTGGCCAACCATGAAGCAAGTGAATGAAAAAATTAAAAGCTTCATGAATGCTAAGAAAAATGCGGAATTTATAGACATCACAGAAAGCATGAATGATGAAAATGGTAACATAAGAAAAGATTTATACTTAGAAGATATGCTACACATGAAACCTGAAGGCTATAAAATCTGGACTAAAGTGATGTATCCTTATTTAAAATAAAAACTTCAAAAACCAATAACCATGAAAAAACTAATGATTTTCCTTTTTTCAGTGATTTCCATTTCTATTTTTTCTCAAGAGAAAGAAACCAAAGAAGATGTTAATAAAATCATTGAAAACATTAAAAAAGAAATTGCCGACAAAACTTGTAAATGCATTGATTCTGTAAAAGATGAAGTCATTAACAGTAAAAGAAAAGAAAATATTGAAGGAATCAACGGCTGCGTCAAAGAATATACTGGAGCATATATGCTAGGTAAAAAATTAGCGGCAGTAGATAAAACAAAAGACAGCAATATCGACATTAACTTAAACGAAAAATCGCAAGATTACCTAGATTCAAAAAGAGAATTAGAAGATTATTTGATGGCAAATTGCGAATCGATGAAATTCGTCTTAGCGACTAATGATAGAGAAAATGAGAATTCATATTCTCAAAATCCAAAAGCTAGAGATTATTATACAAAAGGGGTAAATCAATCTAACAATAAAAACTACGCAAAAGCATTAGAATATTTTCTTTTAGCAGTAAAAGAAGACAGCAATTTTCCTTTTGCATGGGATAATTTAGGATATTGCTACAGACAATTAGGAGAATATGACAAAGCGATAGAAGCTTATAAAAAATCAATCGAATTAGACCCAAATCATGCATTTCCTATTCAAAATTTGGCTGTTGCATACACCTATAAAAAAGAATATCAAAAAGCTATTGACACCTTTGAACTTCTCAAAAAATTAGACTCCGAAAACCCTGAAATCTATTACGGAATTGGTCAAATTTACTTTCAGTATTTAAAAGAATATGAAAAAAGTCTAGATTATATGTGTAAAGCTTTTAATCTTTATATGAAAAATAACTCTCCTTATCGTGCAGATGCAGAAAACATCATCAGGTACAATTTTACAGAGATGAAAAAACTTGGTAAGGAAGACAAATTTTATGAAATTTTAAAAGCCAATAACATTAATACAAAATAAAAAACCGCTCCGAAATTCGGAGCGATTTTTGTTTTATTTCTTTTTTCTCTTTGCAATAGATTTTGCTTTTGCTTGGGCTCTGTTTCCCGGTTTGGTTTTGGGTGGTTTTCTTTTACTTGGTCCACCAAGATTCACTTTCTTATTTTTGTCCTTTTTCTCGTGGAAAGCAGAACCCGGTTCAATTTTCTTATACTGAACAGGATTTTTCATCACTACAACTTCTTTTTCTGACGCGATTTTCACCTCAGAAACCTTCACTTCTTCAGGAAATTCTATTCTTCTCACTTCCGTGTTCATAAACATTTCCAGTTCTATGAAACGTTCTTCTTCTTTTGGTGTATAAAAAGAAATCGCAATTCCGTCTTTATCTGCTCTACCTGTTCTACCAATTCTGTGAATATATTGCTCCTGAATTTCTGGAATTTCAAAGTTAAAAACGTGAGAAACATCTGGAATATCAAGACCTCTCGCCATAACATCAGTGGTGATAATTCCTCTCAATTCATTGTCTGAGAAAGATTTCATCGTTCTCAATCTAAAATTTTGAGATTTATTCGAGTGAATTACCCCAAATTCTCCCGGAAATTCTTCATCTATTTTATTAAAAATTAAATCGGCGTGTCTCTTATTATTGGCAAAAATTAAAATTTTCTCAAATTCATCTTGCGTTCTTAAAAGGTGAACCAATAGATTTAATTTGGTATTAAAATTCTTCACCGGAATAGCAGATTGAGCTATTTTTTCGAGTGGAGTCCCGCTTCTTGCTAAAGAAATTTCCTGAGGATTTTTGAAATATTCGTCTAGCATGGCATCTACATCATCCGTCATGGTTGCAGAGAAAAGAATGTTCTGTCTGCGCTCACTCATCATCGTGAAAATATCTTCTAACTGTCTTCTGAAACCCAATGAAAGCATTTCATCAAACTCATCGATAATCAGTTTTTTCAAATCTTTCAAGTTCAAAACAGCATCTTTCATCAAATCCATTACTCTTCCCGGAGTTCCCACCAAAATATCTACACCTTCGTAAACCAAAAGCTTTTGAGTATTGATATTTACACCTCCATAAACGCCTAAAACTCTTGTTGACATATCTTCTGTCAGTTTTTCTACAACTTCGGCAACTTGCACCACCAATTCACGCGTAGGAACAAGGATAAGTACAGTTGGACTTCCGTTTTTATTGTATTTCCAAGTTTTAAGAACTGGAAGAAGATAAGCTAATGTTTTACCAGTTCCGGTTTGTGCAATTCCCATTACGTCTTTTCCAGACATAATTGGCGAAAAAGATTTCAGCTGAATAGGTGTTGGCTCAGAAATTCCTAATTTTTCTAAAGCGCTGTTGAGTTGTTTTGGCAAATCAAAATCTGCAAATGATACTTTCATTTGGCAAAAATACGATTTTTAAATTTGGAAAAAAAAGCCCACCATTTGGTGAGCGTTTTATAGAATTACTTTTTATCTTTTTTAACTTCTTCTATTGGCTTAAAACTTCCATTTAAGAAATCCATCCTAAATTCATAAAGTACATTTTCTGTGGTAGGAATAAATGCTACGCCAATTCCACCAGTTAAAAGTGTAGTCACAACTCCAGTTGCTATTCCTATACCGATCTGCTTTCCAGCGGAAACTTTTTTAGGAACATATCCATAAAAATAAAAGTCTTCACCTTTTTTGACTAAACTCACGAATTCATCACCATTATTGATGTAAGGTTTTCCGTTATAAACAGCTGCATAATTTCCTCGAGCACTTCTCTTTTTTTGTTTTTCATTAAGATAATAAATTTTAATAGTGCTTCCATTTTCTTTTACTTCTGAAATTTTATCAGTAGGCTTTTGTTGAGAAAATGATTGAAAATCCTTATAAATTCCATCTGCATAAGTAGTAGCATAGTATAATGGGATATTCTTTTTTTCTAAACTTTCAAAATTAGTAACATCATTGAATGTATAAACCACATCGTTTAATGGTTTTTGTTGTCTAATCGCATTTTGTACAATACCTGACACTAATAATCCAGCTTCTCTTTCTAACTGAAGGGTAACGTCAATAGAAGAATTATTATAAACTTCATCTACTTTTCTTAATAAAAAATACTGATCATCAGAACCACCAAATATAGTTGCTCTAAAAATAAATCTTCCTGTTTCACTCATTCCTGAAGTTAATTCAGAAAAATAGAAATCTCTAATTTGTATAATGAGTTCTTTATTGTTTTCTGGCAATGGAGTAACCCATTCTTTAAATAAATTAGAAATTTGTTGATCTAAAGGAACTACCGGTTTAATTAAAGTATATCTGTTGAATGCACCTTTCTGTACAAAGCCCATATCATTTTTATCTACTCGTAAATCTTGTACCGTGATTTTAGAAAATTCGGCATTTGTTATTTTTTGTTCGGGCTTAGCAATGTTCCAATCTTCTGTTTTTTTGTCCTGAGAAAATAACGGATTAATGCTTAGAATAAAAAGCGTGGTTATTAGTAATATTTTTTTCATTTTAAAAATTTTTCTAAAAATAAGGGTTTTCTTAGAAAATAAAAAATGCTTTTTATCACCTAAAATCTCGCCTGAACTTGCACAAACATTGTAGCATGGTCATATTCTGAAGTAAGCGGAACATTTTTTTGGTAATCATCTATCATTGCTCCTATTTGCAAACAAGCAAAATATTGGTCAGCGAATTCTAATGTAAGCATTGGTGTAAAAGTAGTTCTTACATTGCCTTCTAATTGATAGTTAGGATTAAGATATTCATATCGGTTAGAGAATTCTATGCTTCTTAGTCTTGGTGAATTCAGATTATATCGAATAATAGGATTGATATAAAAACTTCTGAATCTAAAATCTTTCAACTCTGGTTTTGGCGAAAGCTTAGAAACTCCAAATTCTGAAAAATTGTTTCCTTCTTTGTATTCAGAGATGATTTCTAGATTCCATTTTGGATTGATGGTAAAGGTTTTTTCTATATCTGCCCCGATTACATTTCCTGATCGATTGATGTAACTGCCAATTCCTCCATTCACTCCAATTTTTAAATCATCTTTAAAATCCTTTTCTAATCTGGCGTAAACATGTTTACTTTGGTCATTATCGATTTCAGAACCACGAGAATTTCCATTGGTAGCTCCTATATAATATTTCAAAGGATTTTTAGCATTATTGACATCACCATAAACAGCAATTCCTGTTTGGAAACTTTGCCAACCGTTTTTTCCCAATAAATAATAACCATTTGAGAAATCTACAGACTTGATAAACTCACTCGGAATTTCGTCTTCTATCCCAAAATACGGACGGAACTGCCCTAATTGAATTTTGAGATGCTTATTATGAGAATATCTTACAAAAGCTTGTTCTAGGACTTTTCCGGTAAGATTACTGCTGTTAAACTCCGCAAAATTAAGCATCATTCCCAAGTCAAAACGGTCATTAATCTTAGATTTTAGTAAAAATCTTGCTCTCCTTACGTTAAAACTATTGGATACTAATTTTTGTTGGTCTGCTATATTTACACCGTTTACATCTACATTTTCGGTGAAAGAAACCAAATATCTGGTCTGCAACAAACCGCTTAAACTGGTGTTTCTTAAGATTTTAGAATAGTTAGAAATGGTGTCTTTTTTAGAATCATTTTGCGCAAAAATCGCCAAACTGAACAATACAAAACTGAATAAAAGAATTTTCTTCATCTTCATTAATTTTAACAATCATTTAAATTTGAAGATGCAAAATTATCATTCAGAAAGGACTAAATTATGCTAAGCAGAGAATAATTTAAGAAAATAAGACAAATATCATTATTTGAGCTTCACAGATTTGGTTTCGACTTTGATTTCATCATTTTTCCAAACACTTGAAGTAATTCTTACAAATCCTTTTTTCAGAGAATCCTTTTCAATCGGGAATTTATTTTCTTCCCACTGCGAACAATGCGTAAGAATAGGTTTTACCAAGAATTTCGATTCATTATTTTTAAAAGTGTAAACGTAAAAAGAATGCCAACAACTGGTACACCAATTCGGATAAAATCCTATTTCATCTGCGCCATCATTATTTAAATCTTTCAGGTTATATAAATCACCGTTTTTAGCATTTTTGATGGTAATCGGTTTAATTTTTTCATCGGAAAAATGAATGGTAGTAATACAATTTCCTTCGCATTCATCACTACAATCTGAAACCTTAGCATATGCAAATTCTTTTTTGCCATCTCCGTTATAATCTCCTCCTATCTTCACATCAGAAGTTTGCGAAAACAAGAAATTAACCATCAGAAAAAACAAAACGGAAGCTATTTTTTTCATAATCATTTGTGTTTTAGATTATTCCAAAAATAAAAAAAATCTTTCATTAATATGAAAGATTTTAAAATTTATTCCCACTCAATCGTTGCTGGTGGTTTACTCGAAATATCATAAGCGACTCTATTGATTCCTTTCACTTCATTGATAATTCTGTTCGATACATTTTCTAAAAATTCCCAAGGGAAATGGCTGAAAGTTGCCGTCATAAAATCGGTAGTATTCGCAGAACGAACTACAGCTGTGTATTCATACGTTCTTTCGTCTCCCATTACTCCAACAGATTTTACTGGAAGTAACACCACAAAAGCCTGAGAAACCTTTTCATACAAATCATTTTTATACAATTCTTCTATGAAAATATCATCTGCTTCTTGTAATATTTTCACTTTTTCGGCATCTACTTCTCCTAAAACTCTGATTCCTAAACCTGGTCCTGGAAATGGATGTCTGTAAACCAAATGATGCGGAATTCCTAATTCTTCGCCTACTTTTCTTACTTCATCTTTAAATAATTCACGAAGCGGTTCTAGAAGTTGAAGTTTCATTTCTTCTGGCAATCCTCCTACATTGTGGTGAGATTTTATCACTGCAGAAGGTCCTTTTACCGATTGAGATTCGATAACATCTGGATAAATGGTTCCTTGAGCTAAAAATTTAGCACCTTTTATTTTGTGAGATTCTTCATCAAAAACTGCCACAAATTCTCTACCAATGATTTTGCGTTTTTCTTCTGGGTCTGAAACTCCAGCTAATTTTGATAAAAATCTTTCTGAAGCATCTACCATATCAATATTCATATGGAAATGTTCCCCGTAATTTTCCATTACTTTTTTGCCTTCATCTTTACGCAAAAGTCCAGTATCTACAAAAATACATTGCAACTGGTCACCAATAGCTTTATGAATGAGAACCGCAGCTACAGATGAATCTACACCACCAGAAAGCCCAAGAATGACCTTATCATTTCCTACTTTTTCGCGGATTTCCGCAACTGTTTTTTCGATATAATTGGTCAGTTTCCAATTTTTTTCGGCTTTACAAATCTGGAAAACAAAGTTTTCGAGCATTTTAGCTCCAAATTCGCTATGCGAAACTTCTGGGTGGAACTGAACGCAATAAATATTCTTCTTTTCGTTAAAAATCCCAGCAATTACGCCAGACTTTGCCGAAATTTCAAAATTCTCTGGTAAAGTTTCTACTTCATCAAAATGGCTCATCCAAACGGTAGAAAATCTGCTTACTCCTGTAAAAAGTGGATTAGATTTAGTGATTTCTAGAGTAGCTTTTCCGTATTCTCCTTTTTCACCTTTTTTTACGTTTCCGCCCAAAAGATGTGCTGTAAGTTGCATTCCGTAGCAAATTCCCAAAACCGGAATTCCCAATTCGAATAATTCTTTTTCTACCAAATGTGCATCTGGAGAGTTTACAGAACTCGGGCCACCAGAAAGGATAATTCCAGCAGGATTTTTGGATTTTATTTCTTCTAAAGAAGTATTAAAAGGTAGAATTTCTGAATACACTTCCATTTCGCGTATTCTTCTACCAATCAATTGGTTATATTGTGAACCGAAGTCCAAAATGATGATTCCTTTATTCATTTATTTTTCTATTTTTTTACTTTACTGTTCTTTTGGCTTGAACCAAAAGAACCAAAAATTCAAGACTTGGAAACTCGGCTAAAAAATCAAAATTTTTCTTAACACCTCCGTTTCCTATGTCATAAAAATTAAAATTCTTAAAAAAATTACTTTTTATTTCTAAGCGTAACTAGCCCTGATTGTAACGGAAATCCTGTTATTGTGAGCAAAAAACTTGGAATTGCTTCGTTTTGCTCGCAATTATAGATTGCAGTGGAAAGCAGGATTAGCTCCTAAAAAAATTGAGGGAAAACTCCCTCATTTTATTAAAATTTTCCGATGTCTTCTCTGTAAAATGCGTAGTCGAAATGAAGTGTTTTAGCATCTTCATAGACTTTTTCGCGGGCTTCTTCGTAAGTATCGCCAGTTGCAACCACGTTAAGCACTCTACCAGAATTGGTGACTACTTTTCCTGCAATTTGTTCGGCTCCAGCAAAGAGAACATTGCTGTGTTTTACCTTGTCTAAACCTTGGATTTCGTAACCGATTTCAAAATTCCCAGGATAACCGCCAGAACACATCACGAGGCAAATCGCCTTCTTGTCTGCAAACTGCAAATCTAAATCTTTTCCTTCGATACAGTCATGGATAACATCTAACAAATTATTCTCTAAAAGTGCCATGATTACTTGCGTTTCTGGATCACCAAATCTCATGTTATATTCTAACAAATAACATTGATTATCTTGTACCAAAACGCCAAAAAATATAATTCCTACAAAATCAAGTGCTTTGTCTTTAATTCCATTAACGGTAGGTTCTAAAATATTTTTATTAAAATCTGCTAAATGCTCTGCCGTAAATTCTGGACTTGGAGCTACAGTTCCCATTCCACCAGTATTTGCGCCAGTATTTCCGTTTCCTACTTTTTTATAATCTTTGGCAGAAACACATGGAAAAGCTTTTTCACCATTCCAAAAAGCGATAATAGACGCTTCGAAACCTTGTAAAAATTCTTCTATCACCACTTTTATTCCAGCATCTCCATAAATTCTTTCTATCATGAATTGATGCAAAGTGTGATGCGCTGTTTCTTTGTCTTCACAAATTACCACGCCTTTTCCGCTTGCTAAACCACTTGCTTTAATCACCAAAGGATAAGAATGATTTTGGATATATTGGTCTGCTTCTACATAAGAATCAAAAATAGCAGCTTTGGCTGTTCTAATACCATAATCTTGCATAAATTTTTTAGAAAAAGCTTTGCTTCCTTCTAAATCTGCGGCACGTTTTGTTGGGCCAAAAATTTTGAGATTATGTTTCTGAAATTCGTCTACAATACCATTAACTAAAGGTAATTCTGGACCTACGAATGTGAAATCTATTTTTTCTCTAAGAGCAAAATCTCTTAATTCTGCTACACTCTCATAAGGCAAGTTTTTACCCAAATTTTCTGTTGTAGCATTGCCTTTTGCAAAAAACATTTGACTGATTCTTTTGTCTTCTGACAATTTTTTTGCAATAGCAGATTCTCTACCTCCGTTTCCTATTATTAATACTTTCATATGATACTTGGTTTCTTACAAATTTACAAAATCCTATGAACGATTTGTTATAAAATTTCTATAAAATTTGCGATATACTTATTTTTTAGTTGCTAAAAAATTGATTTGATTAATGTAAAAAATGTCTCATTCCTGTGAACATCATTGGAATTTTATTTTCATTTGCAGCTGCAATAGAATCTTCATCTTTTACAGAACCGCCAGGTTGTACAATCGCTGTAATTCCTTCTTTAGCGCAGAAATCTACTACATCTCTGAAAGGGAAAAATGCATCTGAAGCCAAAACTAAATCGCCGCTGAATTTTTCCTTAGCTCTAGAAATCGCTTGTTCTGTAGCCCAAATTCTATTCACTTGACCGCCTCCAATTCCGAATGCTTGAATTCCGTTTGAAACTACTATAGCGTTAGATTTTACATATTTTACCACTCTTTGAGCGAATAAAAGTGCTTTTTCTTGCTGTTCTGTGGGCTGAATTTCTGTAACTACTTTAAAATCTGTAGAAAATTGGTCATCAACATCTTGAACCAAAATTCCGCCATCTATTTTCACCCAAGTTTTTTTGTCTGAAACTGGATTTTTGATTTTTATAATTCTAAGATTTTTCTTCTTTCTCAAAATATCTAATGCATCTTCATCAAAATCAGTTGCCATCACAATTTCAAGGAAAGTTTTGTTGAGTTCTTCCGCAGTTGCAGCATCTACTTTATAATTCATTCCGATGATTCCCCCGAAAATAGAAATTGGGTCGCATTCGAAAGTTTTAGCATAAGTTTCTAAAGCAGAATTTCCGATGGCAACTCCGCATGGTGTAGAATGTTTTACGGCACAACAAGCCATCTCATCTTTGAATTCATTCACCACTTTCCAGCATAAATCCATATCTCTCAAATTATTGAAAGACAATTCTTTACCTCCTAAAATTTCGAAATCTTTCATCGCACCGTTTTCTGTAGTAGAAACGTAATACGCTGCCGATTGATGAGGATTTTCGCCGTATCTTAAATCTGAAACTTTTTGGTAAGAAGCCTGTAAATATTCAGGATAATTTTCATTTAAAAGCATTTGAGAAATCGCTGCATCATACGCTGCAGTTAAGTTAAATACTTTACCTGCTAATTTTTTACGGGTATCTATTGTAGTATCTCTGTTTTCAGAGATTTCCTGTTGAACTTTAGCATAATCTTCTACATCGGTTACCACAGTAACCGAAGCGAAATTTTTAGCAGCAGAACGAAGCATTGATGGTCCACCAATATCAATGAATTCCACTTTTTCTTCCAAAGAAATTTCTTTATTTACATTTTCGAAAAACGGATAAAGGTTTACAATCACCATATCAATCAGCTCTATTCCGTGTTCCTGAACGGTTTTCATGTGTTCTTCGTTATCACGAACAGCAAGAAGTCCACCATGAACTTTTGGGTGAAGCGTTTTTACTCTTCCGTCTAACATTTCAGGAAAATTAGTCACTTCATCTATCTGAATTGGGTTAAGCCCAGCTTCTTTAAGATGTTTGAAGGTTCCGCCAGTAGAAATGAGTTCGTAATTTTTAGATTCTAAAAATTTGGCAAAATCAATTAGATTGTTTTTGTTGGAGACACTGATTAATGCTCGTTTTTTCATTTTTATTTTATTACTTTTTATTTAATTTTATTCAAAATTTTATCAATCGCTTTCGGGAAAATCTCGTACTCGATTTGATGCACTTTCTGTGCTAAAGTTTCTGGAGTTTCATTTTCTACGATTTCAAATTTCCCTTGAAGAATAATTTCGCCTTCATCAATTCCTGATGTTACAAAATGAACTGTTGCACCACTTTCTTTTTCTTGGGCTGCAATTACAGCTTCGTGAACATGATGTCCCCACATTCCTTTTCCTCCGAATTTTGGCAATAAAGCAGGATGAATATTGATGATTTTTCCTTTGTATTTTTCACAAAATTCTTTACTCAAAATCGATAAAAAACCAGCTAATACAATCAAATCTGTATTCTCGGGCAAAAGCTTTTCCAAATTTTCAGAGAAATCTTTTCCTCTTTTGATAAGTTGATTCGGAATTTGATGATTTTCAGCTCTTTCTAAAGCATAACAATCTCTGTCTGCAACCACCAAATTGACTTTTATATTGGGAATTTCTCCATTATCAATACAATCAATGATTCGCTGTAAATTGCTACCAGAACCCGAAACTAAAACTGTAATATTTTTCATGTTAGATTTCAGATTTCAGATTTCAGATTTCAGATTTTTGTCTGATATCTCTTATCTAAAATCTCGTTTCTATATTAATTGAATTTTCTCTTCGTTTTCTACGATTTCACCTACTAAATAAGCGTCTTCGATTAAAGAAAGTGCTTTTTCTGCAAGACTTTCATCTACTACTATAACCATTCCTACTCCCATGTTAAACGTACCAAACATTTCCATTCTTTCGATGTTTCCACGTTTTTCTAATTCTAACATTACATTTGGAATTTGGATTTTAGAAGTGTCTATTTTTGCACATAATCCATTCGGAATAATTCTTGGAACGTTTTCGATTAAACCGCCACCTGTAATATGAGCAATTCCTGAAATTTCTACATTTTCTTTCAGTTTAAAAACGTCTTTGTAATAGAGTTTGGTAGGAACTAAAAGTGTCTCGTAAAGAGGTTTTCCTTCAAATTCTTCTTCAAAATTTGGGAAAATTTTTCTCACCAATGAAAAACCATTGCTGTGGAATCCTGAACTTGGTAAAGCAATGATTTTATCACCCGTTTTTATTTTAGAACCATCTATAATTTGGTCTTTTTCTACAATTCCTACGCAGAAACCAGCCACATCATAATCTCCTGGTTGATACATTCCTGGCATTTCTGCAGTTTCACCACCAATTAATGCGCACTCATTGTCTTTACAAGCATTTACCATTCCCAGAACAATTTCTGCTGCTACATCTGCATCTAGTTTTCCGCAAGCTAAATAATCTAAGAAAAATAGAGGTTTTGCACCATGACACAAAATATCATTAGCACACATCGCAAAACAATCTACACCGATAGAATCATATTTTTTGGTATCTAATGCAATTTTTAATTTGGTTCCTACTCCATCAGTTCCAGAAACCAAAACAGGATTTTTATAGCCACCAATTTCATAGAAAGCCCCAAAACTTCCTAGATTGTTCAGTACATTTTTATTGTGCGTTTCGGCTACAGCAGATTTTATTTTGTCTACGGTTTTGTAGCCTTCTTCTTTGTCTACGCCAGCTGATTTATACGTATTATTCATTTTTCTTTTTGGTTTTTTTTCTGAATGACTTGCAGGACTTTCACCTGCAAGATTCAGGTTTTTACTAGATTTATTTCAAACTGCAAACGCATTGAAAATCAAAAATAAACGATATAAAAAAAGCCGACAATCGTTCTGATTATCGGCCTCAATTATTTTGCTGCGTATTTTAGCTTCCCAATTTCTTGGAATGTACAAGAGCCAAAATGTTGCGATTTAATATTCAATTTGTTTGGAATTTGATTTCGCAAAATTAGTTTTTTTATTGACAAAAAGCAACAGAAAAATTTCATTTTGTCTATTCTTTTTCATTTTTAACATCTTTTTTAGATTTTGGGCAAGTCCATAGGAACTTCAATCAATAAGATTTCAGAATCATTATCTATTTCTAAATCAAACTGTTCCGTGTCTGTAATTCCTAAAGCATCTCTTTGCCCAAGAATGGTTTCGCCAATTTTCACCCTTCCTGAAATAACAAAAACGTAAACTCCATTTCCTTCTTTTTTGACTTGATAAGTTCTAGAAGATTTTTCGGTGAAATTTCCTAAGTGAAACCAAGCGTCTTGGTGAATCCAACTTCCTTCATCATTAGGATTAGGAGAGATAATCTGTTGAAATTCATTATCAATTGCATTGTCAGAAATTTTTAATTGGTCATATCTTGGTTCTACTCCCATTTTATTAGGAATTACCCAAATTTGCAATAAAGTTACGGGCTGTTCTTTACTTCCGTTAAATTCACTGTGTTGAATTCCTGTTCCTGCACTCATTACTTGAATTTCGCCTTTTTTAATTGCTCCAAAATTCCCCATAGAATCACGGTGATGCAACTCTCCACTTAATGGAATAGTCACGATTTCCATATTTGCGTGTGGATGCATCCCGAAACCCATTCCTTTTTCTACATAATCGTCATTTAGAACTCTTAAATTCCCGAAATGCACTTTGTCTGGATTGTAATAATTTGCAAAAGAAAAACTGTGATTGGCAACTAACCAACCGTTATTTTGAAATCCTCTTTCGCTGGCTTTATGTAATATTGTTTTCATACTTAAATACTTTAATATTTTATCAATTCTATACTGCAAAGTTAGCCTAATCAAAAGCAGAAGTCATTGATGTAAGATAATAAAAAAATCCACCAGAATTTGGTGGATTATGATGTGAATATTTTGAGAAAATTATTCTTTAATTACTAAAAGTGCTGCAATTCCTGCAACAGCCATAGAAACTCCTGCTAAAGCAACCATGTTAATTGCAGTTCCTCCTAAAGCAGAAAGTAAAACTCCACCTAATAAACCAGCAGCAATCTGTGGAATAGTAATGGTAGCATTAAAAATTCCCATATAAACCCCTGTTTGTTTTGCTGGAAGTTTAGAAGATAAAATAGCATAAGGCAATGCTAAAATAGCTGCCCATGCTATACCTACACCAATCATTGGTAGGAATAATAAGTTTTTATCTTGAATAAAAAGCATTGAAAACAAACCTAATCCTCCTAATATTAAAGAAACTACATAAATATTTCTTCTACCATACTTATTTGCTAAAGGAGTAATTACTAAAGAAAATAAAGCAGCAAAAACACTATAAGCGGCAAAGATTACACCTGTCCAGTTTCCTGCATCATTAGAATCTTTAACAGTTTCTTTTATAAATGATAAATCATAATTCAAGTCATAATTTGATTCTTTAGCATTTTCAATTGTTTTTTTCAAATCCTTATTTATAGTTAATAAATTTTCTGGATTATTAAGTTGCTCTTGTGTTAATTTAGATTTAATAACTTCTTGAGAAAAACTTAATTGTACAGGATCTACATTCCACACTTTTTGTGAAATTCCTTGTGTAGTGTAAACCCACATTAAAAACAAGGCAAACCAAGAAAAAAACTGTGTAACAGCCAATTGCTTCATGGCGTTTGGTACATTTTTAATCAAAGTCAAGAAACTTACTTTTTCTGGATTTTCGTTTTCTTTTTCTTCTAAATTATTGTATTTCGCGTATTCTTCTGGTGGATATTCTTTCGTTCTAAAAGAAGTCCATAAAACAGAAGCTAATAAAACCGCTCCACCAATATAGAAAGACCAAATTACCGTAGGTGCTACTTTTTGACCAGCTTCTGGTTCGTTTGCAATTCCCCACCATGTTAATAAAAATGGTAATAGTGAACCGAAAACCGCTCCTACATTAATTAAAAAACTTTGGATAGAATATCCTTTATTTCTTTGAGATTCGTCTACCATATCACTTACCAAAGCACGGAATGGTTGCATGGTAACATTAAAAGAAACGTCCATGAAAAGCAACATCATCGCTCCGAAGAAAACGGCAGGAAATAATTGTGCAAAATGTTCAGAATTTGGCATGAAAAACATAGCCAAAGCAGAAACAATTGCTCCACCTAAAATAAATGGAATTCTACGACCTAATCTCGTCCAAGTTTTGTCACTAGAAAGTCCTACAATAGGTTGTACAAAAAGTCCTGCAAGAGGAGCTGCTAACCAAAAATAGCTTAAATGATGTACATCTGCACCGATTGCCGAAAGAATTCTACTGGTATTTGCGTTCTGAAGAGAATAGCCAATTTGCACTCCCAAAAAACCAAAACTTATGTTCCAGATTTGCCAGAAAGACAAGAGTGGTTTTTTCTGTGTATTACTCATATACTATAGTTTTTATTTGTTTTTAACGAATTTACTTATTTATTTCTAAAATCAATGAAGATTTTGCAGGAATAGTTAACAAATCTTTAATTTGAACTGTAGCATCTTTCATTACATCTTTTGCTGTAAAACTAGAAGGAACCATTTCTTGGAATCTATTCATTTCGATGGTTTGCTCTTTATCACTACTGTTGATGACTACCATTACTTTTTCCTCATCATTATAACGGAAATAAACGTAAACATTTCTCTCTGGCGAAAAGTTTTTGGTTTTCCCATTGTGGATAACGTCTTTAGACTTTCTCCAGTTTAATAATTTTTGTGTATAATCAAAAAACTCATTTTGCTCTGGTGTTCTAGAAACAAAAGCATTTTGAGCATCACCTTTCCAACCGCCTGGGAAATCTCTTCTGATGTCTGCGTCTCCTTTGTTTTTATCTCCACGCATTCCTATTTCCGAACCATAATACAATTGCGGAATTCCTCTGATGGTAGAAACAATTGTTAATGCCAATTTATAATAAGCAGGATTTCCGTTAAACATTTCATTGATTCTAGGAGTATCATGATTTTCGAAGAAAACCATCATGTTTTTAGGATTTGGAAATAAGAAATCACTGGCAAAAGAATTGTAAAGTCTAATCATTCCTTTGTCCCAATTTTCTTCTTCTTGTAAAGCTTTTGGAAGGTTTTCGTACAACATAAAATCCATTACCGAAGGTAAATTAGAATTATAATTTTCTATTTCGCCAACTTTAGAATCTTTTTGCCAAAAAGCAATTTGAGCTGGGTCATACATCCAAGTTTCACCTACAATATTGAAGTTAGGATATTCATCTGTAATCGCTTTACACCATTTTGCCATTCCATCTTTGTCGTTATAAGGATAAGTATCTACTCTATAACCGTCTAATTGCGCATATTCAATCCACCAAATTGCATTTTGAATTAAATATTTTAAAACCAATGGATTGCTTTGGTTAAGATCAGGCATTGTGGTATCAAACCAACCATCTAAAGCTACTTTTTTATCGACATCTGCAGCATAAGGATTCATTTGAGAATTGGTTCTGTAGTTAGAACGTTTAAAACCATTTTTCCCATCTTCAAACCAGTGAATCCAATCTTTAGTAGGCAAATCCTGAATCAACCAATGCGAAACTCCCCAGTGATTGGTTACGTAATCTTTCACCAATTTCATGTCTCTTTTTTTGAGCTCAGTAGAAAGTTCACGGTATTCTTCATTGGTTCCGTAGCGCGCATCTATTTTATATAAATCAGTCTGTGCATAACCATGATACGTATACGCTTTCTCATTGTCTTCGCAAACTGGAGTTAGCCAAAGTGTAGTAACTCCAAGATTTTTAAGATAGTCTAAATTATTGATAATTCCTTTTAAATCACCACCATGTCTTCCACCTTCACTTTTTCTGTTTGCTTTTTCGATGAGAGATTTGTTAGAATCATTTTTTTCATCGCCATTGGCAAAACGATCTGGCATAATTAGGTAGAAAACATCTTTAGATGTATAAGATTCGCGCGCAGATGAATTAGGCGTTCTCTCCTTCAATTCATACTGATATGTACTAATGGTTTTCTTACCGTTTTTAAGGAATATTTTAAACTTGGGTGTGTTAATTTCATTAGTATTAATGGTTATAAACACATAATTAGGATTTTCTACATTCGTTAAATCCTTAATCTGAATTCCATCTGAAAGTTCTATATTTTGTTGGGCAATATTTTTGCCATACAACAAAATCTGAAGCTCAGGATTTTTCATTCCTTTCCACCAAAAAGCAGGTTCTACTCTTTGGAATTGCGCCATAGAAAAACTGAATAATGCAATGGCAAAAATTGAAAATAACTTTTTCATATCATTCTATTTAATTGGCTTTAAAGAAATAGCATAACCACCGCTTCTTGCAAGGTGAATCTTGATTTTAGAACCATTGGTTACTACTTTTTTGTAAATATGATAAGCTTGCGGATTTTTTTCGTAATCAGCATTTTTACCATCTTCGTAAATAGTAGCTTCGTATTTTTTTCCTTTTTCTAAGAATGAAAAATCTACAGTGAAATCTCTAGCATTTTCGTCTGTAACACCTCCTACAAACCAATTTTCTGAACCTTTCGCTTTTCTCGCAGTGTGAATATAATCACCTGGTTCGGCTGATAAAATTTTGGTATCATCCCAATCTACCGCTACATCTTTGATGAACTGGAAAGCATCTAAATGTCTCTCGTAGTTTTCTGGTAAATCACAAGCCATCTGAAGTGGAGAATACATCACCACATATAATCCTAACTGCTTAGCTAAAGTAGTATTGGCAAAGCTTTTATTGTTAGCATCATAATAATTGTACTGAGTTTGGAAAATTCCTGGAGTGTAATCCATTGGTCCACCCATAAATCTGGTAAATGGCAAAATGGTAGTATGGTCTGGATTGTTTCCTCCCATTGCTTCGAATTCTGTCCCACGAGCAGCTTCTGCAGCAATCCAGTTCGGATAAGTTCTGCTTAAACCACTAGGACGAACACTTTCGTGAGAATTAACCATGATTTTATATTCAGCAGCTTTGTCTACTACTCTTTGATAATGATTAATCATCCACTGAGAATAGTGATGTTCACCTCTAGGAATAATGTTTCCTACATAACCTGTTTTTACAGCATCATAACCATGTTCTTTCATCAATTTAAAAGCTGGGTCAAGCCATCTTTCGTAATTGGTTGCTGAAGCAGATGTTTCATGGTGCATAATGAGTTTCACATTTTTAGAATGTGCATATTCATTCAGCATTTTAATATCAAAATCTGGATATGGTGTAATAAAATCAAAAACAAATTCTTTAGATTTTCCGAACCAATCTTCCCAACCTTCATTCCAACCTTCTACCAAAACAGCATCAAAGCCATGTTTAGAAGCGAAATCGATGTATTTTTTAACATTGTCATTATTCGCAGCGTGTGTTCCGTTTGGTTTCGCTTTAGAATAATCTGTAACGCCAAGATGTACATTATCGATATTGGTATAATTCCAAGTTCCACGGTTTGGAACGAACATTTGCCACCAAACTCCAATATATTTCACTGGATGAATCCATGAAGTATCCGTGTATTTCGTTGGCTCATTTAAGTTAAAAATCATTTTAGAATCTAGCACTTCTTCTGCTTTTTCTGAAACGATAACGGTTCTCCAAGGCGTTACTGCAGGAGTTTGCATATAACCTTTTGCACCTTGCGCATCTGGAGTAAGATGGGTTTTGAAGTCAAAATTTTCTGAATCTACTTCAAGATGAGAAGCTGGATAATTGATTACAGCCGCTTCTGCAAGGTTTATGTACAGTGGTTTTTCTTTACCAGAAACCTCTTTTTTCAACATAAGAGGCGATTGAACTGCATTTTTAACCAAAGTTTGAGAAGCGTTACTATCAAAACTGCTTTCCCATTTTGTAGAAATCTGAGAAACCAAACTGGTTGTAGGTCTATATTCCTGAGTATCATAGTCTGCAGGAACCCACCAAGATTTTAAATCATAAGGAAAATTAAATTCGGTATCTTCTTCTTTTACAACGAAATAATTAAGATTTTTCTGTTGAGGAAACTCATATCTGAAACCTAAACCATCATTAAAAAGTCTAAACTTAACGATGATTTTTCGGTCTTCATTGGGTTGATTAAGCGTAACCGAAAGTTCGTTATAATGATTGGTGTAATATTTTTTTTCTCCAAGAACGGGAGCCCAATTTTCGTTTTTAGAATCTCTGCTTTCTGCAATTTTTTCGAAGTCAGAATTGAGATTTTTACCATCTGGAAGTTTATTGACATTGTCAAAAGCGATGGTATTATCTTTAAGCAATCGAAGACCTAGTTTAGAATCTTCTATAACTGTTTTTCCTTTGTAATTCAGATGATAATAAGGAACTCCATTTTTCAGTTGAAAATTCATTTCGAAATTTCCGTCTGGAGATTTTAGAGATTGTGCCAAAAATAATGCAGGGGAAAGCATTAGAAAAAGCACGCTGTTTTTCACAATTTTCATAAAGCAAGTTGTTTGATTTACAGTAATTTAGGTATTTCTTATTCTAATTAAATAGAAAGACTAAAGTAAACAAAGTATTGAACTATTCCAATAAAATTAGTATAAAAAAATATGTTTTATTTCATAAAAAAGCCGCAAAAAATGCGGCTTTAATATGGTTCAGTTGTTTATAATCAATTATTTTTTAACGAAAACATATCTTCCGTCGATGTCATTGAAATAAACATCATAAGTACCTGCGTTTAAAGGAATATTTGCACCTCCTTGAGTACCTTGACCAGAGAATTCTGAACCAGCTCCCCAGTTAACATCCCAAGTACCATTAGCTCTAAATTTAGCACCACCATTTGTAGAAACTACTACATTTTTTACGTACCATTGGTGAGGATCAAAACTAGATTGAGTAAGTACAGTGCTTCCACTCCATCCATTTAGGTCTCCTGCAAGATCTATAGAAGTGTAAGTAGTCATTGCTCCTGTATATGGAGTGATTGAGTAAGTTTTAGCAAGAATATCTACTTCAAATGAATAATATCCTCCAGAAGAAACTGTAAATGGATCTGGATCACCACCATCACTATTTGCAACTGCACCACCTTTTATTCCCCATTGAGGTTGCCAATTACCTAAAACTTCTAGCAATTTAAACATACTTGTTCCAAATTTACCAGTAAAATAAAATTTATTAGTATTAGATGGATCTCTAAATAACGCTTGGTTATTATTATCAGGATTCCAACCAGCAGCAGTAGCATCACCTACCAAGAATAGATTTTTGAAAGCAACAAATGGCGTAACGTCTACTTTAACCACTTGAGAAACTTTATTGATAGTTCCACCTACAGATTTTGTAGTAGCAGTAACTCTCATATCTACTGAAGCAGAAACATTAGCTGTTAAACCTAATTTAAGAACAGCATCATTAAATGTTTTGTTTGTAATTTCTAGAACTCTTAGATTTTGTACTGTTCCTAGTGTTGCAAATTCTGTAGAACCAGTTTTAGCAACTTCTACCGTATAAGTAACATTTACTCCATAAGTGTTGTAATCTGACCAAAGCATCGTAAGTGCAGCATCATCTGGATAATCTTTATCTAAAACAAAAGACATACCTGCAGTAGGATTGGTAATAACTGGTACTGTAACAGGATATGGAGTTACATCAAATGAAACAGGATTTGAAACATTAGTTCCGGCTTCTACTCTAAAGTATACTTTTTTAAGTCCATAAGGTGAATAACCCGCTTGTAATAATGCAGTATTAAGAGCACCAATAGTAGTACTGTAAGAATTGGTATTAGATGTTCCAAAAGCAATTTTGGTAGCAAAATCACTTGTGGTAGAAAATACTACATTGTATGTAGTTCCTCCTAATGAATTATCCCAAGTTAATCTAAATGGATTATTTTCCATAGTAGGATATAATACGTTACTTGTAAGAGTAGTATTATACAATGTGAATGATGGATCTGCTGATGTCCAGTTATCATCATATTGCTCATCTCTACAAGAGCTGAAAACTAAAGGGATTAATAATAATATTGAAATTATTTTAAATATATTTTTCATAGTAAAATTTATTAAAAATTATAAATTACTGCTTATTTAGCAATTGTATAAGTTCCTGCTTTTAAATTAACAGTAATCTTATAATTACTACCATCACCTGCGAATTTAATATTACCATTATCACCTTTAGGTCCTAAGAAACCAGAATTTCCGGTGTTATCTTTCATAATATTACCCCATTCAATATCTCCCCAAGCATTTTGCCCTAAGAATTTAAATTCAGAAGCACTTTCTAATTTCACAGTATATTCATACACTCCTGGAGAAACTTTAGTCATAGCTGGAGCTGTAGCAGCATCCCATCCATTAATAGAACCTACAATATAAATTTGAGGGAAATCAAATGTAGGAATTGGTGATGCTGAAACATCTAGAGATTGAACACCTGTAGCAGCATTAATCGTAATTTTATAAATACCTGTAGTCCCTGTAAATTTCATGTTTTCATCTCCATCTTGGATAAGATTAGAAGAAACTTGTTTGAAGTATCTATAATTTTCTCTAGTTCCAGATAAGTCAATACTATAATTGGTAGGATCCCAATTTTTTTGACCTAAAAATCTAAAAGGCTGACCTCCTTCAAGATATGTATAAATAATAGACTTGCTAGAAGATTTATATAAAACCTGAGCATCTACAGCAGTCCAACCTACATAAGAAGCAGCTCCTACCAAATAAAAAGTTGGATATTCTAATTCATACGGTGTTATTTTAATCATAGAAACATTAGAAGTAGAGGTTAAACTCTCTCCGTTTCCTAGATATGAAGAAACTCTCATATACATAGTTCCAGCTACGTCTTTTACCAAACCTATGGTTTGCGCTGCTGTATTCATTTGAGCATTGGTAAAAGTAGCTGTTCTCGCAGAATTACCTACAGTTCCTAATACAAAAGGTTTTGTAAATTTATTATCCGCAGAAACCTCTATTCTATATGTAATTTGCACTGGTACAGTATATTTTGCAACATCCCAAGTTACATTAAATGCTGGATTATCTGGGAAGTTTTTATCTAAGAAAACTGATTCTTTAGATACATCCATTAAAATTGGAGCAGACTGATTGTCAATCGTTACAATCTCTCTATCACTACACGAAATAATTCCCAAAAGTGATATTAATAAGAGAAAAACTCCTTTAAATATGTTATTTTTCATTTTAATTACAATTTTGAATTTTAATATCCAGGGTTTTGAACCAAATTAGGGTTAGCAACAATATCTTTTGCAGGAATTGGGTAAAGGTTTCTGTAATCGCCTACAGCTTGACCATCTTTTACACCACCTTTCCAAGGCCATAAATAAGCTGCAGTAGTGAATTTACCATATCTAATTAAGTCAGTTCTTCTAGTCATTTCCCAACCTAATTCTCTAGCTCTTTCGTCTAAGATAAAATCTCTATTAATTGAAGTAACAGGTGTTGCTCCAGCTCTAACTCTTAAGTCATTAACATAAGCCAGTGCAGTTGTTGCACTACCACCACCGCCTCTTAAAACAGCTTCTGCATACATAAGATATACATCTGCTAATCTATATAAAGGAATATCTGCATCTACAAAGTTTCCAGAACCTTTTGCTGGTCCGTCTGAACCTTCAGCACCTGTACTTGTAACATTTTTAAATTTAACAAATGCATAACCATCTGCGAAATTACTTAGGTCATTAATTTCTAAAGTTTGTCCATTAGTGTAGAAGTTACCTCTCTTATCATTAGTACCTGCTCCACCGAAAAGGTTAACATAAGCTTTAGTAGTTCTAAGACCACCCCAACCTCCGTTGATTCCAAATTCGCTTGCTGGCATTTTTCCACCTACTGCTGCGTGAACTAAATAAGTAGTTCCTCCATAAGTTTTGATGTGAACGCCATCAAATGCTACTGGCATAATAACTTCTGGGTTATTTAAATGGTTGTCTGCTAAGAATAAATCTCCATACTTAGATTTTAATCCATAACCTGCATTAATAACTTTTTGAGTATAAGTGATTACATCTGCATATTTAGGAGTTCCTGCATATACTTCAGCATTTAAGTAAAGTCTAGCTAAAAGTGTCCAAGCGGCTGCTTTATCTGCTCTACCATATTCATTAGTTTTAGGATCTTTTAATTCATTAGCAACAGCTAATAATTCAGATTCTACAAATTTGTATAATTCTGCTCTTACGATTCTTTTTGGAGGTGTAGGTGAACCTGGTAAATAAGTTTCATCTACGAACGGAACATTTCCAAATAAATCTAAAGCATGATAATAAGACTGAGCTCTCAAGAATCTAGCTTCAGCTCTCATGTATTTGGCTTCAGTTAAATTTGTTCCTGTAATATTATTGGCTGTTAATCTAGCATCTGTAGTATTTCTAAGAAATTCATTACAAAAAGCGATTTCTGTATAAATTCTATAATACATTGCTGCCACAAACTCGTTAGAAGAGTCCCAAGTCATTTTATGAATAGTCTGTAATGTACCATCATTCCATGCAATTACAGCTTCATCTGTAGGAAGAACTTGTAGGGTAAAAAGCTGTCTGGTGTATTGAGAGAAGTTCCCGTCAATTCCACTGATATCAGCGCCGCCGCCTCCAGCTTCTTGACCACCGTGAGCTAAACCTCCATATAATTTAGCGAGTGCGTTTGGATAATTATTAAAATCCGAAAAAATAGCATCTCCAGTAGTTTCAATTATCGGTGTTCTTTCTAAATCTTTAGTACAAGACGATAAAGAAAAGAATAAGGCAAGAGATAACGTCCCTACGATTGCTTTTATATTAATTTTATTTGTTTTCATTTAAATTACCTTTTAAAATTGAAAATTAAATCCTAATGAATATACTCTTGGCATTTGATAATATCCATTATCAATTCCACCAAATACCTCTGGATCTATGCCTGAATAATCAGAAATTACAAATACATTCTGTACCATTCCGTATACTTTTAGACTGTTTCCACTAGAGATAAAATCTTTAAATACATATCCTAGGTTTACATTATCTAATCTAAAGAAAGAAGCATCTTCTACAAAAATATCTGAGAACAACTCATTTCCTTTGAATGCATAAGTTTTAGCAGTAGAATATACGTTTTGTAAATATTCGTTTGTCAATGCAGAGTTAATTGAGCTATTAGAAGCAGCGTTATTATAAACATAGTTTCCTAAAACTGCTCTTCCACTCATACTGAAATCCCAATTTTTGTGAGTTAATTTAGTAGAAAATCCTAAGATAGCATCTGGTGTAGTAGATTTGTAGTAATACTTATCTTGTGCACTGATTGATCCATCTCCGTTTCTATCTACATATACTCCATCTAGTGGTTTTCCATTAACATCATAAACTTGTTGATATACTAAAAATGAATTAGGGTTATATCCTACAGCATGAGCTTGAATAGTATTACCTACCCCACCAGAAATACCACCTGTTGCAATAAAATAATCATTAGTAGCATTTTCAATCAATTTAGTAACAATTGGTTTATAGTGAGTTGCATTAAATCCTAATTCCCAAGTTGTATTTTCATTCTTAACAGGAACTAAATTAATAACTCCTTCTATACCTTCGTTTTTAATATTACCTACGTTTAACCAGTTGAAGTTACTTAAATCTCCTGCTGCAATAGGACTGTATACTAATAGGTCTTCAGTATCTTTTCTAAATACATCTACTGAACCAGAAACTCTGTTGTTAGCAAAGCCAAAATCTAAACCTAAGTTTTTAGTAGTTGTAGTTTCCCAAGTTAAATATGGGTTATAAACATCTGGTCTGAACATGGTAAAGTAATTACCTCCAAATTGATATTCTGCACCAATCTGGCTCTCACTATACTTAGCGAATGCACCATAGGTTATTGGTAATTCTTGTTGACCTGTTTTACCCCAACCTCCTCTTAATTTTAAAGTATTAACACCTGTTCCTTTTAAGAAAGATTCTTGGTCTAATCTCCAAGCAAGAGAAACTCCTGGGAAATTACCCCAAACATAATCAGTAGTTCCATTAAAGAATCTAGAAGAACCATCTCTTCTCACAGAAGCATTAATAATATATTTATTTGCTATAGTAAAAATTGCTCTTCCATAGAATGAAAGTAAGGTATTTTGATTTGCTCTAGGAATAGAAGCTGTAGGATCAATAGTTGTTTTTCCGTAATAAGTTATGCTTGATGGCTCATCATTATAAAAATCTTGGTAAGAATAACCCGCAGTTAAATCCATGTTTACTACAGACACTTTTTTCGCATAATTGAAATATGCTTCTAGTAGTTTGTTTTTCTTCTCTTGTGAGTATTCATTATATTGACCACCATTAGCAAAACCTCCTTTATATTGAGCATATGAAGTATTTATTCCCTCACCTTTTGCGTAATCATAACCAGCATTCACATTAAAATGTAAATCAGGTAAGAAATGAAATTTATAATCTAACTGAATGTTACCTAAAGCTCTATATACCGATGAAAGGTTTCTATTACCAGCTAACATTGCTAATGGGTTAGCATTAGCATTTACGTTTAGACCATTATTCAATAACCACTCATAATAACCTCCATAATTAGAGTTTCCAGAATAAACTGGTTGAGTAGGGTCAAAATAAGTTGCACTAGAAATTACACCTCCTGGTAAAAATCTATTGTCAGTATAAGTACCTTTTAAGTTAACATTCACTGTTAAGTGATTGTCAAAAAATTTAGGATTTAAATTAAGTCCTAATGAAGTTCTTTTAAATTCATTGGTTTTAACAATACCATTCTGATGATTGTAACCTAATGATAATCTATAAGGTAAACCTTTAACACCTCCAGAAAAAACTAAGTTATTATCTGTGCCCCAAGCTACTTGATAAATTAAATTTTGCCAATTGGTATTCGCATTTCCTAATTTAGATTTGTAGTTATCATTAGCATAAGCATTTACAAATTCTCTATATTCGTTTGCATCTAAAACGTCTACATTTCCCATTTTAGTTGAAACAGAAGTCATAGTAGAGAAGTTCACTTTGAATTTACCTGCGCTTCCTTTTTTAGTAGTAATTAAAATTACACCATTCGTAGCTCTGTTACCATAAATAGCAGTAGAAGCAGCATCTTTCAAAATATCAAAAGATTCAATATCATTTGGGTTAATCAAAGATAGTGGATCCGCTGCACCGCTAATTCCAGAAAAATCTTGAGGAACTCCGTCAATAACAATTAAAGGAGCTTGGTTCCCATTTAATGATGCAGTACCACGAACTCTAATTGAAGCTCCTGCTCCTGGAGCACCACTATTAGTAGTAACTTGTACCCCTGGAGTTTTCCCTTGAATTAACTGAGCTGGCGAAGTCGCACCACCATTAAAGTCTTTGGCTGTAACGGAAGCAATAGAACCTGTTAAGTCTGTTTTCTTTTGTTTACCGTAACCAATAAGCACAACTTGTTCAATGTCTTTTTGTTTGATTGAATCTCTTTGTTGAGCTTCTAGCATAATTGTTCCTGCCAATAAAAAAGCTGGAGCAATTTTTAAAACTTTACTATAGTTTCTCACAAAAATAAAATTTAAGGATTAATATTCATTTTTCACATCGCATAATTGCTATCACAATTAGGCACTGCCAATTTATGAAATGTTTACATATTTATTAAATTTATCTAAAAATTGTTAATTATTCATGATAAGAATCAGTCACTTTTGTATTAATTAAAACTTAAAATATTGATTAACAATAGTATAAATTCTATTATCTCACCGGTGAGACAATAAAGAATTTCGCAATATTTCAAACGAATGTTTAGCAATTTGATATGTTAAGCAAATGTTAAGAAAGAAAATTTTTACCAAAATCTTAACCTACAAGCCAAAATTTTCCAAAAAGGGAAACAAAACCTTATCTTTGCAAAAAAATTTTCCATGCAGAAGAGAAAAATGATTACCGCTGCATTACCCTATGCAAACGGTCCTGTTCATATCGGTCATTTAGCAGGAGTATATATTCCTGCTGATGTTTTCGCACGTTTCCAAAGAAGATTAGGAAGCGACGTTGCTTTTATCTGTGGTTCAGATGAACACGGAATTCCTATTACTATTAGAGCAAAAAAAGAAGGCGTAACTCCTCAAGATATTGTAGATAAATATCACGCAATCATAAAAAAATCTTTTGAGGACTTAGGCATTTCATTTGATGAATATTCTAGAACTTCATCAGAAAATCACAAAAAAACTTCTCAAGATTTCTTCCTAAAAATGTACGAAAACGGAAAATTCACCGAAGAAATCTCAGAACAATATTATGATGAACAAGCTGGCGAATTTTTGGCAGACAGATACATTGTAGGAACTTGCCCAAAATGTGGAAATGATGGAGCTTATGGAGACCAATGCGAAAAATGCGGTTCTACCCTTTCTCCTTCAGAATTAATTAACCCAAAATCTGCATTGAGTGGAAACGTTCCTGTACTTAAAGAAACCAAAAACTGGTATTTACCTTTAAATGAATATGAAGATTTCTTAAACGAGTGGATTTTAGAAGGCCATAAAGACGACTGGAAACCTAATGTTTACGGACAAGTAAAATCTTGGTTGAATGATGGTTTGAAACCTAGAGCCATGACCAGAGATTTAAATTGGGGGGTACAAGTTCCACTTCCTGATGCAGAAGGAAAAGTGCTTTACGTTTGGTTTGATGCGCCAATTGGTTACATTTCTTTCACCAAAGAATGGACTGCAAAAAACGGTAAAAACTGGGAAGATTATTGGCAATCTGAAGATTCAGACTTAATTCACTTCATTGGGAAAGACAATATTGTATTCCACTGTATTATTTTCCCTGCAATGATGAAAGCTCATGGAAAATACATTATGCCAAGTAATGTTCCTGCTTTTGAATTTTTAAATCTTGAAAATGATAAAATTTCTACCTCTAGAAACTGGGCAGTTTGGGCGCATGAATATGTAGAAGAATTCCCTGGTCAACAAGATGTTTTGCGTTATGCATTACTTTCTTCAGCACCAGAAACTAAAGATAATAACTTCACTTGGAAGGATTTCCAGACAAAAAATAATTCTGAATTGGTAGGAATTTTCGGGAATTTCATCAATAGAGTTGCTGTGCTCATTCACAAATATTATGATGGAGTGATTCCTGCAGGAAATGAAAACGCAGAAGAACTTTCTGAAATTTCTAAAGCTGCAAAAGAAATTAATGAATATCTAAGCAAATATGAATTCAGAAATGCTCTTTCAGCTTTAATGAATTTAGCACGTTTCGGAAATCAATATTTACAGACAGAAGAACCTTGGAAAACCATCAAAGATAATCCAGAAAAAGCAGCCAATTCTCTTTTTGTAGGAGCACAAATCGCGGTTGGTTTAGCGCAATTGTGTGAACCATTTATGCCTTTTTCTTCAGAAAAATTATTGAAAATGTTCAACACCGAGAAAATTTCTTGGCAAGAAGTTGAAAACGCTCAAATTCTTGTAAAAACAGGACATATTATTAATGAAAGTTCTCTTCTTTTCTCAAAAATTGAAGATGAAACCATTGATTTCCAAATTCAAAAATTAGAAAACACCAAAATATCAAACGCAAAAACCAATCCTAAAGCAAATCCAATGAAAGAAGAAATCACTTTTGACGATTTTACCAAAATAGATTTAAGAACTGCTACCATTTTAGAAGCTGAAAAAGTAGAAAAAGCAGATAAATTATTGAAACTGAAAGTAGATACGGGAGTTGATGTAAGAACCGTAGTTTCTGGGATTGCAGAGAGTTTTACACCAGAAGAAGTCGTAGGCAAACAAGTGATGATTTTATTGAATCTAGCGCCTAGAAAAATCCGTGGAATAGAATCTCAAGGAATGTTGCTTTTAACAACCAAACCAGACGGTAAACTGTCTTTTGTAACTCCTGATGAAACCGTAGAAAACGGAATTGAAATCGGTTAAAACAACCATAAATGTATAAAAAATAGCTTGTTTTTCAACAAGCTATTTTTTTTATGAATAATGATGAATAACTTCTTTAAGAACATTATTTTCATCCATTTTTTGAGCAACACCCAACTCTATTTTTAAATTTTTAAATTGTGGTGTCTCTAATAAATAATTTCTTAATTCTTCCTGTGAAATACCTGGTCCAGTAATAAATAACTCTTCGCTATTGGTAATTAACTGACCTACTTCTTTGAAAAATTGTACTCTAAGCTTATTCTCTGCACTATGTGCCGCTTGTTCGTAAAATTTAGGATCTTTAACTTCTGTTTCAACAGTTCCTGCGATTTTAAACTCTGAAACATCTTGGCTATTATGATTGGTCACCACAATCGCTTTTTGGCGGTCAATCCATAAGCCTGCTAATTTTTTTTCAGACATGGATTTAAATTT
>CAZHCK010000008.1:0-14707 GCA_964530915.1 uncultured Cloacibacterium sp. | reverse complement strand
CTTTTAATAAAACTATTTTTATGAAAATTCTAAAACCGCTACTCCTCTGCTTTTTATTTTTTGGATTAGGAATTATAAAAGCTCAGAGCACAAATCTTCAAAATCAATTTTTATCGAAAAGCATTGTCTTTTTAGAGGGAAATTATAGAACTGAAAGAGAAAAAATTCAATTGGAAAATGAAAACCTAAAGTCACTAAGAAATGAATATTTCAAAATCTTAAATGATAAATATAAAATTTCTGAAAAATTGAATAAATATGCCATATTTCATTATCTACAATACTACCCAGACATCAACGCAGTTTTCTTTAACAGAGGAAATCTTTTATCTGATGAGAAAATTTCAGACGAAGAAAAACAAAAATACAATGCTATTTTTCTAGAAATTTCTAAACAAATCCCTAATGATATTTACATTGAAGTTTCTAAAATCACAGACGAAATCAATCGTGATAAATTTGCATTAACGGTTCCTTATCGTTTTGAAATTTTTCAAGATTTATTTGATGAAAACCAAAGAAAAAGAATTGACATCATCAATTTTTTACTTTGGAATATAGAATAAACCTTACTTTAACGTAAGTTGAGCCAAATAAGAATCTTCTAGTTGTTTAATTTTTTTAATTTTAAAACCATTGGCAATCGCTGCATTTTCTAAGGTATCAAAATCTAAATATAACCATTTCATAGGCTCTTCAGATTCTCCTTTGTAATGCAAATAATAATCTAATTCTCCGTAATAACCAGTAGCAGGAACCAGCACTCCTCCATCTTCATCTTGGTCATACATATACAGAATATCTGTACTGTCTATGAGAATTTGTCCGTTTTCAGCTACTAGACTTTTCAGTTTTTGTAAATATTGGTCAATGTGTTCCAGACTTTGAAAAATCCCAGTACCATTCATGAGAAGCAAAACGGTATCAAAACTGTTTTCAGAAAATTGAAGCAAATCTTCGCAGATGGCATTTTTTACACCTCTTGCTTTACAAATTTCAATAGATTTCGGAGAAATATCTAGTGCAGTTACTTCTAATTTTCTTTCATTTTGCAGATAAAGGCTATGTGAACCCGCTCCAGAACCTACATCTAGAACTTTACCAAAAGATAAACCCAATGCTTTTTTTTCTAAAGCATTCATTTCTTGATAATCTCTGAAAAGATAAGAAACTGGCAAATCATCCAGTTCTGAGATAGAAGTTTCGGTTTGTAAATCTTCAGGATTTTCTTGGTAATAATAATCCCAAATCGCGCGTCCCATTAAGTCTTTCATTTTGCAAAAATATTAATTAGGAATCACATAATTTAAAATTTCAAAAAATATTCTGACTTTAGAAAGGATTTATTACTTTTAGAAAAATTTAAAAAAATATGAGAAAAATAGACCAACTTTTCGCAGAATACGCAGAAAGTCACCAAAACCAAACCAACAAATTTATTCATTGGATTTGCGTTCCTTTAATTTTCTTTACCATAGTAGGATTTATCAGCCTTATTCCTGCGCCTCATTTTTGCGCACCTTATTTTGGTTGCATCAGCATTGCCAGTATTGTTACGCTTGTTTTGGTAAGTATTTTTTACTTTACTCTTTCATGGAGAATTTCTTTAATCATGCTTTTAATAATGCTTTTAATGGAACATTTTGCCTATGCTATCAATGTACATTTTAAAGAAAATTCTTGGATTATTTATCTCTCCATTTTTGTTATCACATGGATTTTTCAGTTCATCGGTCATAAAATTGAAGGTAAAAAACCGAGTTTCTTAAAGGATTTACAGTTTTTATTGGTTGGTCCGATTTGGCTTTTGCACTTTACATTAATGAAAATAGGAATTCCATATTAATTTAATGAAATTTATCATAAATCCTTGAAATAAATTCAAGGATTTTTATTTTTTGAAAAATTTAGCACAATAGTTGCAATAGGAAAACTAACTTAAATTTCTTTCCTATGAAAACAATCTTATATTTTTTTACAATTCTTTCTCTTTTGAATTGTAGTAAAGACAAATCAGTTAGTGCCGATTTGGCAATGATTGCTGAACCTATGATTGCAGCAAAAACTGAAAATTATAACGCTCCTCCATCTCTAGCCGAAATTAAATTAGTGGATTCTGCAGCGGTAAGTGTAAATGAAAGTTCTCCGAATTCATCAAACCCAACAAATCAAAATGCTATTTCTAAAAAAATCATCAAAAATGGAAATATGATGATTGACGTAGGTGATATAAAATCTGCACAAGAAAAAGTACAAAACGGTGTTAAAAATTTCAAAGGCTATATTCAGAATGAAAACTATTCTAATGACGAAACAGAAACCACCATTTCTATGGAAATTAGAGTGCCTAATCAGAATTTTGATGGTTTAATCAATTCTTTTTCAGAAGGAATAGGCTCTGTAACACAGAAAAACATTCGAGCAGAAGACGTAACCGAAGAATATACAGATGTAGCCATAAGATTAGAAAATAAACTCACCTATCTAGAAAAATACAGAGAGTTATTAAAACGAAGCGCTTCTACCAAAGATTTACTAGAAATTCAAGAAAAAATTCGTGGCTTAGAAGAAGAAATAGAATCTTCTAAAGGCAGACTTCGCTACATAGATGACCAAGTGAATTACAGCACATTAGATTTAACTTTAACCAAAGAAAAACCCAGAAACACTATAACATCTAAAATTGGTTTCGGAAGCAGATTAGTAGATTCATTAGCAAATGGTTGGAATCTTTTCATCAATTTTTTATTAGAAATTGTCGCACTTTGGCCATTTTTATTGACGCTTCCAATAATCATTTATTCAATTAAAAAATGGAGAAAAAGAAAATCAAAAAAAGAATAGATTTATTATAACAAAAATCAGTAATGATAAATTTCATTGAATAATTTATAAAAAATAAACGTAAATTTGTTTCATAAAATAAAAAATATGAAAAATTTAATCTTTGCAATATTCGCATTTTTGGTTGTTTTTTCTTGTAGAAGTGAAGACGATACAGATGTAGGTCCAGTAGTTGGAGAATGGGAATGGGTTTCTTCTATAGGTGGAGTTGGAAACACCACAGAAACACCTGCTTCAAGTGGAAAAACCATTATTATGAAATTAGATTCTGATAAAAAATACACCATTACTACTAATGGCACAGTAACCAATGAAGGTACATTTTCTCTTTATAAAAATGTCTCTAACTTGGAACATTACGAAAGAGTTTATATTGATTTTTCTAATGCACCAGACCAAATGATTGTAAACAATGAAGAAAAAACATTGATTCTAAGTGATGATGTAAATAACGGATATACTTATACTTACAAGAAAAAATAAATTTATTTCCCCAAAACAAATACCGCCGGAATTTTATGAAGTTCCGGTTTTTTATTTTTCCAATCAGAGATTTTTAAGGTTTTAATAAATTCTTCAGTTGGATGATTGATGTTTGCTGCGATACAAAGTTTCGTATTCGGATTAAGAAATTTAATTAAATCTTCCAACAATTGATTATTTCTGTACGGTGTTTCCATAAAAATCTGAGAATATCCAGACTTTTGTACTTGATTTTCTAGAAAGAGAATCTGTTTTTTCTTTTGCTCCTTATCAATTGGCAAATATCCGTGAAAGGTAAATTCTTGACCATTAAAACCACTCGAAATTAGAGCTAAAATAATAGAACTCGGTCCATTAATTGGGATGACTTTTATATTGTTCTCATGACACCATTTTACCATCAGATTTCCAGGATCTGCAATACAAGGTAATCCAGCTTCGGAAAGCAAACCGAAATCCTGACCAGATTTCATGAGTTTCTGCGCTTCTTTTAAATCATTAGATTCAGAATATTTATCTAAAAGAAAAAGTTTTAAATCACTTTGTTTTTTCTCTGGAGCAAAAAATTTGATGACTTTTCTGGCTGTTTTTTCATTTTCTACAAAAAAATAATCGGTTTTTAGAATATATTCTTTAATCGATGGCGCAAAATAGTCTATCGGAGATTCTTCTGCTAAATAAGCTGGGATTAAGAAAAGCATAATTTAATTCAAAATTTAAGATTAATGATTTTTAAGTCTTTGTTTTAGAGAAGGCTGTTTTGCATTTTCTACGTGTTCCATAGAATATACAATATTAGAAATTTTCCACTGATTAAAAACTTTTACGAGCGTCCAAATTTCTTTTCCCCAATGTTTCATTTGCCCATTAAACCAAAAACTGTAATCTAAATTTACGGAAGCTACACTTCCATCTTCTATAATTTTTACATTATCATATTTTACTTCTGAATTTTTACCCTCAGAAAAATCAGACTTAAATCCTTTAAAATCTCCAGAAAAATAAGGTCTTAATTTATGATTGTGATGTGATAATTCTTCGTAAGTCTTATCTTTATAAGTACCTACCCAATTTACATTCTCGTTGTATAAAAAAACTGAAATTGAGGTAGAATCTTTTCCGTTGATAACCTTATAATAATCTTTAATTAACTGTTTTATCTTCTCTTTGTCTGATTGATTTTGAGCAAATAAAAAACTTGAAAAAAACAAAAACAATATTATTAAAACTCTCATTTCAATTGATATTTTTCAGCAATTGCCTCACAAGCTTGATCTAACATTTGATACACATTTTCGAAATCACTCATATCACCATAATATGGATCTGGAACTTCTATTTTTTCATCAGATGAAACGCTAGCTTCCTCCATAATCAGAGCAACTTTATTTCTTTGTTCCTCAAAACTGGCTTTAGAAAGTACATCTTCTAAATTTTTAAAATCCATACAGAAAATTTTATCAAACTCTCCCAAATGACTTTCGGTAAAGTGATTGGCTCTTTGGTAAGAAATATCTACGCCATATTCTTTGGCAATTTTGGTAGAACGATCATCTGGTGGTGATCCTTTGTGAAAAGAAATCGTTCCTGCACTTGCTACGATATGTTTTTCTGAAATTTTAGAACGCAAAATCCCTTCTGCTAATGGACTTCTGCATATATTCCCTAGACAAACCATTAAAATTTTCATAAGTAAGTCGTAATTTAATCAAAAAAGGAATTTTTCAAATCTAACATTTAAAAAATTCCTCAATATTTTTATTATCAATAGGTCAAAGACTTAAATTTTATTCAAAGATTTTATCTTTAATTTCTTTTAGATATTTCTTCAGTTCTTTGTCAATTTTAGAAACATCTCTGATGGTTTCACAAGCATACATTACTGTAGAATGGTCTTTTCCGCCCATTTCTTCGCCAATTTTAGTAAAAGTGGCATTGGTATATTCTTTTGCGAAATACATGGCTAATTGTCTAGGCAATGCAATTTCTCTTTTTCTGGTTTTAGAAAGTAATTGCTCTCTTTGAATACCGAAATATTCGCAAACCACTTCTTGAATATATGGAATATTGATGGTTTTCTTTTGATTTGCTGCAATCTTATTAATGGTTTCTTTTAATAAATCAAGACTTAAATCTGATTTAGAAATCATAGAATGCGCAATCACAGAATTAATTACCCCAATGAGTTCTCTCACGTTAGATTTCACTTCACCAGCCAAAAAATCTACCATATCATCTTTTAAAACGATACCGTCTCTGTGAAGTTTATCTACAATAATTTTCTTTCTCGTATCAAAATCTGGAGATTTTACTTCTGCACTCAATCCCCATTTAAAACGAGAAACAATTCTTTCTTGAATATCCTGAATATCAGCAGGAGCTTTATCAGAGGTTAAGATGATTTGTTTTCCGTTTTGATGCAAATGATCAAAAATGTGGAAGAACATATCCTGAGTTGCAGCTTTCCCAGAAAGGAACTGAATATCATCTATAATCAAAACATCTACCATTTGGTAAAAATTACCAAAATCTGTTTTATTCTGAGCCTTAGCCGCAGAAACAAACTGCTGAATGAATTTTTCTGATGATAAATATAGTACAACCTTATCTGGAAGATTTTGTTTAATATCTAAACCAATTGCATGAGCTAAGTGCGTTTTTCCTACACCTACTCCACCATGAATAAATAATGGGTTGAAAGAAGTTGCACCTGGTCTTTTAGCAATGGTTTTAGCTACAGTACATGCAAATTTATTGCTCTCGCCTTCTACAAAATTATCAAATGATAAATTGGGGTTAAGGTTAGCGTCTATATTTACCTTTTTAATTCCTGGAACTACAAAAGGATTCACTAAACTTTTAGAAACTGTGGTAGGAAGCACCTCTTGAACTTTCGGAGCTTGTACAGAAATTCCTTTATAATTTTGAGTAGCGGGTTTTTCTAATCCTTGTGGTTTATTTTCCATTACAGAATACCACAATTTAACTCCTTTTCCGATATTTTTTTTGAGAGCTGCAGAGAGTAGAGAAAGGTAATTTTCTTCTATATATTCTTTATAGAAGTCAGAAGGAACCAACAATGTAAGATTGTGGTTTATCAATGACATAGGTTGTACTCTGTCAAACAATAAGTCGAATGAGTGTTCTAGTTTTTTTACATCTTCATGTTCGGAAGCGCTCAAATTGTCTCGCATAAATTTAAGACAACGTTCCCAAATCAAGCCTAAGTTTTGATCCATTTTTTTCTCTGCTAAATAGTTTTCTCTGATTATTTTTTTATCGGGAAGACAAATATGAAAAATAATTTTTTCTTAAAAAAATTTTTGGGGTATTGCTTTTTTAAAAATATATTTGTATGTATTAAAGAAAAGTTAAAATGATACACACAACTCACACATTAAGAGTACGTTACGGAGAAACAGACCCTATGAAATATGTCTACTATGGCAACTATGCAGAATACCTAGAAGTTGCTAGAGTTGAGCTGTTTAGAAGCATTGGAATTTCATACGATGAAATCGAAAAACGCGGGATTTGGCTGCCTGTTTCTGAGTATAAAATCAAGTATTTAAAACCTGCTTTTTATGACGAAATTTTAGAAATTCACACTTACATAAGAAAAGTTCCGGGAGTGAAAATAGAATTCGAATATGAAATTTATAATGATTCTAAACAAAAAATCACAGAAGCATCTACTACTCTATTTTTCTTAGACGCTACAACCAACAAAGTGTCTAGATGTCCTGATTTCTTAATGGAACTCATCCAAAAAAATTGGAAGGAATAAGTAAAAAGAACAAAAATAAAAAAGTGAGATGACAAAAATCATTTCACTTTTTATTTTACCAAATTCTTCATCAAGATTTTACAAGAATTTTCCAGATTCTAGTTCATACGGTTCTTTTTCTTTCTCGAAAATTCTAGTTAGTTGTGTTCCTTCTGTTGTAATTTTATCGCCAAGAACTCTAATCCAGTTTCCTTCTCTTAAACCAACTACTTTTACCTCATTTTGGGTAAGGAATTCTTTAATTCTGGTTTCTCTGGTTTCCCCATTATGTTTCAAATCTGGATTTGGGTCTAAATAATGTGGATTGATATTAAACGGAACCAACCCCATACAATCAAAACTTGGCGGATATACAATCGGCATATCGTTCGTAGTTTTCATATTTATTCCAGCAATATTGCTTCCTGCAGAAGTTCCCAAATACGGTTTACCAGATTTTACATTTTCTGATAAAACAGTCATTAAATTTTCTTCATGTAAGGTTTTCACGAGGAGAAAAGTATTTCCGCCACCTGTAAAAAAGCCTTTTGCTTCGTTTACCGCTGCAATTTTATCCTCGAATTCATGCAATCCTTTTACTTTGATATGGATTTGTTCAAAAAAATCTTTCGCAATTTGCGTGTATTCTTCATGTGAAATTCCGCTTGGTCTTGCGAAAGGAATAAAGATGATTTCGTCTATTCCGCTGAATAATTCAGCAATTTCTTCTTTGATATATTCTAAATATTTTCCACCAAAAAGTGAAGAGGTAGAAGCTAATAAAACGTTCATGGAGTTATAAATTATGAGTGATAAGTTATAAATGATAAATATTAGTCGGCAAATTTATGTGAAAAATATGAAAATTGAACCAAAATTGCGCCCCAGATTGAGCGGTATGTTTGAGCTCTCCCAAAAAAAGCGAAGGTTTTGGTTTGGATTTTTGGGAAGCGAGTAGCGAAAGCTGGAAATGTGCGCCAAAAAAACTATAAACTAATTCCTTAAAACTAATCCCTAATCCTTATCTTTGCAAAAAATAATTTTAACATGAAATTTTTTATTGATACAGCTAATCTAGACCAAATTAGAGAGGCACAAGATTTAGGAATTCTAGACGGTGTAACGACCAATCCAAGTTTAATGGCGAAAGAAGGCATTTCTGGAGCTGAAGCGATTAAAAATCATTACAAAACGATTTGTGAAATCGTAGATGGTGATATTTCTGCGGAAGTTCTAAGTACTACTTACGAAGAAATGATTAAAGAAGGAGAAGAATTGGCAGCAATTCACCCAAATATCGTAGTGAAAATTCCTATGATTAAAGACGGAATTAAAGCATTAAAATATTTTACAGATAAAGGAATTAAAACCAACTGTACTTTAATTTTCTCTGCTGGACAAGCGCTTCTTGCTGCAAAAGCTGGTGCTACTTACGTTTCTCCTTTCTTAGGAAGATTAGATGATGTTTCTACAGACGGATTAGCGTTAATAGAAGAAATTAGAATTATTTTTGATAACTACGATTACAAAACTGAAATTCTAGCAGCTTCTATCCGTCATTCTATGCACATTATCAACTGTGCTAAGATTGGTGCAGATGTAGTAACTACACCTCTTGCTCCGATTTTATCTTTACTAAAACACCCTTTAACTGACAATGGTTTAGCTCAATTTATTGCAGATTCTAAAAAGATGATGTAAATTTTATTGCTGGATGTTAGATGTTGGAAGATGGATGATCAAGAATTATTCAAAATTTACTTCCTTTAGGATTGAGGCAAATAAATTTTGAATCTTAAACATAAAAAAATCCTGAAAATTTAGATTTTCAGGATTTTTTATTTGTTATTGAAGCAAGTCTAACTCTAAAAGATTATTGTCTCGCTTGTTATTTTCTTTGACTTGTTGTTCTCTTCTTTTAATCATTTCCGATGCTGAAATTTCGTTTCCGCTTTGATCTCTGAACTGAAGAACGGCTCCATTTGCCATCGCCATTTTCATGGATTTCGCTGGATCATTTCGGTCTTCTAGAAATATCTTTTTGTATTGTTCTTGATTGACTTCTATATATTTATCATTACCTGCAAATTCAGAAAATTTTTGAATTTCCTCTTTATATTTCCCTACTGCTTTTAGTTCAAAAACGTGAGATTTAGTCGCGTCTTCAAGCTTTACAATCAACCCAGGTAATCCTCTAAATTTATAAGGACCATCATTAAAAGGCAATTCCTCGGTGAACCAAGCCGTCCATTTTCTTCCTGCAAATTCTGTAACCGCTTTTTGTGCTTCGAACTCTCCTATTTTTTGTTTTTCTGGAAGAATTTTCCATTGAATTTTTCTTTTATCCCAAACTTTATAAGCATCCATTCCGCTTCTGGTTAATGAATAGGTATCGAAAGAAGGATAATTTTTATGAATTTTATAGCGTACACTGCCTTTTCTCATAGACATGGCTTTCATGTCTACATTCATGCTTCCTGTCGCTTTAATTTGCTTCTCAAAAGCAGCCGTCATGATAGAATCTGAAACGTAAACTTCTCTACTGTAAAACTTAGAGCCTTTCTCCGAAATATCCAGATACATAAGTTCTGATTTCACGTCAGCTTTGTTGGTAGAATCCGTCACAAATTTATAATCATAGATAAATCTATTCTGCGCCGAAAAGACTGCTGAAATCAATAAAAAAGTAAAAAGTAATTTTTTCATAGGTGTATTAATTTAAAAAATCCTTCAAGGATTTAGAATCTTTGAAGGATTGATTAGGAAATTTTATTTGGTTTGGATTCTTATTTCACCTTCTTCTTTGCCATTATTCACGTTTTTATTTACGTTTACAGTAGCAATATCATTAGGATTTAATTTATCCATTTCTTCTTTGGTAGAAAGCTTACCATTGATGTAGATTTTAGTTTTTGGAGATGGCATTAAATCCATTTCTTTAATTCCAGAAATTTCAGCATTTCCATTTTTATCAACATACATAATATCAGCTCTTAGACGTGGATATTTTCTCACTTCAATTATTTTGTCAGATTTTTGATCATCAGAATTTACACCAATTACCCAAGGATTATTTTGAACATATTTTCTAGAAATTTCTGCCTGTTTTTTAGCTATTTCGGCTTGTTTTCTAGCCAGTTCTGCTTGTTTTTTTGAAAGTTCTGCTCTTTCTTTTGAAAGTTTATCTAATTTTTTAATTTCTTCTTTCGTAAGAGTAGAATTTGGACTGTTTTTTAGCTTTTCTAGACTTACAGGTGGAGTTATTGGATCTGTAACTTCTACATCCATCATTTGAGGAACTCTCATTTTCTGAACTCTAATCATTTTATCTTTAAATTCTTTAGAATTGAATTTCTTTTCGAGCTCCTTCATTTTTTCCTCATTCATTTTGAACTGATTTTTAAATTCATCTGAATTAAAAACTTTATCCATTTCAGTAAAATTTAACTCAAATTCTTTCCAATTATTCTGATACACTTCAGAATTAGCAATTCTATCAATCTCGTTTCCAAGATTTTCTAATTCTTTGGCTTTCAATTCATAATCATAACTATCAGCACCTTTTTCTTTGGCAATTTTCTGTAACTCTTCAGATTTTTTACGAGTTTGTTCGCTAAGAGTAGCTATTTTTTCGTTCTCTTTTTTAATTTTTTCAGAAGCTTTATTAATTTTCGCTTGCTGAGCTTCTAACAGTTTTTGCACATCTTTTTCTTTAACAGTATCTTTTTTAAGTTCCTGAACTGCAATTTCTATGTCTTTATTTTGCTTTTTAATTTCAATATTTTTAGCATTTACCAATAGCGCAAAGGAAACCCCGAAAAGAATTGGCAAAGCCAAAATTCTACGCGCATAACTGTATTTTGTATTTTTCTGTGTAAGCATTTTTAGTCGTTTTTTAAGGTTTGATGATAAAAACGGACTGGTTGCAGGCAATACATTTCCGGAGAAATTACTCGCCAAAAGCATCTGCGCAAATGCTCTAGTGTCCGCGTTTTTCACAGCTTTTTTGTCTGCCAAATATTCATGAATAAGGGTGATTTCTTTTTTGATGAAGTAAAAAATTGGATTAAACCAAAACAGCGATTGTATCATTTGGACAAACAGTTTATCAAAACTGTGTTTTTGTTCTATGTGTACCATTTCGTGTTTCAGGATTTGTTTTCCTAAATCTGAGTTGATCAGAATCGATTTTTTCCAAAACAAATTTCTAAAAAACGAAAACGGAGCATCATGCAAATTGGTGTTATAAAAGGTAATTCCTTCTATGCTTTCCTTTGGGAATTCTTTTTTGAGTTGATGAATTTTCACCAATCCTAAAGTTAATTTAGCCAAAAGAAAAAAGGAAACTATTCCTAAAATCAAAGCTCCAAAATTCCAAACATTGAAAGTGTTTTCAACTTCTTGAGCAGAATTTTGGTTGAATTGATTGAGCAATAATAAAATCCTACTATCTGTTTCTATAGTAAAATATTCTACTTTTAAAAGCGGTAACAAAAGGCTTAAAACCATCGTTCCAAGAAGGTAAAATCTGTTATAATGGTGAAAAGTTTTGTCGCGAAGAAACAAAAGATAATACGCCGACATCACTGCCGAAACTAAAATCATCTTTCCGAAATACAGGAATATTGTTTCCATAGTTTTTGTTTTAAGTGTTGATTAATAAGTAATTGTAAATGATGAAGCTGTTACACTTCTTACTCATTATTTTTTAAGTTCTTTTAGAAGCATTTCTAAATCTTCTACACTCATCTCATTTTTTTCTACCAAAAATGAAACGGCGTTTCTGTAAGAACCTTCAAAATAGTTCTTCACCAAACTTTTTATGGATTTTCCGCTGTAGGTTTCTTTAGAAATAAGCGGGAAATATTCGTGCTGTCTTCCGTGAACATTATGCCCCACAAACTCTTTTTCCATCAAAATTTTTAAAATGGTAGAAACGGTGTTGGTATGAGGTTTCGGTTCTGGAAAAAATTCTAGTATATCTTTTAAGAAACCTTTTTCTAGCTCCCAAAGATATTGCATTACTTGTTCTTCTGCTTTTGTAAGTGTTTTTGCTGTCATAATCATTACATCATTATTGATAAGAAGAAACTAACTATTTCTAAAATCAAATTTAACAAAAAAGAAATCATAACTAATTATTTAGTGATACAAATTTAGAAAAGATTTTCTTTTATCACTAAAAAATTAGTTAAAATATTGTTAAATTTTTATAACGTAATGAATTTCAATGAAATAAATTAATTTTTGGGAATACTTGCAGCCTTTCTCACGAAATAATTATCCGTAGAACTATTACCTCTTAATCTGTAGAAACCACAATTTCCCCATGACGCAGGAACATCTGTAATGGTCATATCTTCGCCAGTATCATTAGATACGTGTGCGGCAATCATATTTTGCCATTTCTGAATTCTTTGTTGACTGTAATCGAGATAAAATAAATCGTATTTCTTATCAATCAAATCATTAAGATATTTTACGTATTGTGTTTTATATTCAGGAATAGATAGAACTTTAGAAACCAAAGGATTTTGATCACTTTTCCCCCAACTTAAAGGATTTTGAATACCAGAATCTGTCATCAGAAGAGATGTTCCCAAAGTATTATCATAATCATAAGGAATGAAATAAAATTTTCCTGCAGCATCAAAATAGAAATAAAAATTATTAGAATTATTCCAATAATCATCCCACATTCCTACCATTACATTTACGGCGTAGGTTTTCAAAAATAGATTGACATCCATTTTTTGTGAAATATAAGTTTTAAAATCATCTCCATTTTTGGAATTGACATTCGTGATGAAATCTGCTAATTGTGTTTTTGCTGTTTCCAAATTAGATTTACTGCCTTTGTAATCGTAAGTCGGCGTATTGGTATAGGTTAAAGTCACATCTTCTATTCCCATATTCGAAGTGGAAGCATCTTTAAAACTTGCTCCCCAATTCGCTTTCCATAAATTTCCAGTAGTAGAAAAAAATGTACTTCTATTGGCTAAATAAACATCGTCAACAGGTTCTTGCAGCTGATAAACTCCATAATAAGCGGCTTTGTTATCACCAGTCACTTTTATGGTGAGTTTACAGTAGCTGGATTGTGGCGCAGTCCAAACTCCAAACTTTTCGAATAAATCATAAGAATAGACTTCTCTGGCATACATGGCATCGTCTTTAAACCATTTGAGAACCACTTTTTCTGAATTATGAAAGAGTTGAGTTTTATTAAATTTTTTGAAACTCACAGTAAAACTTGCATGATGCCAATCTGGATTGGTCACACTATGCGTTTCTCCAGGATTACCTTCTGGTCTTCTTCTGCTGGTATTCCCTTTTAATCTTAAACCAATATTATCTAAAATTTCTGTGGTTCCGTTTTTCACCCAAGTGAATTTTCCTGTTACATATTCCTCATTATTGGGATTTTGGTCGTAATAATTCAAAAACTTATTCCATTCTGCAAGAGAAACTTCTACCGTAATTTCTGGCAATGCATTAATATCATAAATAAATTTTTGAGAATCTGTTTGAAGATAAGGCGGTTGATATGCCTGTTGAAATAACGGAGGATCTGTAGTTATTGGATTGTTTTCTTCTTGATTTCTACAAGTTACTAAAAGTAAAAGAATACTGAACAGAAAAAACTTTTTCATGATTAGAAATTTGAAACAAAACTACATCAATTATCTTATAAAAAATCACCAAAATTCTATGATTTATAATAGCTTATTTCAAAAAAAAAGAGAATTACGAAAGTAATTCTCTTTTAACTTAGTAGCGAGAACAGGACTCGAACCTGTGACCTTCGGGTTATGAGCCCGACGAGCTACCTACTGCTCCATCTCGCGTTATTGTGGTGCAAATATATAACAATTTTTTAAATCTCCAAAATTTCTGAAAAATATTTTTATTAATTCATTTTTTGTATCTTTGAGTATGGCAAAAATCCTGAAAATATATCCAGACAACCCTCAAGAAAATTATATCAACGAGGTGATTAAAACGCTGCAAGATGGTGGATTGATTATTTATCCTTCAGACACAGTTTATGCATTGGGTTGTGATATTTACAATGTAAAAGCCATGGAAAAACTCGCTCGTCTTAAAAATACTACACTAGACAAAGCACAATTTTCTATTATTTGTAACAATCTCAGCCATCTTTCAGAATTTACCCGTCCTATCGAAACGTCTACTTTCAGACTTTTAAAATCTAAAATTCCAGGACCTTTTACCTTTATTTTAGAGGCCAATAAAAATTTACCACTGGCTTACAAAGGCAAAAAAACAGTCGGAATTCGTGTTCCAGACCACCCAATTCCGCAGTTAATTGTTGAGAAATTAGGTCATCCTATTGCTTCTACTTCCATAAAAGATGATGACGAAGTCATAGAATATTCTACCGACCCAGAACTCATTGCAGAGAAATACGACCATTTGGTAGATATCGTTATCGATTCTGGCTATGGAGATAATGTAGCTTCTACCATCGTAGATTTAACCAGCGGCGAACCAGAAATCCTGAGAGAAGGAAAAGGAATTCTATAAAAGTGTCAGTCTGAGCATTCTAAGATAAAAACAAGAGTTTAGTTAAAAAGTTTCACAAAATTTTGT
>CAZHCK010000007.1:0-51357 GCA_964530915.1 uncultured Cloacibacterium sp. | reverse complement strand
GTTCTTAGATTATAATCAACTGATTGTAAAAAAAGATTTTTCTAAAGCATTAGACCAATATGCTCATGAAGGATTTTTGAAATTTGTACCAAAAGAAACCATGGTGCTTATTTTTGATAAGATGTTTAATGATCCTAACATGAAATTTTCATTAGAGGTTCCTACCATTTTAAAAGTGGAAGAATATCCTCAGAAAATACAGAATGTATCTTATGCTAAAGTTTTTTACTCTCAAAAAATGAGTGTAGAATTAGCAGATGTGGTAAATGCAAAAGATGCAGAAGAAAAACAAAAGAATATAAATCTTTATTTAGGTGCTTTTAAATCACAATTTGGTGATGGAAATGTAGTTTTCAATGAAAAAAACAATCAATTTGAGGTTATGTCATACAAAATGGCAGTTGCCAATTCTAATGAAGGTAAAAATTGGAAATTTACAGTAGCCGAAAAACAACAAGTAGAACTCTTAAAACAATTTCTTCCAGAAGAAATACTCACTGATTTATAATAAAAAAAATACATACAATGTCAATACTAGAAATGAAAGTTCCTTCTCCAGGAGAATCAATCACAGAAGTAGAAATTGCAACTTGGTTGGTAAAAGACGGAGATTATGTAGAAAAAGATCAAGCAATTGCTGAAGTAGATTCAGACAAAGCTACACTAGAACTTCCAGCAGAACAAGCAGGGATTATTACCCTAAAAGCGGAAGAAGGAGAAGTAGTAAAAGTTGGTCAAGTCGTTTGTTTAATTGATATGAGCGGAGCTAAACCAGAAGGTGCAGCTGCACCAGTTGCAGAAACTGCAAAAGCTGAAGAAGCTCCAAAAGTAGAGGCTCCAAAACCTGCCGCTGCTCCAGCTGCTACTTATGCTACCAATTCGCCATCTCCAGCTGCAAAGAAAATTCTTGACGAAAAAGGAATTGATGCTGCTGCAGTTTCAGGAACAGGTAGAGACGGAAGAATTACCAAGGAAGATGCATTGAATGCAACTCCTGGTGCTCCAGCAATGGGTGTTTCTTCAGGGAACAGAGCTCAAACCACTACTAAACTTTCAGTTTTAAGAAGAAAATTGGCGGCAAGATTGGTTTCTGTGAAAAACGAAACAGCGATGTTAACTACCTTCAATGAAGTTGACATGTCTGAAATTTTCAGAATCAGAAAACAATACAAAGACGAATTCGCTGCAAAACATGGAGTAGGTCTTGGTTTCATGTCTTTCTTTACCAAAGCGGTAACAAGAGCTTTACAGATGTATCCAGATGTAAACGCAATGATTGATGGAGATTATAAAATCAACAACGAATTCTGTGATATTTCTATCGCTGTTTCTGGCCCTAAAGGTTTAATGGTTCCTGTATTAAGAAATGCAGAAAATCTTACTTTAAGAGGAGTAGAAGCTAGCATTAAAGAACTAGCAACCAAAGTAAGAGATGGTAAAATCACTATCGAAGAAATGACAGGCGGTACATTTACCATTACCAATGGTGGTGTTTTCGGTTCTATGCTTTCTACACCAATTATCAATCCACCTCAATCTGCAATCTTAGGGATGCACAATATTATCGAAAGACCAGTTGCGGTAAATGGGAAAGTAGAAATCAGACCAATGATGTATTTGGCGGTTTCTTATGACCACAGAATTATTGATGGTAGAGAATCTGTAGGTTTCTTAGTTGCGGTTAAAGAAGCGCTAGACAATCCAGTAGAAATTCTAATGGGTGGCGACGAAAGAAAGGCACTAGAACTTTAATTTCTTAGAAAATAAAGTCATAAATATTAAGTATTTATGAAATAAATAACTCCCGCTGATTTTTCGGCGGGATTTTTGTTATCTTTATTTCATCATAAAATTTTAAAAATGTATTCTTCAATTACTCAAAACATCAAAGTTTCTGTAATCCCAGAATATGATGTGAAAAATTCTTTTCCTGCTGATAATCGTTTTGTTTTCAGATACAATATTGTCATAGAAAACCTAGGAAATGATGCGGTAAAACTTATGAAAAGAAGATGGCTTATTTATGATGTAAGTTTCGGATTTACAGAGGTAATGGGAGATGGCGTAATCGGTATGACGCCAGAGTTACAACCTGGAGAGTCTTTCAGTTACTTTTCTAATGTCATTTTGCGTTCAGGAGTAGGGAATATGCAGGGAAACTATATTTTTAAAAATTTAGAAACTCTAGAAAATTTTGAGTCTGATATTCCTAAATTTAACTTGGTTTCAGAAGTCCTTTGCAATTAGTTTTAAAATAAAAATTCAAGTGAAGAAGTCGGAGCTGGTGTTCTGACTTTTTTATTTTTGAAATTATAAAACTTTTAAATTCTTACTAAAAAGTGCAGGTAATTCATCATTTTCGGTAATTAGAAGCCTTTCAAAAGCTAATAAAGAAATTTTAGCGCAGACTTCTGCATCTGCTCCAGCTCTGTGATGCGTAAATTGTATATCATGACAGTTAGCGAGGTTTTTCAAACCATAACTCGTTAGATTTTTCCAAGATTTTTTGGCAATCTGTATGCTGCAGAGATATTCTGTTTTAGGCTTGAAAATACCATAATAATCAAGACAACTGCGCAAAACTCCTGCGTCAAAAGAAGCATTGTGGGCAATCATAAGATTTCCGTAGAGCAAGTCTTCTATTTCGTACCAAATCTCGTCAAAAGTAGGAGCATGAGCTACATCTTTTGGATAAATCCCATGAACATTGATGTTGTGTGGATTGAAATAAGGGAAACTAGGAGGTTTAATGAGCCAAGTTTTGGTTTCTACAATTTCAGAATTTTCTACCACGCAGATTCCTAATTCACACGCAGAGTTTCTCTCGTGAGTAGCCGTTTCGAAATCTAATGCAACAAAATTCATGAATGTTTTTTTTGAAATGATATTAAAGAAAATGCTTAAAAATCAACCATTTACTTTGGTAATAGTCTTTAATTTGATGTTTGCTTCTTAATTTTAAACTTTCGGTAAACATTCCATAAAAACCAAAATGCGCTTTTAGTACGGCAATTAAGTGAGGGAATCCATCTTTCATCCCGAAATAAACCCCTGCAATTCCATCTAAAACCAATCTTAATGGAATAATCCAAAAAAGACTAGAAGTAGGCAAATTTTTAAGAAGCATGGTCAAATTGTTTCTAAAATTAAGAAACGTTTTTTGTGGAGATTGCTTGTTAAGTGTTCCACCGCCAACATGAAAAACAGTAGATTTTCCACAATAATAAATTTTTCTTCCAGCATTTTTGAGACGCCAGCATAAGTCTATTTCTTCTTGATGGGCAAAAAATCTTTCGTCAAAACCTTTCATCTTCCAGAAATCTTCTCTTCTGATGAATAATGCACAACCAGTTGCCCAAAAAATCTCTGTTTCATCATCATATTGTCCCAAATCTTCTTCTATCGTTTCGAAAACTCTCCCTCTACAATACGGATAACCAAGATGATCAATCATTCCACCAGCTGCACCTGCAAATTCAAAATATTTAGAATTTTTAAAAGCTCTAATTTTAGGCTGAATTGCAGCAATATCAGGATTTTTCTCAAAAAGTTCTAGAATAGGTGTAATCCAATTTTCGGTCACTTCTACATCAGAATTCAGCAAACAGTAGATTTCTTCTTTTATATGTTGTAAACCTTCGTTATAACCACCAGCAAAGCCAGAGTTTTTAGTATTGATGATGATTTTTACCGTTGGGAAATATTTTTCTACAAAAGCAACGGAATCATCTGTAGAAGCGTTGTCTATTACATAAACCGTAGCTTCGTCAGAATATTCTAACACATTTGGTAAGAATTTTTCTAACCATTTTTTTCCGTTCCAGTTGAGGATAGCGATAGCAGTTTTCAAAATAAAATTTTCGTTAAATAGGATAATCTTTTCCTTGGTACATCATTTCATCGGTGAGACGGTTTTTATATTTCCATCTTTTATGTGTCCAAAGCCAGTTTTCAGGTTGTTTTTTGATGAGTTCTTCTAATAATTTCATGTATTTAATCACCAATTCTTCCCCTTCGAATTTTTCGTTTTCTGGAGTGATTTCTGAGAAGGTTAATTGATATTTTCCTCGTCTTACTTTGATGATTTCTGTAAAACAATACATGAGATTTTCTTTATTTGGCAACCTGTTGTACCCTGTAAAAACAGGAGTCCTTTGATTTAGGAAGTTTACACCAAGTTGGATTTTGGTTTTAAAAGGGGATTGATCTGCAGCAAAGCCATAAAGAGAATTTCCATCACTTTTTTCAGTGAAAAAATGTCTCATTACATTTTTGGTTTCCAGTAATTTAATTCCGAATTTTGCTCTAGACTGAATGATTTTTTTGTCCCAAAAATCGCTTTCCAGTTTTTTATAAATACCATAAAAGTTTTCTTGAGGAACATTATTTTGCAAAGCAATTGCCAATTCCCAGTTAAAATTATGACCAGCCAATAAAATTACATTTTTCTTTTGTTCGTGTGCTTTTCTTAAAACATCAAGGCCTTTGTAATCTACCAATTCAGAGATTTCTTTTTCAGAGATTGAAAAGATTTTAAGCATTTCGATCATAAAATCTCCGAAGTTTCTGAAAAACTTTTTGCTGATATCTTTCAGTTCTGCTTCAGATTTTTCGGGGAAAGAATTTTTAAGATTTTCTAAAACCATTTTCTTTCGATACCCGATTATATAATAATTAAGGTAGAAAAATACATCCGAAAAGCGATAGAGTACTTTTAAGGGAAGTTTAGAAAAAAATAATAATATTTGGAATGATAATTGGTTCACGGTTCTAAATTAAGCTGCAAATTTACAAAATCATTACTTTAGTTGTTTATTTATTATATTTGAACCGAAATAAAAATCGAAAATACTAACTTCATCTTACAGAAATATGAACATTAAAAAATCAATACTAAAATTAGCTTTTGTGAGCATTTTGTTGCCAACTGTTTTTTCGGCACAAACTTCTACTTTGACAGAAGCTGAAAAATTAGAAGCCAAGAAAAAAGCAGAAGCCGAAAAAGCCTCTTATGCAAAACCTTATGACGAGGCAGAAAATGCAGAACAAAAAATTGCAGAATTGATAAAAAAAGCGAAAAAAGAGAATAAAAACATCATGCTACAAGCAGGAGGAAACTGGTGTATTTGGTGTTTGAGATTCAATAATTTCGTGCAAACTACCACAGAATTAAATAATTTGGTTGATGAAAATTACATTTATTATCACTTAAATTATTCTCCAAAAAATAAAAACGAGAAAATTTTTGCACAATACGGAAATCCAGGTGAGAAATTTGGTTATCCTGTTTTCATAGTTTTAGATAAAAATGGCAAGCAAATTCATACGCAAGAAAGCGGTTCGCTGGAAGAAGGAAAAGGCTACAGCTTAGAAAAAGTAAAAGCTTTTTTCGAGGCTTGGAAACCTAAAAAATAATAAAAAAAGAGTTGAAAATTTTCAACTCTTTTTTTTGTAAATTCTTACAATAATTTCTTCAAAATATTGAGCTTAGCGTCAGAATAAGGAGGATATTTCAATTCTGGCTCCAGATAATTAGATTTTTTGAGAATTGCTTTTTGATGAGAAAATGCAATAAATCCAAATTTCCCATGATAATGCCCGATTCCAGAATTTCCTACACCTCCAAATGGAAGCCTGTCATTGCTCAAATGCATCAAAGTATCATTGATACAGCCGCCGCCAAAACTTAATTTCTCGGTGAAAAGTTCTTGTTCTTTAGTATCATTGCTGAATAAATAAGCAGAAAGCGGTTTTTCACCTTCCACTACGGTTTGCATTGCCGTTTCTAGGTTTTTATAAGTTAAAATCGGTAAAATAGGACCGAAAATTTCTTCTTGCATTACTGCATCTTCCCAAGTTACGTTGTCTAAAACAGTAGGAGAGATATATCTTTTTTCACGGTTGGTTTCCCCTCCGAAAACCACTTTTTCACGGTCAATCATCTTTTCTAATCGGTCAAAATTCCTCTCGTTGATGATTTTACAATAATGGTCTACGTTATCAGTATAGTTTCTTTTTTTGATTTCTTCGATGAGAACTTCTAAAAATTTTACTTTAATGTTTTCTGCAACGTATAGATAATCAGGCGCTACGCAAGTTTGCCCCGCATTGATGAATTTTCCCCAAACAATTCTTCTCGCTGCAATTTGTAAATCAGCTTTTTCAGTCACAAATGCTGGAGATTTTCCACCTAATTCTAAAGTAACTGGCGTTAAATGTTCTGCAGCAGCTTTGTAAACGATTTTTCCAACTCTTGGACTTCCCGTGAAAAATATTTTGTCAAATCTTAGTTTTAAAATCGCTGTGGTTTCTTCTACACCGCCTTCTAACACGTATAAAAATTGAGCATCAAAGTTTTCATTGATGAGTTTTGCCATGGCTTTCATTGTGTTTTCAGGCAGTTCGCTGGGTTTTATCATACAAGTGTTTCCAGCGGCAATGGCAGCAATTACTGGCGTTAAAGTCAATTGATAAGGATAATTCCACGCACCGATAACCAAACAGTTTCCAAGTGGTTCAAACACTATTTTGCTGCTTCCCATTTGGTTCACAATATTGGTGAGAACATTTTTTGGCTTGGCAAAAGATTTTAAATTTTTTAAATAATAGTCGATGTCTTTATAAATAAAAGAAATTTCAGTGCCGAATGTTTCAAATTCAGACTTCCCGAAATCTTGATAAATGGCATCATACAGTAATTTTTCATTGCTTTTTACTACTTTTTTCAGCTTTTGCAATTGTGCTTTTCTGTAATTTAAGTCTTTGGTAGCGTGAGTGTTAAAAAAAGTTTTCTGTTGTTGTAAAATATCAGTGTAATTCATTATTTTAGACATTGATTTTCACAAAGATAAAATAAACTGTAGATTTTTGATGCAATATTTTCTCAGTTTTCAAAAGACTTTATGTGAGAAATAATAATTTTTAGAATTTTAAAGAAAACGAATGCTTTTCTGAAGTATCTTACCCTGTTGAATAAAAGAAAAATTAATTGATATGGATTTTAATAATAAAAAAGTACTGATTACGGGTGGTTGCTCTGGAATTGGTAAAATCATGGCAAGAAAATCTCTGGAAAGAGGTGCCTCAAATTTGATTATTTGGGATATTAATGAAGAAGGTTTAGCCAAAACCAAAGAAGAATTTGCGAAATTTGGAAAAGAGATTTCTACATATAAAGTAGATGTTTCTAATCTAGACGAAATTAAAAACGTTGCACAAAGAGTAAGAACAGAAGTGGGAAAAGTAGATATTCTCATCAATAATGCTGGAATTGTAGTAGGGAAATATTTCCATGAACACACCCACGAACAAATTCAGAAATCTTTATTAATTAATGCGAATGCTTTAATGCACATCGCACTAGAATTTTTACCTGAGATGATGAACGAAAATTCTGGAGCCATTTGTAACATTGCTTCTTCAGCAGGTTTGATTTCTAATCCTAAAATGTCTGTTTATGCAGCTTCAAAATGGGCAGTAAACGGTTGGAGTGATTCTTTAAGATTAGAAATGCAACAACTGAGCAAGAATATTTCTGTTACTACGATTATGCCTTTTTATATCAACACAGGAATGTTTGATGGGGTGAAATCTAAATTACTTCCGATTCTAGAACCAGAACCTACTTCGGAAAGAATTATCAAAGCCATAGAAAAAGGAACCAAGATTTTGGCAATGCCGCTTCCTTATTGGTTTATCCGTTTTTCACAAGGAATTTTACCAATTCCAGCCTTTGATTGGGTGATGAAAAACGTCTTCGGAATTTATGATACCATGAAGGATTTTACGGGTAGAAAATAAATATGAAACGCAGGAAATTTTCCTGCGTTTTTTGTTGAAAGTTAATTAAATGTTAATTTTCTTTAAATAAATTGGTGCCAAAAGCATTATTATTGTATTTTTGAGCATCTAAAAAAAGTAAAAAAAGACCTTCGATGAATTCTTACAAAAATCCATTAGAAGAGCGCTATTCTAGCGAAGAAATGCTCTTCAATTTCTCACCTAATCAGAAATTTAGAACTTGGAGAAAACTGTGGATTGCGCTCGCAGAAATAGAAAAAGACCTCGGTTTAGACATTACCGATGAGCAAATTGCTCAACTCAAAGAACATTCAGAAAACATAGATTTCGAAAAAGCAGCACACTATGAAAAGAAATTTCGTCATGATGTGATGGCGCATGTTCATACATACGGAGATGTTGCTCCATTAGCTAAACCAATCATTCATTTAGGTGCAACTTCGGCATTTGTAGGAGATAATACAGACCTTATTCAAATTAGAGACGGACTGCAAATTATCAGAAAACAATTGGTGAATGTGATTAAGAATCTTTCTGATTTTTCACTTCAATATAAAGATTTACCAACGCTTGGTTTCACACACTTTCAACCAGCACAGTTAACTACGGTTGGAAAACGTGCCACACTTTGGTTACAGTCATTGCTTCTGGATTTAGAAGAATTAGAATTTTTTCTTGAAACGCTTAGATTTAGAGGCGTAAAAGGAACTACAGGAACCGCAGCAAGCTTTTTAGAGCTGTTTAACGGAGATTATTCTAAAGTGAAACATTTAGACAAAGAATTGTCAAAACGTTTTGGTTTTGAAAAGGTTTTCGGAGTTTCTGGTCAAACCTACGATAGAAAAATTGATGCAAAAGTTTTGGCGTTATTGTCAAATATTGCACAATCTGCTCATAAATTCACCAACGATTTAAGACTTTTACAGAATTTAAAAGAAATAGAAGAACCTTTTGAGAAAAATCAAATTGGTTCATCTGCGATGGCTTACAAACGTAATCCTATGCGTTCTGAAAGGATTTCTGCATTAGCAAAATATGTGATGTCATTGCAAAATTCATCTGCAATGGTAGCCGCTACTCAATGGTTCGAAAGAACTTTAGATGATTCTGCGAATAAAAGATTAACGATTCCGCAAGCGTTTTTAGCAGTAGATGCCATTTTATTGATTTGGAATAACATTATGAATGGAATCGTAGTGTACGAAAACAGAATTCATAAACATATTATGGAAGAGCTTCCGTTTATGGCGACAGAATACATCATCATGGAGGAAGTAAAGGCAGGTGGTGACCGACAGGAAATTCACGAAGTGATACGCGTTCATTCAATGGAAGCCTCCAAAAAGGTTAAAATGGAAGGCAAAGAAAATGACTTAATCGAAAGGATTATGAATGACGACTCCTTAAAATTAGACAAGTCGAAATTGAAAGAGGTTCTAGACCCTAAAAATTTCATCGGCTTCGCACCTATCCAAACCGAGGAATTTGTTCAGCAAGAGATTCAACCTGTTTTAGAAAAATACGCCGACCTAATTGGCTTAGAATCAGAACTAAAAGTATAAATTTGTGCAGCGTTGTCGCTGCACTTTTTGTTTGAAAAGTAATAAATCTAATATTTAAATCTGACATCTGATGTCTCATAAAAAAAGAATTTTCGTAGAAAAAAGAGGAATTTTCGATGTAGAAAGTCCTAAAGTTTTAAATGAAATTAAATCTATTTTGCCAAACATTCAATCGGTGAAAGTCTTTAATATTTATGATATTTTTGGCTTAGATGAATTGGAGTTTGAAAAAGTAGTCAACAATACTTTTGTAGATCCAGTGGTGGATATTTTACATCATGAAAATCCTGCAAAATCCATTTATTTTGCAACAGAATTTCTTCCTGGTCAATATGATCAAAGAGCAGATTCTGCACAGCAATGTATCGCTTTACTCACTGGAAATGAGAAATCTACGGTAAGAAGTGGTAAATTGATTGAATTACAAGGCATCAGTGATGCTGATTTGCCTAAAATCAAAAATTTACTCATCAATAAAGTGGAATCTCAAGAAAAAAATCTTGAAATTTTAGAAATTCCAGCGGAAGAAACTCCAGATAAAATCAAAATTTATCGCGATTTCAACGATTTAACAACTTCACAACTTAACGATTTTTACAACAATCACGGTTTTGCATTTGGTTTTGATGATTTGCAGTTCATTCAAGACTACTTTAAATCAGAAAACAGAAATCCTACCGAAACAGAACTAAAAGTTCTCGATACGTATTGGAGCGATCATTGTCGTCATACTACTTTTGAGACGGAACTGACTGATATTCAATTTGAAGGAAAGTTTAAAGAGACTTTAGAAAATATTTTTAATGATTATTTAGAAAAAAGAAAATTCTTGGGCAGAGAAGCAAAACCGATATCTTTGATGGATTTAGCTACGGTTTGCGCTAGATATTTCCATAAAACAGGAAAATTAGAAAATCTAGTCGTTTCAGATGAAATCAACGCTTGTACGATAGAAATTGAAGCCGAATTTGACGGTAAAAAAGAACCGTGGTATTTGTTGTTCAAAAACGAGACGCACAATCACCCTACAGAAATTGAACCTTTTGGTGGCGCTTCTACTTGTTTGGGTGGTGCAATTAGAGATCCATTATCTGGTAGAGCTTTTGTTTTCCAAGCAATGCGTTTAACGGGTGCTGCAGATGTTTTAGAGCCTATTTCTGAAACTTTGCCGGGTAAATTACCACAAAGAACCATTTCTAAACAAGCAGCAAATGGTTACTCTTCTTATGGAAACCAAATTGGTTTGGCTACGACGCACGTTTCTGAAATTTATGACGAAGGTTACAAAGCAAAACGAATGGAAGTTGGTTTTGTAGCAGGAGCAGTTCCAAAATCTTGGGTTCGAAGAGAAAAACCAGCAGTTGGTGATGTGGTAATTGTTCTAGGTGGTGCAACAGGAAGAGATGGAGTTGGCGGTGCAACGGGAAGTTCTAAAGAGCAAGACGAAACATCTATTCATACGATGAGTTCTGAAGTGCAGAAAGGAAATGCGGTGGAAGAACGTAAAATTCAAAGATTGTTCAGGAATCCAGAAGTAACCAAGTTGATTAAAAAATCAAATGATTTTGGAGCGGGTGGAGTTTCCGTTGCGATTGGCGAAATTGCTGATTCACTGGAAATTAACCTTGATATTTTACCTTTGAAATATGAAGGTTTAAATGGAACCGAACTCGCTATTTCGGAATCTCAAGAAAGAATGGCGGTAGTGATTGAAGCTCACGAAAAAGAAAAATTTATCAAATTCTGTGAAGCAGAAAATATAAAAGCCGTTGAAATTGCAAAAGTTACCGATTCTGGAAGAATGCAAATGTTCTGGAACGGACAAAAAATTGTGGATCTCAGCAGAGCTTTTCTAGATACAAGCGGTTGTGCAAAGAAACAAGATGCAAAAATTTCTCATTTACAGGAAATTAACTCAAATTTTATTGAGTTCAATGAAGATAATTTTTACAAAATTTTAGCAGAAAAAAATACAGCTTCTCAAAAAGGATTGGTTGAAATGTTTGATTCTACAGTTGGTGCGACAACAGTGACGCTTCCTTTCGGTGGGAAATATCAAACTACTGAAACCGAAGGTTGTGTGCAAACGTTACCGATTCTCAATGCTGAAAATATAGAAACGGTTTCTTATGCAAGTTGGGGTTTTGATGCTGAAATTTCCAAACAAAATTCTATGGTTGGGGCAAGTTTAGCGGTGGTAGAATCTGTCGCTAAAATTGTAGCAATGGGAGGTAATTTTAGAAATGTCAGACTGAGTTTTCAGGAATATTTTGAAAAATTAGGAAGCCAACCTGAAAAATGGGGCAAGCCTTTAGCATCGCTTTTAGGAGCTTATGATGCCCAAATGAACCTTGGTTTAGCAGCGATTGGAGGTAAGGATTCTATGAGTGGAACGTATCAAGATATCAACGTTCCGCCAACCTTAATTTCATTCGCTTGTGCTGATGGTAAAAAATTAAACACGATTTCTCCTGAATTCAAAAAAGCTGGAAATTTCATCTATCATTTCCATCACAAAACTCAAGAAAATGGATTGCCAAATTATCAAAATTTAATCGAAGTTTTTGATTATATTCATCAAGGAATTCAAGATAAAAAAATTGTTTCTGTGAAAACCATTAAAGATGGTGGAATTGCAGTAGCGGTTACTAAAATGAGTTTTGGAAATCTTCTAGGTGCAGAAATTTCTATCGATGAAAAATTCTTACTCGAAAAAAATATTGGTGGATTAGTAATAGAATCTACAGAAAAACTAGACAGTAATTTACTTCAATTAATAGGTGAGGTTAAAAATTCAAATATAATCAAAATCAATAATTTGTATTTTGAAATCAATAAATTACTTGAAGTTAATTCTGGAACATTTGAAAATTTATTTCCAACTAAAGAAAAGGAAAGAATTCAAATTAATTTTGATGAAAACTTGAACGGAACAGAGAAAAAATCAATCAACATTATTTCTCATAAAATAGCAACGCCGAGAGTTTTTGCTCCTATTTTCCCAGGAACCAATTGTGAGTACGAAACGCAAAATGCTTTCAGAAAAGAAGGTGCATTAGTAGATAGTTTACCACTGAAAAATTTAACTCATCAATTGCTCGATGAAAGTATAGAAGCTTGGGTAGAAAAAATTAAACAGTCGCAAATTTTAGTATTCTCAGGAGGCTTTTCAGCAGGTGATGAACCAGACGGTTCTGCCAAGTTTATTGTGAATGTTTTGAAGAACGAAAAGTTGAAAAATGCGGTTCACGAATTGCTTTCCAGAGACGGAATGATTTTGGGAATTTGCAACGGTTTTCAAGCTTTGGTAAAATCTGGTTTGCTTCCTTATGGCGAAATCAGAGATTTAGATGAAACATCGCCAACTTTAGCGCACAACGCTATTGGAAGACATATTTCTCAGATGGTAGATGTAAAAGTCATCAATGATGATTCACCTTGGTTAAAGGGAATGAAAGGCGAGGTTTATACCATCCCGATTTCTCACGGTGAAGGCAGATTTATGGCTTCGGAAGAAGTACTCTTAGATTTGTACAAAAAAGGTCAGATTGCTACGCAATACATCGATACTGATGGAAATATAGCGCACGGAATGCCATTTAATCCTAATCAATCACTGTTCGGAATTGAAGGAATTACAAGTGAAAGTGGTAAAATTTTCGGAAGAATGGGGCATCCAGAACGTTTCGCAGATGGTTTGTTCAAAAACATTCCTACAGCAAATTATCATAATATTTTCAAAAACGGAGTTGAATATTTTAAATAAATCCTAAATAAAAAGTTAGATATGAATAAAGGTGAAATGCTTTACGAAGGAAAAGCAAAACAAGTTTTCGCAACAGAAAATCCAGAAGAAGTAATCGTGAAATTCAAAGACGATGCCACAGCATTTAATGCACAAAAACGTGGAAGTTTCGATTTGAAAGGCGAAATGAACAACGCTATTACTACACTTATTTTTGAATATTTACAAGAAAAAGGAATCCCAACTCATTTCATTAAACAATTGAATGAAAGAGAACAATTGGTAAGAAAAGTGAGCATTATTCCTCTAGAAATGGTGGTGAGAAACTATGCAGCAGGAAGTATGGCTCAAAGATTAGGTGTAGAAGAAGGAATTAAATCTCCAGTAACTATTTTTGATATTTGCTACAAAAAAGATGAGTTAGGAGATCCTTTGATTAATGATTATCACGCCATTTTCCTAGGAGCTGCTACCAAAGAAGAGTTGGACGAAATGTATGCTTTAACCAATAAAATCAATGAGTTACTGAAAGAATTGTTCGATAAGATGAACATTATTTTGGTAGATTTCAAAATCGAATTAGGAAAAACATCTGATGGTAAAATTATTCTCGCAGACGAGATTTCTCCTGATACTTGCAGACTTTGGGATAAAGATACCATGAAAAAATTGGATAAAGATAGATTTAGACGTGATTTGGGAGAAGTAACCGAAGCGTACGTAGAAATCTATGAAAGATTGAAAAAAGCTCTAGGAAAGTAATTTTCTGAAAGATTTTCACCTATTGATAAATAAAATGAAAGATATAAAATTAACATATCAAGAACAATTTAGCCAAGAGTTTTATGGCAGAAATCTTTTAAGGACTCAAGAAGAAGAATTCTTAGATGCTCCAAAAGAAGAATGCGGTATTTTTGGCTTGTATTCTGATAATGAAGTGGATATGTTCTCGCTTTCGCAATTCGGATTGTTTGCTTTGCAGCATCGCGGACAGGAAGCATGCGGTATTTCTGTTTCTTCTCAAGGTAAAATTATTACAGTAAAAGATGAAGGTTTGGTGCTGGATGTTTTTAAAACCATTCCAAATCCTGAAGCATTATTGGGAAATGCAGTGATAGGACACACGCGTTATACCACCGCTGGAGATAAAAAAACCTACAATTTTCAGCCATTTTTTGCGAAAAATGAGTACGACCAAATTATTTTGTCTATTGCTCACAATGGTAATTTAACCAATGCGCAAGAACTCAAAGCGGAGTTAGAAGCTGAAGGTGTAGTTTTTAAAGCAACATCTGACTCTGAGGTGATATTGAGACTGATTCAGAAAAACCTAGATTTAGGATTGCGTGGTGCGATAAAAGCAACCATGGAAAAAATAGAAGGCGCTTATTCCGTTGTAGGAATGACCAGAAATAAATTTTTTGCGTTCAGAGATTTTCACGGAATTCGTCCTTTGGTTTTAGGAGCGATAGATGAAAAAACTTTCGCTTGTGCTTCTGAAACTTGTGCACTAGATGCTGTAGGAGCGCAATATGTAAGAGATATTCTTCCTGGTGAAATCGTTTATACTTCTGAGCATCACGAAGGTTTACAGAGTTTCTTGGTTAAAGAAAATTGCGAAAGAAGAATCTGTGCTTTTGAATATATTTATTTTGCAAGACCTGATACCACTTTAGAAGGAATTAATGTACATGAAATCCGAGAAAAGTCTGGCGAAAAAATTTGGGAACAGGCTCCTGTAAAAGCAGATGTGGTAATTGGGGTTCCAGATTCTGGAGTTCCAGCTGCAATTGGCTATTCTAAAGCTTCTGGGATACCATTTAGACCCGTTTTAATTAAAAATAGATACATCGCAAGAAGTTTCATTGTTCCGTCTCAGGAAATGAGAGAAAGAGTAGTGAACTTGAAACTGAATCCTATTGTTGCTGAAATTAAAGGAAAGTCAGTAGTAATTATTGATGACTCTATTGTAAGAGGAACAACTTCTAAACGATTGGTGAAAATTTTAAGAGACAGTGGAGCGAAAGAAATTCATTTCAGAAGTGTTTCTCCGCCGATTATTGCACCATGTTTCTTAGGAATTGATACTCCGAAAAAAGATGATTTAATTGCAGCGAATATGTCTGTGGAAGAATTAAAAGATTATTTAGGAGTAGACAGTTTAGAATTTTTGAGCATTGATAATTTGAAAGTAATTTTAGGTTCTTCTGACCATTGTTTCGGTTGTTTTACAGAAAAATATCCGGTAAATAAACCAAAAGAGACGCATTTATTTGACTGACCTTAAGCATTTAAATAATAAAAAAACTCGAGAATTTCTCGAGTTTTTTGTTAATGATAGGTTGTATGTATGAAAGTGTTAGTGTTCTAAAAGTTGAAATCAAGACCTACTTGTAAGTTGTTATTTTTAGAATTGCTTAAAACATAATCTGTAACGTTTCCATCTTTTCCAATTCCTGTTAAACCGAAAGTGTAACGAGCGTTGATGCCTAAATTTTCATTGATTTTAAGTCCAGCACCCACTCCAGCTCCTACATTAAATCGGTTTAAGTAATCCATGTTAATATCTGTAGAAGGTGAAAGAAAGACGGTGTTTAAAGTTTGATTTGAAGAAAGCATGTAGCTAAACTCTGGTCCAACTTCTAAATATAAATTACTTGGCAAATTATACTGTAACATAATCGGTAATGATAAATAATCCAATTTTGTTGTGGTAGAAACTTGACCAATAATTCCTCCAAAATCATATAAATCGGTTTTTGCTCCCATTTGGTTATATACCAATTCTGGTTTAATGCTGTAAGATTCTGTAATGGGGAAAGTAGCTGTTACACCTGCATAAAATCCAGTTTTCATTTTCGTGTCTACTGCGGTAGAGGTATTAGAAATGTTGGATAAGTTAAGACCTGCTTTTACTCCAAATTGTTGAGCAAAAGAAAGTGAACTTGCTAAAACGGTTAATCCCAAAAATATTTTTTTCATAATCTTTATTTTTCTTAATTAAATATTTGTTTAATGTTTTCATATTTCCAAAGAGCATGCCAAAAATGTAACAGAATTATCAAGTTGCTGATTTACAATACTAAAAAAGCCGAAGAATTTTCTTCGGCTTTTATTTTTTTCATCAAGTGTTCTTTCATTAGAACTTTATATTTAAACCAACTTGAAAAGCATTGTTTTTGTTTTTCGCGTCAGTTGAAGGTCCTGATTCTTTAGTGATATCACTAAAACCAGCTACATATCTTGCTTTAAGACCTACATTTTGAGAAATGTCAAATCCTAAACCTAGACCAACTCCCATGTTGAAGCTATTGAAGTCATCTTTATTCAATTCTGTTACGCTTGTTGATGATCCATCATCAAATTTTTGTTTAGCACCAACTAAAAATCCAAATTCTGGACCTGCTTCTAGGTAAAACTGTGGAGTAGCTTTATATTGGAACATTACTGGTACTGCTACGTAATCTAAGTTAAGGGTAGAAGAATAAGTGGTTCCTAATACTGTAGAAGAGACTTTAGAGCCTAAATTGTTATATAAAACTTCTGGTTGAATGCTGAATGATTCTGATACTGGAACGTTCATGAATACACCTGCATAATAACCTACTTTTGATTTAGTGTCATCAAATCCTTCGTCTGAAATAGATGAAACGTTCATACCTGCTTTTGCTCCGAATTGCTGTGCAAATGTCACTGAGCTTACTGCTACTGCAGCGGTTAAAAATAATTTTTTCATAATTTTAAATTTTTTGTTCTTATTAATTTCTAATTTCTAATTTCTAATTTTTAATTTTTAAGTTTTATGTTTTTGTCTTTGCAAAGTTTCAATTTTTGTAAAAGCTTCTTGTTATAAAATTTTAAACAATTGTTTCAAAATTTTTGCTCCATACTTATAAGCTTTATTAAAACTGAAAAGTTGTTCAGATTTCTAAGGCAAAGTTGTAGTATTTCTTAAAATTTTATTTTACAAAATTTTCATTGTTTTTTACAGAATTCCATAAAAAAAGTTTGGCTAAAGCCAAACTTTCAAATATGTTGCCAAAAAACCTTTTGTTAAAGGGTTTTTATTATGCTATGCATTGATATTTCTGTAATAATCTAAAGCTTGTTCTATGTGCTCTTGACTTACTTTGTAGTCATAGTTGCATTTGCCTAAACCTTCTAGAATAGAGAAATTAATCTTGCCATGGTCATTCTTCTTGTCATTGAGCATTAGTGCGATAATCTCTTCATTGCTAAATGCAGAAATCGAAATATATGGATAGTATTTTTGAATATTTTCAATAATGAGTTGTGCTTTTTCTGGCGAAATAAGATTTTCTAGCTCCGAAATTTTCGTTTCGATAATCATTCCAAGCGCTACCGCTTCACCATGTGGAATGACTTGGTGCATTTTCAGACAAAGACTTTCCACTGCATGACCGATAGTATGACCAAAATTTAAAATTTTTCTAAGACTTTTTTCTTTGTAATCTTTTACCACCACATTTTCTTTAATCATCATAGAGTTTTCGATATGCGGAGCAATATTTTCGGGCGTAAGTTCTTCTATGGTAATGAGATCATTCCAGTGTGAAATATCTGCAATTAAGCCATGTTTTAGCATTTCTGCAAAACCACTTCTTAACTCTACGAAGTCCAACGTTTTTAAAAATTCTGGATAAACCAAAATATGCTCTGCTTCGGCAAAAGTTCCTACAATATTTTTGAGATATTGATGGTCTATTCCTGTTTTTCCACCGATAGAAGCATCACACATCGCTAGAAGAGTAGTAGGAATATTGATGAAAGAAATCCCTCTCTTGTAAGTAGAAGCTACGAAACCGCCCAAATCTGTAATCACGCCACCTCCTAAATTGAGAAGTAATGATTTTCTGTCTGCTTCGAATTCTGATAAAATCTCCCAAAGTTGAACAACGGTAGAAATATTTTTAGCATCTTCTCCTGATTCTATTTCTATGATTTCGAAGTGAATATCGGTATCTAGATTTCCTAAAAGTGTAGGAAGACAATGTTGATGAGTGTTTTCGTCTACCAATATGAATATCTGACTAGGATTTTTTTCTTGTATAAACGTATTAAGTGCTGAAAATTCTGAGTCTAAAATAGAAAGCATGCTAAAAATTTTTGCAAAAATAACAATAAAAAGCACACCAAATTTTTGGTGTGCCGTGATTTTTGTCTTGTATAACAAAATTATTCTATACAAATGTTTAATTATTAGACCTATAAAAATCATGAAATTTATATTTTAGTAATTGCATAACAATCATTAAATTTGGGCGTCAAATAATTACATATGTCAATTTTCAACGATACTAAAATTGCTTTTGCTGAAAAGTCAACAGCGCAACTAGAAAAAGCCAAGTGGATGTTTACCGCTATTAAATATCCTAGCGTAACCAATGTGGGAATTAACGTTTTGAATTTCACCATTAAAAACAATTTTCCTTTGGTAACAGATTTAGTAAAAACTACACTATTCGAGCAATTCTGTGGTGGCGAAACTCGTGAACAAAGCATGAAAGTGGTAGACAAAATGTTTACACATCATGTAGGAAGTATTTTTGATTATGCCATCGAAGGGAAAGAAGAAGAAGCGGCTTTTGATACAACTTGCGAAGAAATCAAAGAAAATATAAAATTTGCAGTTGGCAATCCTGCGATTCCTTTTGTGGTTTTTAAACCAACAGGTTTTGGTAGATTAGACCTTTATGCAGATGTTTCAGCGGGTAAGGAATTAACCAGTTCTGAAAAAGAAGAATGGCAACGTGTAAGAAACCGTTATGAAGAAGTTTGCAAAATGGCGTATGAAAATAAGGTAATTCTGATGATTGATGCAGAAGAATCTTGGATGCAAGATGCAGTAGACAATCTAGTAAACGAAATGATGGAGAAATACAACAAAGAGAAAGCCTACATCTGGAATACACTCCAAATGTACAGAACGGGAAGATTAGAATATATGGCTCAAGATTTAGAGCGTGCAAAATCTAAAAACTACTTCTTGGGGTATAAATTTGTTCGTGGTGCGTACATGGAAAAGGAAAGAGAACGCGCTGCCGAAAAGAATTATCCAGACCCAATTCAGCCAACAAAAGAAGCGACGGATAATAATTATAATGCAGCAGTAGATTTTGTTTTAGAAAATTTAGATAGAGTAGCAGCGTTTTTCGGTACGCATAACGAAAAATCTACAGAATTAGCGATGGACAAAATGCAAGCCAAAGGTTTACCTCATGACTACGAAAATATCCATTTCGGGCAGTTATACGGAATGAGTGATAACATTACTTATTACCTTGGGGAGAAAAAATACAATGTAACCAAGTATTTACCTTACGGTCCAGTAAAAGATGTAGTGCCTTATCTTACCAGAAGAGCGCAGGAAAACACTTCTGTAGCAGGACAAACAGGTCGTGAACTTTCATTAATCCAAAAAGAGTTAGAAAGAAGAAGAAAAGAAAAGTAATTTTTTCAGAAATTTTTCAAAATATAAATACAAGCGGATGTCACTTTGAGCGTAGTCGAAAAGTAGTCCGCTTTTTTTATGAATTTGGTTATCGGCTTTAGCTAAAACTTAATTCTCTTAATTCATTTATTAAATTTAAATTAAAGGAAACTTCGCGTTCTTTGCGTAAAAACTTTGCGACTTTGCGTGAAAAATCAATTCTAAAATCCGTATTTTTGTAAAAATCATCATCAAATCGTCAAATCAACACATCTCCGCATTGACTTTCGCACAAATCATTCTACCACTTAATCTCAAAGGAACTTTTACCTACAAAGTTTCAGAAGAATTTTTGTCGAAAATCGAAGTAGGAATGCGTGTTTTGGTTCCTTTTGGCGGAAAGAAAATCTATACAGGAATTGTTGCCGAAATTCATCAGAATGAACCTGAAACATTTTTGCCAAAAGACATTCATTCATTGCTAGATGCAGAACCTATTGTTCCAAAACAGCAATTGAAATTCTGGAATTGGCTTTCGGAATATTATCTCTGTAATATTGGCGAAATCTATCGTTTTGCGTTTCCAAGTTCTTTAAAATTAGAAAGTGAAACCTATCTGAAAAGAAATCCGAATAAAGAAATAAATTGGGAAGTTCTAGACGCCAATGAAACTTATTTATTACAAGCTCTAGAAGTGAAAAGCCTCGTTAGTTTGTCTGAAATAGAAGCGTTTATTCCTAAAAAAGAAATCGTGAAAACGGTAAAAGCGCTCATCGACGAACAGCTGATTTTAATAGACGAAAAAATCTACGAAAAATACAAAGCCAAAGAAGTGGCTTATCTTAAAATTGATGAAAATATTCTTGGCAATCTTTCAGAAATTCTGCAAAGTTTAACCAAAGCTAAAAAGCAAAAAGATTTGTTTTTAACCGTTTTGGAGGCTCAACAAACACAAAATCAACCGCTGCGAAAGTCTCAATTTTTTGAAAATGGAGTTTTCAATGCTTCGCATTTAAGAGGTTTGGTGGAGAAAAACTTGGTACAGGAATATTATCTTCAGAAAGATAGAATCGAAACATATGAAGGCGAAATAGAAAATCTGGAAAAACTTTCGGAAGTTCAAGAAAAAGCTTTGGCAGAAATGAATGAAGGTTTCCGTGATGGCAAAAATGTCTTGCTTCATGGCGTTACCAGTTCTGGAAAAACGCATTTGTATCTGGAAAAAATAGAAGAAACCATTGCCAACGGAAAAAATGTGTTGTTTCTGCTTCCTGAGATTGCTTTAACCAAGCAAATTACCCAAAGATTAGAAAAAAAATACGGGAAACAACTCGGTTTTTATCATCAAAAACTCACGGATTTCGAAAAGGTAGAAGTTTGGCGAAAAGTCAAGAATAATGAGATTAAAATTCTCATCGGAACAAGAAGTTCGCTGTTTCTTCCTTTTCAGAATTTGGGCTTAATCATCATAGATGAAGAGCATGATTCAGCTTACAAACCTAGAGAAGTAAAACCTTTTTTCAATGCAAAAGATGCCGCTTTGGTTTTGGCACATCATTATCAAGCGAAAGCGATTTTGGGTTCTGCAACGCCTTCTGTAGAAAGTTATTATGCTGCAAAAAATAGCAAATTAAAATATGTTTTCTTAGGAGAAAGATTTGGTGAAGTGGCTTTGCCAAAATATGAAATCATCAATTTCAAAGAAGCGCAAGAATCGAAGCTTTCAGTAGGTCATTTTTCTCAGTATTTAATCGATAGAATTTCTGAAAATTTAGAACATAAAAAGCAAACCATCATTCTGCACAACAGAAGGGGATACGCAAACGTGTTAGAATGCGAAAGTTGTGGTCATGTTACCTATTGCAGCAATTGTGATGTGGTGATGACGTATCATAAATCTACCAACGAGTTGAAATGCCATTACTGTGGCCACAAAGCGCAAAAACCTAAAATCTGTCCGAAATGTCAAAGTACGAATCTCAATACTCGTGGAATCGGAATTGAACAGATAGAAGAAGAAACGCAGAAAATCTTTAAGGAAAGTCAAGTAGAGAGAATGGATGTAGACAGTATGCGTAAGAAATTTGCCTACGAAAAACTCTACGAAAAAATAGAATCTGGAGAAGCCGAAATTGTAGTAGGGACGCAAATGATTTCTAAAGGTTTGGATTTTGATAATATAGAATTAGTGGCGATTCCAAAAGCAGATGCGCTGTTGTATGTTCAGGATTTCAGAGCAGAAGAAAGAGCCTATCAATTGATTACGCAAGTTTCGGGAAGAGCGGGTAGAAACTCTGGGAAAGGTAATATTTATATCCAAACATACAATCCTCATCATCCTCTTTTTGAACTGATTAAAGAAGAAAATTCTGCAAAAATTTATGAGCATTTCCTCAAAGAAAGAGAGCAATTTTTATATCCACCTTTTGTGAAATTGGTTCTAATAGAACTTAAGCACAGAAAAGAAGAAAAATTACAGAGAGCTTCTCAGTTTTTAAGTTCGGTTTTGCAAAAATATTTGCCTTTGCCATGTATTTTAGGGCCAGAAAAAGCACCGATTGGTAAAATAAATCTCTTGTATCAGTATCAGATTTTGCTCAAATTACCAAGAGGCAAAAAATATCAGGAATACAAAGGTTATGTACTGAAATCTTTAGAGGAATTTGAAGAAATTACCGCTTATAAAAGCATAAAAATAGATACGTTTGTTGATTTTTAACAAAATTTAACAATTCTTGGGACAGTTTTAGCTATACTAAAAGAATAGTAAATGGCAATAATTTATAAATTTGTCCCGTTAGAATATTGAAAATCTGATTATTATAAAGTCTAAAATGAGAGAATTGAAAAGAATAGCTATAGCTGCAACTGTGCTCTTGCAAACAGCAGTTATTGCCCAAACTTCATCAGTTTCTTCTAATATATATACCGAAAAAAGTGGAATAGGAAGTGCTGGAATAGAAAAACCCGTGCTTTCTCCCAAAGAACAATTAGAAGAAAATATAGAAAAAATGAAAAAAGACCCTCTTTTGCGCAATGCAACTTGGGGTTTTGTAGTCTACGATACCAAAAAGAAAGAAGTCATCACAGGTTATAATGAAGACAAACCTTTGATTCCAGCTTCTACTACTAAATTACTTTCTACCGATGCTTCCATGGCGCTTTTGGGAGGAAGATTCAAATGGATTACCCAATTAGAATACTCTGGAACAATTGACGAAACAGGAACGCTCAACGGAAATCTTTTTGTGATAGGAAGTGGTGATCCTTCTATGGGAACAGGTAAAGCGGGAGCGTGGTCTTATTCTCAAATCATCAGCGATTATTTAGCTAAAATTTCTGAAGCGGGAATCAAGAAAATTAATGGAGATATTGTAGTGCAAACGGCTGTATTTCAAGATGTAAGATTAGAGTTGCCCGAAAAAATAGTTTGGTTAGAGCATAACAACTACTATTTACCAGTAGGAAACACGAATAACATCAATCCAAAAAACGAAAGAATTGCAGTAAAAGCAAAATCTGTTTTTGACACTTCAAAAAGATATTTTTACGTTTCTCCGTATATGCATAAAATGGCTTTCACAGAAAAATTTGAAGCCAATAATTTAATTACAACGATTCCTGCAGCTCCAGCGTTATTAGCCAATAATCTTAGAGCAAGTTTGATTAAAAATAGAATTCCTATTTCTGGAAAAGTCATCAATAGAGTTACAGACCCAAATCCTGAAGAAAGACAGTTTTTAGCGAAATATTCTTCACCTACAATGGTGGATATTATTTATTTCACCAACCAAAAAAGTGATAATGCTTTAGCGGAATCTCTTTTGAAAACGGTAGGTTTTTACAAAACAGGAAATGTTTCTTTAGAATCAGGTAGAGAAACCATCGTGAGACATTTGGAAGAGAAAAGATATGATTTTGATGGATTAGTTTTAGCGGATGGAAGTGGCTTGTCGAGAGCAAATAAAGTTAAACCCATTTCTCAGGTGAAGTTTTTGGCAGATGTGATGAAAGAAAAATATTATGATGATTTTCTTAAATCTTTGCCGATTGCAGGAGAAACAGGAACACTGAGAAGAATGTTTAAAACAAGTAACAATTACGGTCAAATTTTTGCTAAAACAGGAACGCTTAACGGGGTGAAATGTCTTGCAGGTTACATTAAAACTAGAGATGGAAGAATTCTTTCTTTTTCATTGTTAATCAATGGTTATTTAGGTTCTGTAGACCAAATAAAAGCAAGAATGGAACAATTGCTAGAACCTGTGATTGATTTGTAACAGATAAGAAGATTTTTCACATCCTTTAGGATTAGAGGGAATGAAAAATCTTAGAATTTCAAAGAAAACAACACTTAGAATATATTGACAAAGCCTTCTTTTATGAGGGCTTTTTTTATTACATTTGTGAAAATCAAAAAATCTAAAAAATGATTTCAGAAAAATACCTTAAACACTTACAAAACGAGTTAGAAAATATAGAAAATGACGGATTGTACAAGCGTGAAAGAATTATTACGTCTCAGCAGTCTGCAGAAATTGTAGCCAATGGAAAATCATTATTGAATTTCTGTGCCAATAATTATTTGGGACTTTCTAACCATCCAGAAGTGATGAAAGCATCTCAAGACATGATTGCTTCTCACGGTTACGGAATGTCATCAGTGCGTTTTATTTGCGGAACTCAGGACATTCATAAAGAATTAGAAGCTAAGATTTCTGAATTTTTAGGAACCGAAGATACCATCTTATATGCCGCTTGTTTTGATGCAAATGGTGGGGTGTTTGAACCGCTTTTCACAGAAGAAGATGCTATTATTTCAGACGAATTAAACCACGCTTCTATTATTGATGGGGTTCGTCTTTGTAAAGCAGCGAGATACAGATATAAAAATAACAACATGGAAGATTTAGAAGCGCAACTTATTGAAGCTTCTAAACAAAATCACCGTTTCAAAATCATCGTAACAGATGGAGTTTTCTCAATGGACGGAATCGTAGCAGATTTAAAAGGTGTTTGTGATTTAGCAGAGAAATATGATGCGCTGGTAATGGTTGACGATTCTCACGCTACTGGTTTCATTGGTAAAACAGGACGTGGAACTCACGAGGCGAATGAAGTAATGGGAAGAGTAGATATTATTACTTCTACCTTAGGAAAAGCTTTGGGAGGAGCTTTGGGAGGTTTTACTTCTGGTAAAAAAGAAATTATCGATATGCTGAGACAGCGTTCGCGTCCGTATTTATTCTCAAATTCTCTGGCTCCAGGAATTGTAGGTGCGGCTTTGAAAGTTCTGGAAATGCTTTCTAAAGACACTTCACTTCGTGATAAAGTCATGGAAAACGCAGATTATTTCCGTACCGAAATGAAAGCCAAAGGTTTTGATATTCCTGATGGTGATGCGGCGATTGTTCCGGTAATGTTATATGATGCGAAATTAGCGCAAACTTTTGCGGAAAAAATGATGGAAAACGGCGTTTATGTCATTGGTTTCTTCTATCCAGTAGTTCCGAAAGGAAAAGCGAGAATCAGAGTTCAGCTTTCTGCAGGACATACCCGTGAACATTTAGATAAAGCCATTGCTGCTTTCGAAAAAGTAGGAAAAGAATTAGGCGTTATTTCTTAAAATACCAGTAAGGACAAGTCGTGACTTGTCCCATTTTTGATAAAATTAAAGCGGATGAAAGTCCGCTTTTTTTATTCTCTTTTATTAGGGTTGATGGGTTTTTCTTTGGTGATGACCATTCCGCGGATATAGTTTCGGTCTTGATAAATCCAAACGCTTAAAAACTTAATTTCAGGATTCTTTTCCGTTTTCGTTTTGAAAACATATAATTCCACAGGATCTGAAGTCAATGAAATTTTATAGAAATAAGCAGAATTAAAATCTTGCAATTCTATTTTTCCTAAATCGGTTTCGTTTTTTTGACAGATTTCACTTAATTTTTCCTCTAAAAACATCTCAAATTTCTTCGCAACATTGAATTTTTCAAAAGAAGTATAGTTTTTATTCTCACATTTATTGAGAAACTCTTGAATAAAATTTTTGGCAATGGTTTGTCTTTCTGTGTTAATGTTTTTATCTGAAATTTTCTTGTAATAACTTTGAGCAGAAAGCAGTGAACTGAAAAATAAAGCAATAATGATGAGGTTTTTCATGGTGTAAGTTTCTCCAAAACTAATATTTTTTAACGAAATAAAATAATATTTGAATAGAATTTCCCTATTTTCGCCAACTCATAACTCATACTTCATCACTTATAACTTAATAAAAATGTTCAGCAAAGAAGAAGCTGCTAAAATAAAAAAGGAATTTTGGACCAGTTTCGGGAAGTCGTTTCCGAGAAAATGGATTTTGTATGATACTAAAATCAAAGATTTCGCCTTTAAATTCTATTGTGATAACAAAAAAGCTGAAGTTTCTATAGACATCGAAATGAAAGATGAAATCTTCAGAAATGCTTATTACGAAAAACTTTGGTCTCTCGAAGGAATTTTAGAAGATGAACTGAAATGCGAGGTGTATAAAGATGAATTCTACACCTTAGAAAACGGAAAAGTGATTTCTAGGTTTTGGGTGGAAAAACATGGAGTTTCCATCTACAATAAAAACACGTGGCGAGAAATTTTCGAATTTTTTGTCGAAAAAATGACCGCTTTTGAAATGGTGTATTATGAATATGAGGAGTTTATAAAAGATGTGTAAAAGAATCAAGTAAAAAGTAAAAAGAGCCAAGTGAAAGTATCCAAAGTATTCACATGGTTTTTAAGTTTTTAAAATATAAAGACGCTTCGCTTTTTTAAGCGAAGCGTCTTGTTTTATCTCAAAAAAAACTTTGCGAATTTGCGTGAAATAATTCTGTGAAAATCTGTGTAATCTGTGAGAACTATTGCCCAAACTTCTTCTTTCTCAACCAGAAGAAAATACCGCCTAAAATTCCTAAAATAGCTAAAGGCGTCAGTAAATTAAACCATTGCCAGTTTGTTTTTTCTTCGTCTATTCTTCTTCTGTCTAGCAAGCGGGATTCTATATTTCTGTTTCTGAGTTCTATGAGATTAGAATCGTCGAGAAGCCAATCTAAGCAGTTTCTCAAAAATTGTTCGTTTCCGTAGAGTTGGTCGGTTAATAAATCTGCTCCTAAAGGTAAGTTTTGACCTTTCATCATTTGATTTCTACCTACATCACCATCAGAAATAACAATCATTTTATTGTTTTCAGAAACTTCATTTTTGAAATTTGGAAATCCGTTTTTTTCACTTCTATTCGCATAAGCAGAAGTAAATTTACCTTCTAAACTCACCGCAAAAATCTTAGGTGTAGTAGGTTTTTCCATAACAGAAAGACTGTCAAGATTTGCCATTTCTGAAAGCTCTACATAATTAGGAACCGATTTAGCAGTGGTTCTTTCACTCGATTCGTAAAGCACTTGAGTTTTGATATTTTTTCTTCCTAACGTATCAATAGCAGTTGGGAATTCAAATTTTACAGGATTAATATTTTTGGTAATAGGATTGTTATTTTCATTAATTCCCAAAGGAAAATAAGGCCAAATTAAGTTGGTGTATTGAGGATTTCCTGCCACTTCGCCAACTTGCAGTCTAATCAAAGCAGATTTTTGGAAATCTTTAATCAAAGGTGCATTGATTCTCACACCATAATTAAAGAAAAAATCGGTCATATTGATGTCGATAGGATAAGCCATGAGTTTTTTCTTGGTCATCAAAGTATCCATTTCTGCATTGACGGCGTCAATCATCCAAAGTGTTTTTCCACCGTTCATAATGTATTGGTCTAGAATCACTTTTTCACCGTCAGTAAAGGCTTTTCTAGGCTTGGCAATCACCAAAGCATCCATTCTTTCTAAATTCGGAAGATCTTCTAAAGTCAACTCTTTTCTGTTTACAGGAATTACAGGACCAGCATTGTAATTTTCGAGTATCATGTCCATAAAACTGCGGAATTCATCTACTCTTAATTCATCTTGATTCACCAAAACACCTACGTTTTTCTTTTGGTCTGCTACCAAAGATTTAATGGTAGAAGCGAAGTTAAATTCCAGATTTTCAATGGATTTGGTTAACTGTTCTGCTGCATCAATTCCCATTTGATTGGTAATCAAAGAAATAGATGTTCCGTAACCTTTATATTTGAGCGCTGCATAAGGGAAAAGCACGATTTGAGAAACTTTTCCGTCTTTCATGTCAGGCAACATAGAAGGTTGCATTCCCATCGCTTGAAGCGTATCTTGAGACATTTTAGTTGCAATAGGATCGATGAATTTGTAATCAATTTTTGGATTGATTTTTCTGAATTCTTCTAAAAGAAACTGCGTTTCGTTCTGCAATTGCTTAAAACTTGCAGGAAAATCGCCTTCCAGATAAACTTCTACAGTCAGTGGTTCTTTTACAGATTTCAGCGTTTCTACTGTAGCATCAGAAAGGGTGTAACGTTTTTCTTTGGTCAAATCAAAACGATGAGAAAATACCCCGAAAATCCCTAATAATAGGATGATGGCTAGAGCAATTATAAAAATATTTTTATTGTTTGTTGATTTCAAATTTTTATACATTTTATTTTGAAACTATTATTTTAAACTTTGCAATGGTTTTATAATCAAAAATGATTTCTATATAATTTAATTTTTCGTTATCAGCAGTGATATCAAACGAAAAAGTATTTTGTACTTGTTGGTAATCAATAAATTTTTGTTTTTCTATAGCTTTTTTATCCAATTCTCTTTTTCCTTTTATGGTTTTCCAAATACTTGGATTTTTATAAAGATTGGTGTTAACTTGAATTTTATCTACCAGTTCATCATACGTAAATTCAAATTTTATTTTTTCTCCTTTTTTTACATTAACGATTCCTGATTCTGGTTTTGAAAATCTTAAATTGGGCATTTGAGATGCTTCAATATAAGGCTGATTTTTATAATATTCTATAGAAATTCCAGTATCATTCATCCAATTTCTATCTTTTGGAAAGTGATTTCTAAAAAAATCTTTATTTTCAGTCAACCAATGGTAATCATTATAATGTTTAACAAAATTATCTAGCTTTCCTTTTTTATTTTTAGTGCAGTAACCTGAAGCCCAAGTCGCATCTACATTATAATATTCATTATCAATTCTAATAACATTCCAAGCGTGGTCGAGAATTCCCATATTTCCTATTTGATATGGAGAATTTTTGATGTAACCCTCTACAATTGAACAATTGAGATTGGCCATATCACACATTCGCTTGAATAACTTGGAATAGCCATCACAAATTGCAATTTTTTTACTTAAAACTCTATCAATAATCTCATTATTTAATTTCGCCGACTTCTTTTCACAATCTTCTTTTCCTTTGCATTTTATCTTAACTGGTTTTCGGTTTTGGTTATATGTTTTATAATCGTAACCAATATTGTGAGTGATCCAAATGAAAATGGCTCTATATTTTTCTTCGTCTGTTTTACAATTTTTGGTCAAACGATTCACCAAATCAGGTAAATTATCTTCATATTTAATCATTTTTGTTAAAGAATCAAGCTCTTTAAAGTTTTGATTTTCTTTAGTTTGAGAAAAAGAAATCAAACAAACAAGTGAAAAAATGAATATGAAAAACCTTTTACTCATTATTTCTTCTTCTCCACAAAAACCTTTGCCAAAAACAAACTCAGTCCAATTACAAAAAGAAAGTAAAATACATCTTGTGTGTCAATTAAGCCTCTTGTAAAGGCAATGAAGTGATGATAAAAACCAAGATTTTGAAGCAAATAGTCTGCACCTCCCAACAATTTGAAATTGGCCAATTGTTCTATGCCAAAGTATAAGATGAAATTCAAGAAAACGCCCAATAAATAAGCCATAATTTGATTGGTGGAAAGCGAACTTGCCAAAATCCCAACCGCAGAAAATGCTGCAATGAGAAGAATAATCCCGAAATAGCTTCCTAATGTAGCACCTAAGTCTAAATTTCCTGCGGGAACGCCTAAAACGTAAACGGAGTAGAGGTAAACTAATGAAGGAAGTAAACATAAAATCCCAACCAAAAATACCGCGAAAAATTTCCCTGAAACGATTTCAGAAATGCTTAATGGTTGAGAAAAAAGCCATTGCAATGTTCCGTTTTGTTGTTCCTCAGCAAAAGATTTCATAGCTAATGTAGGAATAATGAACAAAAACAGCCACGGCGAAAGCGTGAAAAAGCTCTGCAAACTGGCAGTTCCGATTTCTAGAATATTGAAATCATTCTCGAAAAAAAATAAAAATAAAGCAGAAATCAAAGAAAATGCACCGATGATAATCCATGCACTCCAATTCCCGAAATAACTCCAAAGTTCTTTTTTTAGTATTGCAAACATACTTCTGTCAATTTTTGCTTCGCAAGTCAATTTATTTTATAGTGAATTGCTTTGCGTTAATTTTTTTAATTCACTTTTCACAGCGTAGCGAATTTACTATTCACTTTTTTTCTTATTCACCAATTTTACCGTCATCATAATGACCAATACAATAACGACAAATCCTATAAATAATTGCCACCAATATTGCAATGCGGTAGATTTTAAAATCGCCACAAAAACCACTAAAAATAAGATGAAAGTAGCGATTTCGTTGCTTTGTCTAAGTTTAAGATTAGCTGTAGATAAATCTTGGTTATTAAGGTGCTTAATTTCTAACACTTTTTTCCAGCACCAATAATGGTAAATGAAAAGTCCAATTAAAAATAAAATTTTATAGTAAAACCAAGATAAGGTAGGTTTTGCCATTAACAAAGGGAAATTAGGATAGTAATAAAACACCATCCAAACACCAAAAATGGTCATGAGTACAAAAGCGGGAACTGTAATGATATTCCAGAGCCTTCTTGCCATAAACACATATTGCTCACGAAGAATTTCCTTTTTAGGACTTTCGAAAGCATCAGTGTCTTTGTAATACACAAAAATTCTTACGAGATAAAAAATTCCCGCAAAATAACTCACCATAAAGATGATATGTAGCGCTTTTATGATTAAATAAGTCATGGTAATTTACGATTTATGATTTACGATTTACGATTTATGATTTACGATTTATGATTTACGATTTATAATTTTTCTAACATCTAACATCTAACATCTAACATCTAACATCCATCATCCATCATTCAAACTGTATATACACTTTGTCACCCACTTTTAAACCAAAAAGCGAATTGGCACCATTGTTTTTTGTGCCTTTATAAATGGTGATTTCTAATAAATCTTGACCATTAAAAATAGCAGAAGCTTTGCCATGGTATTCGTTTTCTTTTTCCCAATCGGTGACGATGTCTGTGTATTTACGGTTGATGTTTTTTAGTAAAATATTTCGAATGTTAATCTCAAAATTGTTGAAATTCACCATTGTTTTATCAAAAATTAATTTGCTGATATTGGTTACGCAATTCCCGAAATTATCGATGTACATCACCTCGCCAATCAGCATTTTTTCGGGTTCATTAAAGTAAGGTTTTGCAAAAGTGGTACACTTGTAATGTTTAATTTTTCTACCTATGAGTTCTGGCAAACCACCTTTGGTCAAATGTGCTGCGACGGGAACGAAAATATCCACACTCGCAAATTTTACTTCGTCGTCAAAACGATTATTGATGGTAATTTCGTAAATGGCTTCTGGTTTTTGGTCAAAAAAAGTGAGGCTCATCAATCCATTGTCCGCAGTAATGAAATAATGCCCATCCATTTTTACCAAAAGATTTTTACGGTCTTTGTGAAAAAAACTGTCTACGGAAACAATATGCACACTCTCTTTAGGGAAATGCGCGTAAGCATTTCTTAGAATATAAGCGGTTTGGATAAGATTATATGCTCCAATTTCATGGGTAATATCAATAATTCTAGCATCTGGATTAAGCTGGAGAATGCTGCCTTTAATGGCTGAAACTCTGTGGTCTAGATTTCCATAATCTGATGTAAGGGTAATTATTGGCATTTTTAATAGTAAAAATTTGAAAAAACAAAGATATTGCTTATTTTTGGTAAGATAAAATTTTTAAAAATATAAACAATTTGTACGAAATCACTTACGAACTCACGGGAATAGACACTAAAACGTTTTATGGTGTTAATAATCAGTATTTTAATTTGCTGAAATCTTCTTTTCCTACGCTGAAAATCACTGGAAGAGACAATTTTATTTTTGCAATGGGAAATCAAGAAACTCTAGATGTGCTCAAGCAGAAATTAGATGATATTGTGAGTTATATTTCCACCAATAATTCTATTGGACTTAAAGATTTAGAAAACATTCTCAAAATAAAAAGTGAGGAAGAAAAACAATTGGTTTTTGACCAAGATATCATTGTAAAAGGGGTAAATGGTAAAGTCATTAAAGCGAAAACCACCAACCTTAAAAAATTGGTCAAAGAAAGTGAAAAGAAAGATATGATTTTTGCCATCGGACCTGCAGGAACAGGGAAAACCTATACTAGTGTTGCGTTGGCAGTGAGAGCATTGAGAGATAAAGAAGTCAAAAGAATTATTTTAACCAGACCCGCAGTAGAAGCAGGGGAGAGTTTAGGCTTTTTACCAGGCGACTTGAAAGAAAAGCTCGATCCCTATTTACAACCGCTGTATGATGCATTGAGAGATATGATTCCTCACGAAAAATTAGAAGGTTACATAGAGCGCAAAGTGATAGAAGTAGCTCCATTGGCTTTTATGAGAGGGAGAACGTTAGACGAAGCTTTTGTTATTTTAGATGAGGCACAGAATACTACACACTCTCAAATGAAAATGTTTCTAACGAGAATGGGGATGAATGCTAAATTCATTATCACTGGAGATCCAAGTCAGGTAGATTTACCACCTAAACAACATTCTGGGCTAAAAGAAGCTATGAGAATTCTAAAAGGTGTTAATGAAATAGGTTTTGTACATCTTACAGAAGAAGATGTGGTAAGACACCCAGTGGTAAAGAAAATTATCTTGGCTTACAACGCCGAAGAAAAAAGACAAAGAGAAGAATAACAAATATTTACAGTAAAAAATATAGATAGAAAAGCGAATTTTAATTCGCTTTTTTTATTAATTTTTCTAAAAAGTGAAAATAATTCATAAAATTTTTGATGGTTTAGATTAAAATTTTTATTTTAGTTTCTGTTAATTATATACTAATATATCATGAAAAAATTATTCTTAGTAGGTGCATTAGCACTTTTCGGAGCGGTAAATGCTCAAACAAAAGATGTATTATCTAAAGGGCATTGGTTAGTAGAAACCAATACTAATTTTGGAGTTTTAAGTCCATCAAATACCTCTATTGGTTTTATGTCTTCTAATGGAACTTCACTTTTTAAAATTGGTGGAGAAGCGGGTTATTTTGTTGCTAATAATTTAGCTTTAAAATTAGGTTTAGGCTTAACAAGTATGACTGGTGAAGACTTTTATGGAGATAGCGAAACTGTTTCTGCATTCAATTATAAGGTTGGTGTAAAGTATTATATTGCAAGTCAGTTTCCTGTACAAGTAGATTTCAGTGGTATATCTTCTGAAGGTTCAAGTACAAACGCGATTGGTTTTCAAGGAGGATATGCTTGGTTTGTATCCCCAAATATTTCTATTGAACCAGGGTTAAGATATGATGTGTCTGCCGATGATGGAGGAGATGGAATTTTCTCTGGAAACGTAGGTTTTGCAATTCATTTCTAATAAAAAAATCCTGAGAATTTCTCAGGATTTTTATTTAAATATTTTTAAAATTATTTTCCGAAAAGGTTGCCACCCATTCCTGGCATATTGGGCATTCCTTTGCTCATCATCTGCATGAGTTGTTTTCCTTGAGGACCTTGCATCATCTTCATCATTTTGCCCATCTGTTCGAATTGTTTCATGAGTGCATTTACATCTTCTAATTTTCTACCAGCACCTTTAGCAATTCTTTTTTTACGGTTCATATCAATTACAGAAGGTCTTCTTCTTTCTTCTGGAGTCATAGAGTAAATAATGGCTTCTATGTGTTTGAAAGCATCATCATTAATGTCTACATCTTTTATGGCTTTTCCTACGCCTGGTAACATTCCCATTAAGTCTTTCATGTTACCCATTTTTTTGATTTGGTTAATCTGCGTTAAGAAATCATCAAAACCAAATTCATTTTTAGCGATTTTTTTATGAAGTTTTTTAGCTTCTTCTTCGTCAAATTGTTCTTGAGCTCTTTCTACTAAGGAAACTACGTCTCCCATTCCTAGAATTCTGTCTGCCATTCTTTCTGGGTAGAACAGGTCTAGAGCTTCCATTTTTTCGCCAGTAGAAATAAACTTAATAGGCTTATGAACTACAGAACGAACCGTAAGCGCAGCACCACCTCTGGTATCACCGTCTAATTTGGTTAGAACTACACCATTGTAATCTAAAACATGATTAAAGGCAAGAGCTGTATTTACCGCATCTTGTCCCGTCATCGCATCTACTACGAAAAGGGTTTCTGTAGGTTTTACAGCTTGGTGAACGTTTCTGATTTCGTTCATCATGGCTTCGTCTATGGCAAGACGACCTGCAGTATCTATAATCACTACATCATGCTTGTTATCTTTAGCAAACTGAATAGCATTTTGAGAAATTTCTACAGGATTTTTATTTTCGATTTCTTTGTAAATGGTTACGCCTACTTGGTCTGCAAGAACCGTTAACTGGTCTATTGCAGCAGGTCTGTAAACATCACAAGCAACCAATAAAGGGTTTTTGCTTCTCTTTTGTTTTAAATAGTTGGCTAATTTTCCAGAAAAAGTAGTTTTACCAGAACCTTGTAAACCAGCAATTAAAATAATGGTAGGTTTGTCAGAAAGATTGATACCTTCCTGAGTAGTACCCATCAATTCTACCAATTCATCATGTACAATCTTGGTCATCAATTGCCCTGGAGTAATAGACGTAAGCACGTTTTGTCCCAATGCTTTGTCTTGAACTCTTTTGGTAAGGTCTTTGGCTACTTTGTAATTAACATCGGCATCTACTAGAGCACGGCGAATTTCTTTTACCGTCTCTGCTACGTTAATTTCTGTAATTTTTCCGCGGCCTTGAATGTTTTGTAAGGCTTTATCTAGCTTGTCCTGAAGACTATTAAACATAGTGAATGATTTTTTAAGATGTGCAAAAATAAGGAATTTTGTTGACTTGTTTCTCTAACTCCTAAAAGATTTGTAAACCAATATAATAAAATTTATTGATTTTTACTTTTTGAAAAATCTAAATCAAGAGAAATAAGTTTTTTAAAAGAAAAACAAAAAAAAGCGACTTCCTAAGAAGTCGCTTTCGTGTATATAGAATACCAAAAAGAGATTACGCCAATTTTACTTGAATAGCGTTTAATCCTTTTTGTCCTTGTGTTACTTGGTACACAACTTTGTCATTTTCTTTAATTGTTCTAGTGCTTAAACCAGAAGAATGTACAAAAATGTCATCTCCTCCGTTACTTGGAGTAATAAATCCGAAACCTTTTGTTTCGTTATAAAATTTTACGGTGCCTTCTTGCATAGTAATGGGTTTTTAAATAGACATTTTTACAATGTCTTGGGTTAATGTATTAAGAAACAGTAAACCTGAGTTTTCGTTTCTTAACGGGTAATAGCGCTTTTGCGCAATGTATGGAGTAAAGAGAAATAATAGCGGAATTGTATTCCAAAGATGATTTCTCGTTATTTGACCAATTCAATGTTGATTGCCGAAAATCCTTTAGCAGATCTTTCTTTTTCGAAAGATACTTTGTGCCCTTTTTTCAGGATTTCTCTAGCATTATTTTGGTGGAAAAATACATTTTCTTTTGAACAGTCTTCGGTGATGAAACCATAACCTTTTTCGCTTAAGAAAGTAATAATTCCAGATTTTCTAGTTTCTTCTTCAGGAATAGGAGCTGCTCCTAATTGAATATCGTCTAGAGAAACCTCTTGTCTTTTTTCTGGCGGAGTAGTTGTAATTCTTCCGAACTCATCTACATAGGAAAACATATCTTCTAGTTCTTTTCCTTTGTTGTTGTTCGCTTTACGCTCTTCACGGCGCTGTGCTTTTTCTTTTTGTTTTTGAATTTTTTTCTTAAAGTTTTCTTTTTTTGAGAAAGAATCTGCCATAAATAATGTTCTGTTTGTTTTTTAATGAATGATAAAACCAATGATGATTGGCGTATTGCGTGCTATAAGAAATCTACTGTTTTTATAAACAGAGCGCTTATATCATAAGGATCAGGGGAACTTCGTCCAGGTTATTTTGCCTTGTTTTGCTTTCAGGGTTATGTGCATCTGTGAGGTGTTATTTTAAAAAAGGGACGCTGAAAAAGCAAAAACTGAAAAAGAAATAAAAAAATATTCTAAACTGTAACAGATAGCAAAGGCAGTAACCTATTTTATAAATTATTCTACAAAGGTACGCTAAATAAATGACGTGACCTAATGATGAGTTTTCTGAGGGAGGATTTAACCATGATTTGGGTTTGGATTGAATCAAGTGGCACTCAAAGTTGAGTTTTGTTCGGAAAAAGTACCGTTTTTCCGAAGCTGACTCGAACTTGATTCGAACAAGACTCGAAGAAAGGTGGGAAAAAGGAGAGTAAATGAGTGTTTTTTTTGGAGATAATAAGAGAGGGTGATGACTAGTTGAACAGCAACTGAGGTGCAATTATCCTGCCTTTATCCTGCCATTGTCTAGGAGGTTTCTAGTAAGGATGTGACAAATAAAAAAGTCCCACCGAAGCAGGACTATAGATTTTACATCTACGGCATATAGCCTTATTGTGATAAGATTAAAGATTAGAAATTTTAATCATACAACAAATATAAACAAAAAATTATTTTTGAAGATTATGGTTTTCCGTATTGTGAAAAATTTTCTTTTTGCTAATTTTATAAATTGATAAAATAAAACTAATACTTATGGCAAAAATTCTAGGATTAGACTTGGGAACGAACTCTATTGGGTGGGCTTTAATTGAAGACAATCAAAACAAAATTTTAGGATTAGGAACTAGAATATTTCCTATGGGAGTAGAGAATTTAGGAGATGGGGAAGGTGAAATTTCTAGAAACGCTAGTAGAACTGGAGCAAGGGGTGTAAGAAGACAATTTTTCAGAAGAAGATTAAGAAAGCAAATTCTTTTAAAAGCACTTTCTGAAAATAAAATGTGTCCTCTTGAAGTTTCTGATTTTCAAGAATGGAAGAAAAATAAAAGGTTTCCTGTTGAAAAATTAGCAGTATGGTTTGTCTTAAATCCTTATGAATTACGTCAAAAAGCATTAATTGAAAAGTTATCTTTAGAAGAAATAGGAAGAATTTTTTATCATTTGATTCAAAGGCGTGGTTTTTTAAGTAATAGTAGAAAAAGTGGTGGAGAAGATGATGAAAAAGGAACAATATACAAAGGAGTTGCTAAAGAAGGAAAAATTGGAATTACAGAAACGCAAGAAAGTATTCAAGATAAAACATTAGGCTCTTATTTATTTGAAATTTATCCGAAAGAAAATCAACCTTTTCAAGATGGTTTAGAAAGAATCCGAAACCGATATACAACACGTAAAATGTATGTGGATGAGTTTGAACTAATATGGAATAAACAAGCTCAATTTCATTCTGAACTAACAAACGAATTAAAAACCTTATTTGGTGGAAGAAAATTAGACGGTTACAAAGAAGATGGGATTTTATTTCATCAACGACCTTTGCGTTCACAAAAACATTTGGTGGGGAATTGTTCTTTTGAACCTAGCAAAACAAAATGCCCAATTAGTGCTATTCCTTTTGAACAATTTAGAGTTTGGCAATGGGTAAATACCGTAGAATATAACGGAAAGAAAATTTCTCAAGAGGAAAAAGGAAAAATTGTAGAGTTTCTATTTGCCAATGAAAAGCCAGAGTTCAAAAAAATTAGAAAGGCTATTGGTAAAGAAAGTGCCGAGTTCAAATTCAATTATAAAGATGACGATAAAATTGTAGGAACTCATACCATTTCTAATCTATCGAGCAAAAAGTATTTTGGTACAAAATGGTTTGAGTTTACGGAAAAAGAACAAGAAGATATTTGGCACGTATTGTATTTCTTCGATAGTAAATCTAACCTAAAAGAATATGCTATTAAAAATTGGAATTTTACAGAAGAACAGGCTGAATCTATCTCAAAATTCAATGTGAAAGATGGTTATGCAAGTTTGAGTAGAAAAGCCATTTCAAATATTCTGCCTTTTTTAAAATTAGGTTTTACTTATGATGTTGCAGTTGTATTGGGTGGAATTAAAAACGTTTTTGGTGCTGACTGGGAAAAATTATCAGAAGAAAAAAGAAATTTCTTTTATGATAATGTTTATGAAATAGTTCGTTCTAAAAATAAAGGCGGATTTATAGATATAATTAAAGATATTCTCAGAAAAGATTATAATATTTCAGACAAACAATTAAAGAAATTATATCATCATTCTGCTACAATTGATGCCACTGAATTATTAGAAAAGTTACCAGTTGGTAGAGATGCAGACAAAGACATTCAAGCAATAAGAAATCCAATAGTTATTACGGCATTGTTTGAATTGCGAAAGTTAGTGAATGAATTGATAGACGAACATGGTAAGATTGATGAAATCAAAGTAGAAATGGCTCGTGATTTAAAAATTTCAAAATCACAACGTAACAAAATTCGTAAAGAGCAAAAGCGCTTAGAGAGAGAAAATGATAGAGTAAAAGCAAGATTAATAGAAGAGAGACAAAGAATTACTCATGATAACATTTTACTTTATAAACTCTGGGAAGAATGTAAACATACTTGTCCCTATACAGGTAAACCTATTTCTGTCACTCAATTATTTTCTGGCGAAGTTCAAATTGAACACATTCATCCTTGGAGCCGTTCTTTGAATGATAGTTTTTCTAATAAAACATTGTGCTATGCAGATGAAAACCGTAAAAAAGGGAACAAAACACCTTTTGAATTTTATGGTAGTGATGAAGCCAATTGGTCAGCCATAAAAGAACGAGCTTTAAAATTATTTTCTGATACCAAAGAATATCCCAATGCTTATCAAAAATTCAAACGTTTTGTTCAGCAAAAATTTGATGATGATTTTTCAACACGACAACTCAATGATACAAGATATATCAGTAAGGAAGCTAAAAACTATCTCTCTAAAATTTGTAATAAAGTAACCGTTTCACCAGGACAAGCTACTTCTAATTTACGCCATAAATGGGGATTAAATCAGATTTTAAGTGATGATAATGAGAAAACCAGAGAAGACCACCGTCATCATGCAATAGATGCTTTAGTAATGGCATGTACTAAGGTTTCTTATGTTCAGGAATTATCAAAATGGAACCGCTATAATAGAGGGTATGATGTAAAAGATTTTCCTTTGCCTTGGCTTAGCTTCTGGAAAGATACAGATAATGCGGTAAATCAAATTTTAGTTTCTCATAAAAAAGTTTCTAATGATATTACTGTTAGAACTCACACAATTGAGAAAAATGGTAAGAAATTTAAAAATGTAGGTATTGCAGCTAGAGGTCAATTGCATAAAGAAACCGTTTATGGAAAGAGAACATTTAACGGAGAAGAAGCATTTCATGTAAGAAAGCCTATCGAAAGTTTAGAAACAGCTAAGCAAATTGCTAAAGTAGTAGATGAATCCATAAGACTTTTAATTTTAAAAAGAGTAAATGAATTAGGAGGTTTTGTAAAAGATAAAGTGCCAGCAGATACTTTTTTTATTGTAGATGAAAACGGAGTAAAACAACCTCAAATCTTTTTACCTAATCAGAATGGTGCACCTGTTCCTATATTAAAAGTAAGAGTAAAAGAGAATATTGGTGGAGCCGAAAAATTGAAAACTAATGTAAATCAGTGGGTAAATCCTAGAAATAACCATCACGTATTAATTTACAAAGATGAAAAAGGAAATCTAAAAGAAGAAGTGGTAACATTTTGGACAGTTGTAGAGCGCAAAAGAACAGGTCAAGCTGTGTATCAATTACCTCTTGATGGAAAAGAAATGGTCACTACTTTGCATATCAATGATATGTTTTTATTAGGTTTAAACGAAGATGAAATCAATTGGGAAAACCCAGATTATAAAGTTTTAAAAGAGCACTTGTATAGAGTGCAGAAAACATCTCAAAATGACTATTCTTTTAGGCATGCGCTCACATCATCTGTTAATAATAAAAACGAAGAAAAGCGAATGGGTGTGAAGGGAATAATTAATAATAATGCTATAAAAATTAAACTTTCGGTTTCAGGAAAAATAACTAAAATTTAATTAATTTAGTAAAAGGTTCTTTGACATTAACGGATAATCATAAGCAACCAAACCACAACGGAGTTTCGGCGAAAGCTCACTCTGTTGTGGTTTGATTAAAGATTAGAAAAAACGATATTTGTCTATAAATTTTCTCAATGGCTTAATGAGTTGTGGTTTGATTAAAGATTAGAAAAAACGATATTGAAAAGATAATGGATTGTGAAGCGGTTATAGTTGTGGTTTGATTAAAGATTAGAAAAAACGATATTCACTCTCTCGGATTTCTTTTTACCCATGTCGTTGTGGTTTGATTAAAGATTAGAAAAAACGATATTCTTGTTTCTTCTGTTCCGTCGTCTTGAATTGTTGTGGTTTGATTAAAGATTAGAAAAAACGATATTGAAGACTTTCAAGAACTTAAATCACGTGTTGTTGTGGTTTGATTAAAGATTAGAAAAAACGATATTTACAGTAGATTTAGATAAGGCTTTTGTAGTGTTGTGGTTTGATTAAAGATTAGAAAAAACGATATTTAAGAGGGACATCCTTTTTATCAATGAGGCGTTGTGGTTTGATTAAAGATTAGAAAAAACGATATTAGGATTATAAAACTGCCATCTATATTAGCTGTTGTGGTTTGATTAAAGATTAGAAAAAACGATATTGGGATCACAGTACCTCCTCCCCCATCTACTGTTGTGGTTTGATTAAAGATTAGAAAAAACGATATTCTTTGATGTAAATATTTTACCTTTAGTAGAGTTGTGGTTTGATTAAAGATTAGAAAAAACGATATTAGTTGGCTCTTTACCTTCTAATAATCAATAGATTAATGATGAAATATCGTATATAAAAATGCTTCTTTTTTGCAGTGATAAGGCAAGATTGAAGCATTTTTTGTTTTCTACGTGTTGAATTTTTAGTAATTAATAATCAATAGGAACGGGCTTTAGCCCGTTTTGAAAATTAAAAGATCTAATGGCTTTAGCCAAAAGTTAAAAGATATATTTATTCTCTAAAATAGTTCTAATTGTACTGGCTGAGGTGATTTAGGAACTTCGGCTTTGCCCCAGAAATTAATAATATTTCCGTATTGTTTATCTGTAATGCGCAGTACGCTTACTTTACCTAATGGTGGTAGTAGTTTATTGATTCTTTTTTCGTGTACATCTGCACTTTCACTACTTGCACAGTGTCTTACATATACAGAATATTGCATCATGCTATATCCATCTTTTAGCAGATTATTTCTAAATCCAGAAGCGTTTTTTCTGTCTTTAGGAGTTTCGGTAGGTAAGTCAAAGAATACAAATAGCCACATAATTCTATATCCGTTTAGTTCCATAATTTGGGATATTTTATTTTTTTTCGCTCACCAGTGAAGCATTGCTGTAGAGAACTTGCAGTTTTTTGTAAGCCTACCATCATCGGACTTTTTTCATCTTCGAAATAGAGTGTTCTGGTTAAGATTTGTAGAAGTTCAGCCTTTAATTTGGTATTGAGTTCTTCTTCATCATATTGATTAATAATTTCAAAAACTTTTTCGTCTACCATAGGTCGAAATGGTTCCATAATATCATCTGCTAATGCAAAAGCATTGTACTTGCTTTTATGATGAATTCCCAATGTATTAAGTAATCCGCTTCCAGAGAGTGCTCTAGCTGTGGCAGCTCTTAGAATAGCATAGCCGTAGTTTAAGAAATTATTAGGATAATCTCCGAAACGTTCTCTTCTAAATTTTTTAAAAGTGCTGTTTTCAAAGAAAGCTTTCCAGTAAATATTGGCGGCAGTAGCTTCCATATTAGAAGTGTCACCGCTCAAAACTTTGGAGGCGATGAAGTCAAAAGAATTTTTTTCTCCTGTTATCTTTTCTAAAAGAATTCCTTGGTTGGTTATTTTTTCTATAATGGTTTGTTGCCACAGTTGTTTTTTTAATGGAACACTGGCTTCAATTTGGTTTTTGAATATTTCTTGTTGAATGTGGTGGCTATTCAAATTGAGAAACATGCCATTAGGAAGATGGTTTTTGCTACAAATAATAATGGAGGTGTTGTTTTCTACTAATAAGTTCATTGCTGGCATACTCAGAAAAATTTCTGGATGGTCTATTACCAAAAATCCTATTTCTTCTATTGGGATAGAGGTTTCTCGTATTTCAGATTTTATAAGGAGTTGTAGATTTCTGGTAGAGAGTGACGCTTTATTTTCTAAAAGGATGGTTTTTTTAATCATGGCAAATTTTATAATAAATTTACGTGGATTACTCCAATTAAAATTATGGTTTTCCGTAATGGCAGATTCCTATAAAATTAACCTTCCCCTACAAGAAAAAATCATTGACAAAGCTTGTAAAAACTACAATTCCCACAATAATTTCCAAACAAGTATCTTTGTAGAAAATACAGAAATTGAATCTTAGAAAATTAGTTGATAAGCAGAATGCTTTTTTGTTACTGTTGCTCGTAATGGTTTTGGCGGGAAAACTCATTCCTTACCAAGAATCTTACCATCAAATTTTTAACTTAGAACAATTCATTGATTGGGGAATTGCGGGAATTTTCCTTTTGTACGGGCTAAAACTCAACTTGAAAGAAGTCCTGAAAGATGTTTCCAATTGGAAATTGCACCTATTGGTTCAGGCAGGTACTTTCATTCTTTTTCCTGCATTGGTATTGGTTTTTTATCCAATTTTTAAAGATTCGCCATACTTCCAAAGTTGGCTTTCTGTGTATTTTTTAGCGTGTTTGCCTTCTACCGTTTCTTCATCGGTGGTGATGGTTTCTATTGCCAAAGGAAATGTGACTTCGGCTATTTTTAATGCCTCCGTTTCTGGGCTTATTGGTATTGTGATGACGCCTTTGTTGATGGGGTTTTTCTTGAATGCTCAAGCCGCAGAAAGTCATCAAGTTGAGATTATTCAACAACTCTTGCTTAAAGTTCTTCTGCCGATTATTTTAGGAATTTTGCTCAATCCAATATTTAAAAATTGGGTAATGAAGTACAGTAAAATCATTGCAGAATTTGACCGATTGATTATTCTATTGATTGTCTACGAAAGTTTTTCTAAAGCATTTATCGAAAATATTTTTTCCACTGTTCCTTCACTGGTTTTTGTGGTAATTACTATCGCTGCGGTGGCGTTGTTTTTTATCGTTTATGAGATTTTAAAACGCATTTCACTTCGATTGGATTTCAGCAGGGAAGATGTGATTACCACTGCATTTTGTGGCTCCAAAAAATCTTTGGTTCATGGCAGTTTATTTGTGATGATACTAGGAATCCCAGAAGAACAAAAAGTTCTTTTCCTATTGCCGATTATGATTTACCACAGTTTCCAATTGTTCTATGTAAGCGCTCTCGCCAACAAAATCGCAAAAAACAAAATTTAAAACCACTAAACAATTTATAATACGAAATAGCACTATTAAAAAACTAAAATTCATAACCACCATAACCATTATAACCCTCATAACCATTATAACCACCATAACCTCTATAACTTTATAACATTCCTTAAATTCCCTCATTTTCATATTTTCAAATTCTCTTATTAACTTTTCTTAAAAAGCTTCTTTCAATGTTAAATCCTCAATCTCCCAAAGATGAGAACTTTAGATATTTTCACTCTTTTACTTTTAATGTTTTGGCAAAATAACATTCATTTTTGATTAAAATTTGGTTGACGAATAATTTAAAGAATGTTAAAAGCTTGTTAAAATACTTAACGACTGCATTAGAATACTTTTGAGCTTAAAAAAAAGTATAATGCAAAAACGAACACAGCAGATTATTTTATTAGCTGCTCTAGGTCTGGTAAGTGTAACCCATTTACAGGCGCAATCTAAGAAAGCAAAATTAGATTCCGTAAGAAACATAGACGAGGTAGTAGTAACTGCTTTGGGAATCAAAAGACAAGACAAATCCCTAGGCTATGTAGCAGAAAAAGTGTCATCAGAAGAGTTTGAAAAAACACAAAACAACAACTGGGCACAAGCGTTAGAAGGTAAAGTGGCGGGGCTTAAAATCCAAACAGCAGGTGCAGGTCCTTTGGGAAGTGCTAAAATTACCTTGAGAGGAAGTATTTCCATGAATTTGGACAACAATGAAGCACTCATCGTAGTAGACGGTGTTCCATTGGGTGGAACCAATACAGGTACAGGTAACGCAGCGTATGGTGCAGGTTCTGGAGGCGATTTGCCTGTAGATTACGGGAATAATTTTAACAGTATTAATCCAGATGACATCGAGAATGTAACGATTTTGAAAGGAGCTACCGCTTCTGCGTTATATGGTTCTAGAGGTGCAAATGGTGCCATCATGATTACAACAAAATCAGGCAAACAAAAGAACGGTAAAATAAGAGTAACCCTTAATTCTTCTACAAGTTTTGATACCGTTTTGAAATGGCCAGATTGGCAGTATGAATACGGTCAAGGAACATTGGCAAAAAATAAAGACGGTCAGTTTTACTATTCTTATGGCGCTTCAGCTGATGGAGTGAGTACAGGTGGAACCAGTAGCGCATTCGGACCTAAATTCGATGGGCAATATTATTTTCAATATGACCCAACCGTAGAAGGACAAAGTTTAGAAAGACAATTGTGGAGACCTTATAAAGACAATGTTAAAGGTTTTTGGCAAATGGGAACTACCTATTCTAATAGCATCAGTATAGAAAGTTCTAATGATAAAACTTCTTTCCGTACTTCACTAAGCGCAGTAAACAATACGTGGATGATGCCGAATACGGGTTTTGACAGATTCAATTATGCTTTGTCTTTTGACCATAAACTAAGCAAGAAGTTAAGAGTGGCCACTAAATTTGCCTATAACTATACCAAGAGTGATAATTTACCTTCTACAGGATACAATAACCAGTCGATTTCTTATTTCATGATTTTCCAAAATCCAAACGTTGATTTGGCTTGGTATGAACCGATTTGGAAGAAAGATAAATATCAGGTAGACCAGATTCACCCTTTCAGTACATTTATAGATAACCCTTATCTTATCGCTTATGAAATGCTGAATGGAGTAGACAAAAAATTAATCACAGGAAATATTACCGCTACTTATAATTTCAATAATAATTTTGAAATGATGCTAAGGTCGGGTATTGAAATTACAGATGAAGAAAGAACAACCAAAAGGCCTTACAGTTCTGCCAATTACCTTCAAGGATACTATCGCGAACAATACATTAAAAATTCTGAGTATAATACAGACTTACTTTTTACCTATAAAAATAATTTCGGGAAATGGGGCGTTTCTGCTTCAGCAGGGGGAAACATCAGAGCAAATGAATATGTGCTGAATGATTACAGAGCTATCGGGCTTAGAGTTCCTGGAATCTATCAGTTAACCAATGCGATTTCTCTAAATACAAGAATTGCTCAACCAAATGACAAAGAAACCAATAGTGTTTACGGTTTAGCATCATTCAATTATGACAACCTTTGGTTTGTAGATTTCACCGCAAGAAACGACTGGAGCAGTACTTTACCGAAAGCCAATCGTTCTTATTTTTACCCATCGGTTTCTACCTCTTTAATTCTTTCAGATGTATTAAATATAAACTCTAAAAATTGGAATTATTGGAAGTTGAGAGCTTCGTGGTCTCAAGTAGGAAACGATACCCAGCCGTATAAATTACAGCAGTTCTATAACACGAGTGATTTTGTAGGTTCGGCAGAAAATATTGCCAATTTCCAAAACCCTAATCTGAAACCTGAAATGAACCAAAACATTGAAGCAGGGATGGATTTCAGTTTCTTCAAAAATAGATTAACATATAACGTTACCGTTTATCAAAACAGTACCAAAGACCAAATTGTAAACGTACCGTCATTAATTGAAACAGGGTATTCTACACGTACCATCAATGCAGGAGAAGTAAGAAACAGAGGGATAGAAATGACTTTGAATGCTTTCCCGGTGAAAAATAAAAATTTCCAGTGGAATGTTACGGCAAACTGGTCTATGAATAAAAACAGAATCATGTCTTTGCCGGCAGAATTCCAAGGAGAACCGTATACCATGGGAAGTGTAGGGGGAGTAGTATTCTTTAATGCAGTAGTAGGAGGTTCTCTAGGAGATATGTACGGATATAAATTACAGTACGCTCCAGACGGACAGGTGATTTTTGGTAGCGATGGTCTTACTGCTAAATCTACAGAAATAGAATACGTAGGAAATGCCTATGCGAAATGGAGAGGAGGTTTACAAAACGCTTTTAAATACAAAAATTTTTCTTTAAGTTTCTCTTTTGATGGGCAATACGGAGGTAGAGTATATTCACAGTCTCACCATAAAATGTCTGAACAAGGAAAACTTACCCATACTTTAGTAGGAAGAGATAATCCAAACGGAACAATTGTAGGAGTAGGAGTGGTTCAAAATCCAGATGGATCTTTCTCTCAGAATACCAAAGCCGTAACCCTTACTTCTTATTATGCAGATTATTACAGAAGAGCTAATGTGGAAACCAATTCATTTGATGCATCTTATGTAAAGCTAAGAGAAGCCAATATCACTTTCTATTTCCCTAAACAAATCGTGCAGTCATTAAATATGTCAGACCTAAGCTTATCGCTTTTCGGAAGAAATCTATGGATGTGGACTAAGTTCCCTCTATTTGATCCAGAAGCGGCTACGTTGAACGATTCATCAATTACTCCGGGAGTAGAAATAGGGCAACTTCCTACTGCCCGTACTGTAGGAATTCAACTTAATGCTAAATTCTAAACGACAACTATGAAAAATATATGGACAAAAGCAGTAGCGTTCTGCGTAATTTCTCTAGCCGCTTCTTCTTGTAGCAGGTCTTTTGAGGAAATCAATACCGATACCAGCAAGATTATAGAGCCTACACCTGCCAGTTTATTGGCGCCGATTCAATACAATATGGCTTCTAATGCCTATTTGAGAGCTAATGATTTCACTTTTGATATCATGCAGATAGCAATAGATTTTCCGGGAGAAGGGAATAATATTTCGAGATATTATGTAACAGAATCTATAGGGAACTCCTATTGGAACACTTCTTATAAATGGCTGATGCAAGTAAAACAAATGCAAGATTTGGCGGTTCAGCAGAACAATAAAAACTATCAGGCGATTTCGATGGTGATGAATGCATGGTTGTATTCCAACCTTACCGATACTTTTGGAGATATTCCTTTCTCAGAAGCTTCTAGAGTGGAAGAAGGCATCACTCAACCGAAATTCGATAAACAAAAAGATATTTACGTAAAATTATTAGACGATTTAAAAGCAGCAAATGCTCTTTTTGTAACCAATACCACTTTAGCAGGACAAGATTTATTCTACAATGCAAATAATGATGTGAATGGAATCACGTATTGGAAAAAATTCTGTAACACGTTATCTTTAAGATTGTTAACCAGAATTTTAAAGAAAAATGGGGAAATAGATGTATATACAAGAATTCAAGAAATAGTAAACAATCCTACCGTTTACCCAATCTTTCAGAGCAATGCTGAAAGTGCCTTGATGAATGTTACAGGCGTAGCGCCTATGCTTCCGCCATTGGCAAGACCACAAGATTTTACTTCTTATAGAGCGGTAGGAGAGTTTTTTGTGAATACATTGAATGATAACAAAGATCCTAGAATGGCGCAGTTTTTCACCCAAGCGAAAAATTTAAGTAATAACCAAAATATCGGTTACAAAGGTGCTCCAGTTGCTTACATGAACGGAACTACGTTTACGTACCAACCGTCTAACTTTAATCAGAATTTAGCTAAAGCACCGCTTAAAGTCTTGATTTTACCTTATGCAGAGTTGCAATTTATTCTATCAGAATTAGCATTCAGAGGAATCATCACTGGAAATGCTCAAACCTATTATGAAAACGGAGTAAAGGCAGCGATTGAACAATGGGGAGCTGTGGTTCCAGCCAATTATTTTGCAAATCCTAAAGTGGCTTATGATGGTACTTTAGAAAGAATTATGTTGCAAAAATATGTAGCGCTGTTCTTTGTAGATCAGCAACAGTGGTTTGAACAAAAAAGAACAGGTTACCCAGTATTACCCAACAATGGTGGATTATTAAATGACGGTAAAATGCCTCAGAGATTATTATATCCTACACAACCAAAAATATTGAACAGTGCTAATTATAACGCGGCGGTTCAATCATTGGGAGGAGATAATATCAACGTTAAAGATTGGTGGAATCAATAAAAATTTAAAAAAAGAATACAATTTTTACAAGTGATGATTAGCTTTGTAAAAGATTTGTAACGATATTCAATATGAAAAAATTAATTCTTTTGGCCACTTTAGTGGGCGCCAATTTTTACCACGCACAGACACAGGTGATTGCGCACAGAGGTTTCTGGAAAACCAATCCTACTACTTCTGAAAATTCTATCGCAGCGCTCAAAAATGCTCAGTATTTAAAAGTGTACGGCAGTGAGTTCGATGTGAGAATGACCAAAGATGGCGTTTTGGTTATCAACCATGATGAACAAATCAATGGGGTAGAAATTGCAGCTACAGATTTTAAAACGCTGAAAAAACAGAAACTTTCAAACGGCGAAATTCTCCCTACTTTAGAAAAGTATTTGAAGCAAGGTAAAAAATCTGAGGTAAAGCTTATCCTTGAGATTAAACCCGCCAAAACTCCAGAATTGGAAACCGAAATGGTAGAAAAAGTTCTGGCAATGGTAAAAAAATTCCACTTGCAAAATCAGACTGAATACATCTCATTTAGTCTGCATATTGCCAAAGAATTAAAAAAGCAAAATCCTAGAGCATTGGTACAATATCTCGCAGGTGATCTTTCGCCACAAGAGATTAAAAATTTAGGAATTGATGGCGTAGATTATCATTATAATGTATTCTTAGAAAAACACCAAGATTGGATAGAACAAGCCAAAAATTTGGGTGTTATCACGAATGTGTGGACCGTAAATGACCCAGAAATCTATAAAAAATTGTATGATGCTGGTGTACAGTTCGTAACCACAAACACACCAGATGTATTTTTAAATATCAATAAATCCAGAGAATAGCTTCATAACTATTGAATATGCTCTCATAAAATTACAAATCAACAAATGAAACAATCATTTTTAATGCTTTTCTTGTGTGCTGCATTTTCTTTTGCACAGCAACAAGCAACAGGATATGTCTTCGAAGACGCCAACAAAAACGGTGTCAAAGACCGTAAAGAAAAAGGAATTGCAAACGTTTCTGTTTCTAATGGAGTAGAAGTAGTAAAAACTGACGAAACGGGAAAATATACTTTGCCTGTAGAAAATGACAATATTATTTTCGTCATCAAACCAACCAACTATGCTACCCCGAAAAGCAACACGCAGTTGCCACAGTTCTACTACATTCACAAACCTGAAGGTTCGCCAAAAGACATGAAATATGCAGGCGTAAAACCTACGGGAAAATTGCCAAAAGAAATCAACTTTCCGTTATATGCACAAAAGGAAAACACACAGTTCAAAGTTTTAGTGTTTGGTGATCCTCAACCGTATGATGAAAAAGAAATCGATTATTTCAAAAGAGGTATCATCAATGAGGTGAAAAATAATAAAAAAGATGCTGTTTTTGGCATCAGTTTAGGAGATTTGGTAGGAGATGATTTAAGTTTACATCCATTGTATATCGATGCCGTTAAAGAAATCGGTTTGCCTTGGTACAATGTGATGGGGAATCATGATATGAACTACGAAGCAAAAGAGGATAAACTGTCAGACGAAACTTTCGAAGCGAATTTTGGCCCGAATAATTACGCTTTCAATTATGGCAATGTACACTTCATCGTTTTAGATGATATTCTTTATCCAGATCCTAGAGACGGGAAAAGTTATTGGGGCGGTTTCAGAAAAGACCAGTTGGATTTTGTAGAAAACGACTTGAAAAACGTAAATCCTAATCAGTTGGTAGTGTTTTCATTCCACATTCAGTTGACGCCAGAAAATGACGGTGACAAACACTTTAGAATGGAAGACAGAAAAAGATTGTTCGAGATTTTAAAACCTTTCCAAAATGTATTGATGATGTCTGCACATACACACAAGCAAACCCAATTGTTCTATGGGAAAAAAGAAGGTTGGGAAGGCATCAAGCCGATTCATGAGTTCAATGCAGGAACCACTTCTGGAGACTGGTATTCTGGAACGGTAGAAGAATTGGGTGTGCCAAAATCAGTGATGAGAGACGGAACAGAAAGAGGGTATTCTTTTGTGAATTTCAATGACAATCAGTACGAAATCACGTATAAAGTGGCGGGAAAACCAGAAGATTATCAAATTAATCTTTGGGTACCGAAAGTGATTCCTTTCAAGACAAAAAATGCAGCAAGAATTGTAGCTAATTTCTTTATGGGAAGCAAACATGATGAGGTGGAATACAGAATAGATAATGGCGAATGGAAAAAAATGGATTATACAGAATCTATAGACCCAGATTACACGAATGATGTATTGAAATGGGATACCACACAAGAACTGTTCACAGGGAGAAGACCGAGCAATCCTGAAGCTTCTAAACACATTTGGACAGCGCCTTTTTCTAGAAAATTAGAATTAGGACCCCACGAAGTAGAAGTGAGAGCCAAAGACCGTTACGGAAAAACGTACACCACAAAAGCAACTTTTGAAGTGAAAAACTCTATATTGATTCCATAAATGCTAAAAAAACATTGTAAAAAGAAAAGCCAACGATAAGTTGGCTTTTTTTATCTATTAAGGTTATTATTTTGAAATTTTTTAATTGGGAGTTGTAGAATAGTTACCTATGTTAGCAGAATTTATAAATTTCTGTTATTTAAATAATTTCTTCGTAATTCTTTTCTTCTGATTAATAGTCCCTCTCGTTCCCTTAAATAATGATCTCTATGTTCAGAAAGAATTTTGTAATGTTCTGGTAACTCTTTATCCATTTGTTCTCCCTCGTAATATTTTGCTAAATTTCTATCTGAATATTGGCTTAAATCTTCTTCCATTCTGTTAACTATATAATCAATTTCTTCAATTTGTTTCTCGATTTGTTGAACTTCTTCTATTATTACTTTGTTTCTTATTGCTTTCTCTTTTCTAATTATCTCTAAGCGTCTTATTTCTTCTATTTCAGCTCTTTTAAGAGCATTAATTTCATCCAATGCTTCTTTATTAACATGTTCTTTAAGAAAGTTTAAACCATATTCAAGAAATCTTTCCGAAGAATACATATGAAAACCAACATTTGCTTCATCTTTCATTTCTTTTACGAGTTCAAATCGTGGTCCCATTGTTCTACCATCCTTAATTTTCCACCACCAATCACTCTTTCTCTCATCTGTTATTAAAATAACGCTTTTTTTTTGATTTTTTGCTAGCTCAATAACTTGTGTCCAAAGCACTAAATCGCCGTATTTATTATTACCTTCTTTTGATTTTTCGTCCTCAAAACCTGGTGGTATTTTAAGCTTAAATCTCTCCTCTCCATTTTTATATATTTCTACAAGTTTTTCATCACCATATTTTTCAGTAATTCTATTCTTAAACAATTCAGATATTTTATTGTAGATTGGGTC
>CAZHCK010000006.1:0-56296 GCA_964530915.1 uncultured Cloacibacterium sp. | reverse complement strand
ATATCATAGCCAGTAATTAAAATAAGTGGGAAAAATAAAATAGGCCAAATAAAAAAGATGAAAATTGGATGGTAAAAAATGTTTTTCAAAATGAATCTTTTGCTCAAAGTTAAAAAGAAAAGTAAATAAATTCTGTAATTTTGTAAAAAATCATCACATCAATCCATGAGTTATTTCGAAGAGTTGCATCCAGAAATGGATAGATATTTAGAAGATACCGCTTCTGCAGAACCAGAAATTTTGAAAAGATTACGCAAAGAAACTTTTCAGAAAACTACACAACCGCACATGATTTCTGGTTATCTTCAGGGAAGATTGCTTGCTTTGATTTCAAAAATGATTTCTCCGAAAAACATTTTGGAAATCGGCACATTTACCGGTTATGCAGCGCTTTGTTTAGCTGAAGGCTTACAGAAAGATGGAAAGCTGACCACGCTAGATGTAAATGAAGATTTGGCTTATTTGCCTCAAAAATATTTTGCCCAAAGTGAATTTGCTTCTCAAATAGACTTTAAATTACAAGATGCTAAAGAATTTTTGAAAAACTCTAGTGAAACTTTTGATTTGATTTTCATTGATGCAGACAAAGAAAACTACCCTGAATATTTACAATTGGTTAAACCCAGAATGAAGTCGGGAAGTGTTTTGATGATTGATAATGTACTTTGGTACGGAAAAGTGCTCGATGAAAAGGGGAATAAACAAACCGAACAGATAAAACTCGTGAATAAATTAGTTGCCGAAGATGCAGATTTTGAAAATGTAATTTTACCTTTGCGAGACGGAATTCATTTAGTTCGTAAGATATAAGAGTTATGGAAAAATACTACTGCAGCGTATCTGTTTCATCGATGAGAGCCGAAGTTTCAGAAAAATCTGAAATGATTTCTCAGATTTTATATGGAGAAACCTGTGAAATTTTAGAAACGGAAGGGAATTTTAGTAAAATCAAAATGGATTTTGATGGTTATGAAGGCTGGATAAATACTTCTGTTTTGAAAAAACAAAATGCTGAAATTTCTAAAAATGTGATTACGCAGTCTTTTGGTGAATTTAATTTGCCAGAAGGTAAAAGTTTGCTTTCCATAGGAAGTGAAGTCGGTTTTGCAACAGAGAATACTATTGATACAAATAACCTGCGAGAGAGTTTAGTAGAAACGGCCAAAAAATTCTTGAATGTTCCTTTTTTATGGGGAGGAAGAAGCTTTTTTGGGATAGATGATAGCGGATTTGTGCAGTTATTATACAAAGTTCACGGAATTACTTTACCGAGAGACCCAGAACAACAAGCTCTGCAAGGAACAGCTCGTGATTTTGTAGAAGAAAGTGAAGCGGGAGATTTGGCGTTTTTTGAAGATGGAGAGGGAAATATAGTGCATGTTGGTTTAGTATTGTCACCTTTTGAAATCATACATGCAAGCGGAAAAGTGAGAATAGATTCTCTAGATTTCTCTGGAATTTATAATGCAGAACAAAATAAGCACACGCATAAATTAAGGTTTGTGAAAACGATGATTTAGGTTAAATAAAGAATTTGAAATTTATTTATGAATAATGTAATTTCCTTTTTAGACGGTTTTACTGTTGCTTTAGTCATTGTTTTATGGGGTTATACTCTTTTAAATTTTAGAAAGTTGCCAGAAATTATTCCTATTCATTTCGACTTAGAAGGAAAACCAGATAATCAAGGTGCAAAATATTTTATATTTCTTTTGCCTTTTGTTGGGTCGCTTATTTACTTTTTTCTCAGTTATAATATCAAAGAAATCAATAATTATCCTGTAGAAATTACCCAAGAAAATAAAGAAATACAATTTTTAATTGGGATGATTGCGGTTAAATCTATTATTGCTTATGTTCTTTTTATTTTCTTTACTTTTCAAAAAAGAATTGTAGAAATAGCTGTTCAGCAAAAAGATAAAAAAATTCCTATAGTGACTCTTATTGGTGGATTGTTTGCCATCATTGGATTTTTCTTAATTCTTGCAAATGTTTATAAATAATTGAAAACACTCTACAACATATCCATCTTTCATCTTGAATTAGCGTTCAAGGTTTTGTCGTGGTTCAATGATAAGATTAAACGTGGTTTAGAAGGCAGAAAACAATCTTTGGAAATTGTAAAATCTAACATTTCTAAAGATGACAAAGTCCTCTGGATGCACGCTGCAAGTTTGGGAGAATATGAACAAGGTTTACCAGTTTTAGAAAAATTGAAAGAAAAATATCCCAATCATAAAGTTTTGGTGACATTTTTTTCACCTTCTGGTTATGAAAACGTCTTGAAAAAGAATAAAGAAGATATTTTGTGTTATCTTCCTTTTGATAAAAAATCTACGATTTCAGAATTTGTAAAAGCGGTTCATCCAGAAATTTTCTTTACCGTAAAATATGATTTTTGGTATCATCTTTTAGATGAATTAAAAAAGACAAACGCCAAAGTTTTTGTGATTTCTGCATTGTTTTACGAAAACCAAGTTTATTTTAAGCCACAAGGAAAATGGTTTGTGAACGAACTGAAAAAAAATGTAGATTGGATTTTTCATCAAACCGAAAAGTCTCTTGCTTTGGCTCAAAAAGTTGGTTTAATCAAAGGTTCGGTTTCTGGTGATACTCGTTTTGACCGAGTGAAACAAATCAAAAACCGAGATAATTCCGTGGAGTTGATTTCTGAATTTAAAGCAGATAAAAAACTGCTGGTTTTAGGAAGTTCTTGGGAAGCCGAAGAAAAAATGGCTCAAATTCTTTCTCAAAAATTAGAAAACTTTAAAATTCTCATTGCTCCACATGATTTGAAAAGAGTTCAAAACCTCAAACAAATTTTTCCAAAAGCAATTTTATATTCAGATTTAAAGTCTAATTACCAATTACCAAATACCAACATACTCATAATCGACAGCATCGGTTTGCTTTCAAAATTGTATTCTTACGCAGATATTGCAGTTGTGGGAGGCGGTTTTCATGATAAAGGATTGCACAATATTTTAGAAGCGGCAACTTTCGGTGTTCCTGTAATTTTTGGAAATAAATACAAGAAAAATCCAGAAGCAGATGCTTTAATTACCCAAAATGGAGGGAAATCTTTTGATGACGAAGGATTGGCAGCTGATTTTGTCCTTGAATTATCAAAAAATTCAAATCTGTTACAAGAAATGAGTGAAAATGCAGGAAATTTTGTTCATTCTCAACCGAATTCTTCTGAGATTATTCTAGAGAAAATTTTAGCATAATCTATTCTGAGCATAATACCTGATAACAATCATCTCGAAGCGATTTATAATCTTCATAATTTTGCAAAAAATTATCATGAAGAAAGTAATTGTAGGCGTTTTAATGTTGGTAGGCGCAATGTGGAGTTTTACGGGTTGTACTTCTAACCAAATTTCTCAAAAAGAAACCCATATCCAAGAAAATCTTAATCCAAATCAAATTTTAGAAGTTTTAAAAACTGGAAATGAACATTTTGTACATCACAAAAATGCTTTTCCGCATTTAGATGAAGCCAGAATGAAGGAAGAAGTTTCTGGGCAACATCCTATCGCAACTGTTGTGAGTTGTTCTGATTCTAGAGTGCCTGTAGAATTGGTTTTTGACCGTGGAATTGGTGATTTGTTTGTGATAAGAACTGCGGGAAATTCATTAGATGATGATATGACGATGGGAAGTCTGGAATATGCGGTGAATCATTTGCACACTAAATTAATTATTGTAGTAGGTCATGAAAAATGTGGAGGGATAACTGCTGCAATTTCTCAACATAGTGAAGGAAAAGAACCCAAAGAAATTTCTAATCTTATTGAAACGCTCAGAAAAGGAGTAGAACCATTTGTAGGAAAGTCTGAAAAATTAGATGACGCAATTCATTATAATGTAGACCAACAAATTCAGAAAATTCTTCAAAACCAAGAATTGAAAGATTTAATAGATAAAGGAGAACTGAAAGTAATTGGTGGTTATTACCATCTTAATGACGGTAAAGTAGATTTTCTTAATTAAAAATTTTAGAATATTTCTTAAATCCATTGAAAGCCCAATTGGCGGTATAATACAAAGACTTGAGCGTGGAAAAATTCATGTGTTCTTTGTAAACCAAATATTGGTCTTTCATGATATTGGTTTTATTTCGGGAAACACTTCCTTCTCGCATTCTGTATTTAGCCAAAGTTTTTTTTAGCGGTTTTCCGTAAGGAATTTTTTTAAGTAAATTGAGCCACATAACATGGTCTTCGCGTTTGCTTCCTTCTGGGAAAAATTCTTTGCCCACTCTTTCAGAATCATACATTGAAGCGAGGAGAGAAAGTCTGCAAGTTTTGAGCAAATTATCAAAATTCACTTCAATGTCTGCCTCGAAATCTGCAATTTTAGGTTGAAGATTCTCATCACATCTTGCATAAGTGCAATATGCCAATTCTGCGTTTTCAGTTTGCATAAAAGAAATCATTTCTGATAAGAAATTGGGTTCCCAATAATCATCTGCGTCCAGAAAAGTAATGTATCTGCCTTTTGCTTTTTCTAGCGAAAGATTTCTAGCATGACCAGCTCCACCGTTTTTTTCTGCTTCTATTAAAATAATTCTAGAATCTTGATGTTTTTTAATGATTTCTACGGAATTGTCAGAGGATTTATCATCGGTAATAATCCATTCCCAGTCTGTAAAATTTTGGTAAAGAACAGATTGAATGGTTTCTTCTAAAAATTCAGAAGAATTATAACACGGCGTTATGATGGAAACTAGAGGCATGTTTTTGCAAATATACTTATTGTAATTAAAAAAAATCTATCTTTACATAAACTAAAGTCATGAGCTATTTTTGGCGTTTATTTTTGTGGTCTGTTTTGTTCCTTACGCTTTTTTCGTGCAAAAGAGACTATGAATATGACGAAAACGCAAGCATTATTGGAAGTTGGAAACCTATAAAAGCTACCGCTTATAAAACAGTGGCAGGATTCACGGTTAGTCAGTCAGAAGACATGAATGCTTGTCAGCAACAATCAAAAATGACTTATCATTCAGACGGAACAGCAATCGAAATGAGATTTGATGACGCTACTGGAAACTGTGAAAAAACCTTAGAACGAAATTTCACATATACATTTAATTCAGGTCAAAAATCTCTTGTTCATACTTTCCAAGATGGCAGTATAAAAAATGCAGAAGTGGTTTCTATTACCTCTCAAAAACTAATTGTAAAAGGAAAAAAGGAAATCAACGGAGAAATGTATGATGTAGAAGTAACTAATATTAAAATTAACCAATAAATTAATAAAAAATGAAAAAACTAGTAATCGCCTTTTTAGGAATTTTCTTATTGTTAAATGTAGCTTGTAGCAGAGATGATAATGATACGGTTTCTATTGTGGGAACTTGGAATATAAGTTCCGTAAAAATGAAAGGAACGCTAAGTTATAATGGTCAGTCTGCGGCAATTAATGAAGAAGCTCCTGCAGATGCTTGTTCGCAGAAATCTTCGATGGTTTTTAATGCAGACGGAACAGGTAGTGTAACTTCTTTTGCTAATAATAATGGAACTTGCGAGCAATTATTAAATGAACCTTTTACCTACAAATTTGATGGAAACACAAAAGTTTTAACCATTACACAAGCTGGAACTACAGAAAGCGTTACCCTTTCTTTCAGTGGAAGCAATAAGTTTTCCTATGGAGAAACCTTGAATAATGTAAATTTTGGAGACTATTATCCACAGTATGATGGATTTTATTACACGGGAACAATTTCTACTGTTTTTGTGAAAAAATAAAGCTTTTAAAAATAAATTTAAAGTCCTCATCTTTTAAGGTGGGGATTTTTCTTTTAAAAATCATAAATTTGTAAATTCTTAGAAATCAAGTTTAACAATACTTTAAAATATTACAGCGTGTTTTACGATCACAAGCAGATAGAGCAAAAATGGCAGAAGTTTTGGGAAGAAAACCAAACTTATAAAACTGAAAATAATTCTACAAAACCTAAATTCTACGTTCTAGATATGTTTCCGTATCCTTCTGGAGCGGGTTTACACGTAGGTCATCCACTTGGTTATATCGCTTCAGATATTTATGCAAGATTTAAAAGACATCAAGGTTTCAATGTTTTGCATCCTATTGGTTATGATTCTTTTGGTTTGCCAGCAGAACAATACGCGATACAAACTGGGCAACATCCTGCAATTACTACAGAACAAAATATTACCAGATACGAAGAGCAATTGCGTAAAATTGGTTTCTCTTTCGATTGGAGCAGAGAAGTGAGAACTTCTGATACTTCTTATTACAAATGGACGCAATGGATTTTTATAGAATTGTTTCACTCTTGGTACAATAAAACTTCTGATAAAGCAGAATCTATCGAAACTTTGGTAGAACATTTTTCAAAATTCGGAACTGAAAACTTAAATGCTGTTCAGAATGATGAATTAAATTTCTCTGCAGAAGAATGGAATGCTGCTGATGAAAACAAAAAACAAGACATTTTACTCAATTATAGATTAGCTTACAGAGCCGAAACTACTGTAAACTGGTGTCCAGCTTTAGGAACAGTTCTAGCGAATGATGAGGTGAAAGACGGAAAATCTGAACGTGGCGGTTATCCTGTTTTTCAGAAAAAAATGATGCAGTGGAGCATGAGAATCACTGCGTATTCTGAAAGATTGTTGCAAGGTTTACAAAAACTAGACTGGCCACAACCATTGAAGGATTCTCAAGAATATTGGATTGGAAAATCTCAAGGAGCAGCTGTGAAGTTTAAGGTAGAGGCAAAGGCAGAGGAAATAGAGGTCTTTACAACAAGACCTGATACTATTTTTGGAGCTACTTTTATGGTTTTAGCACCAGAAAATCCTTTGGTTTCAACATTAACAACGGCAGAGCAAAAATCTGAAGTTGAAAATTATATAGAAGAAACTTCTAAAAAAACGGAACGCGATAGAATGGCAGACGTGAAAAACGTTTCCGGAGCGTTCACAGGAAGTTTTGCAATCAATCCTTTCACGGGGAAAAATATCCCGATTTATATTTCAGATTACGTTTTGATGGGTTACGGAACAGGTGCTGTAATGGCTGTTCCTGCGCATGACGAACGTGACCATCGTTTTGCGAAAAAATTCGGTTTGGAAATCATCAATGTGATTGAAAATGATAAAGATATTCAAGAAGAATCTTATGATTCTAAAGATTCAGTTTGTGTAAATTCTGAATTTTTAAACGGACTGAATTATAATGATGCGAAAGCAAAAATAATTTCAGAAATCGAAAAAATGGGAATCGGTCACGGAACTACCAATTACAGACAACGTGATGCTATTTTTTCTCGTCAAAGATATTGGGGAGAACCCGTTCCTGTGTATTATAAAGAAGGAATGCCTTATACTTTGCCTGTTTCTGCATTGCCATTAGAATTGCCAGAAGTAGAGAAGTATTTGCCAACAGAAGATGGAGATCCACCATTAGGAAATGCGAAAAATTTCGCTTGGGACGAAGCCAACCAAAAAGTGGTAGCTGTAGATTTAATTGATGAAAAAACAGTTTTCCCGATGGAACTTTCTACCATGCCAGGTTGGGCGGGAAGTTCTTGGTATTTCTTGAGATATATGGATCCGAAAAATGATGGTGAATTCTGTGCAAAAGATTTATCAGATTATTGGGGACAAGTAGATTTATACATTGGTGGAAGCGAGCACGCAACTGGTCATTTATTGTATTCTAGATTTTGGAATATGTTCTTAAAAGATAGAGGTTACATTAACCAAGATGAGCCTTTCCAAAAATTGATTAATCAAGGGATGATTTTGGGGATGAGTGCGTTTGTTTTCAGGGTTGAAATTGATTTTTTTGAAAATGTTATTAATGAGCCTTTTCCTATTCAAAGTGACTATTTCGATGGGGAAAATAAAGTTTATGTATCAAAAAATATAAAAAATTATTATGAAAGTGAGTCAAAAAATGAAGAAGGATTTGAATCATTAAAAATTTTGAGTGAAGATATTTACAATGGAGTTAAATTTTATTTAGAAAATAAAAATGATTTTACTGAATCAAAAGGTTTTAGTATAGGATTTACTCCAATTCATGTTGATGTCTCTTTACTAAAAGGAACAACAGACGAATTAGATATTGAAGCTTTTAAAAATTGGAGACCAGATTTTAATGATGCAGAATTTATTTTAGAGGACGGAAAATACATCACGGAACGTGAAGTAGAAAAAATGTCGAAATCGAAATACAACGTCGTAAATCCAGATGATATTGCAGAAGAATACGGTGCAGATTGTTTGCGTTTGTATGAAATGTTCCTTGGACCTTTAGAGCAATCAAAGCCATGGAATACGCAAGGTTTAAGCGGTGTTTACGGATTTTTGAAAAAATTCTATAACCTTTATTTTGATGGAGATAACTTCTCAGTTTCAGATGAAGAACCAACGAAAGCAGAATTAAAAGTTCTACATACTTTGATTAAGAAATTTACGTTTGATATTCAGAATTTCTCATTCAATACTTCGGTTTCTCAATTTATGATTGCTGTAAACGAGTTGCAAAAAATGAAGTGCAATAAGAGAGCTATTTTAGAGCCTTTAGCGGTTATTATTTCACCTTATGCGCCACATATTTGCGAAGAATTGTGGGAGAAATTAGGTAAAAATACTTCAATAGAATTTGAGAAATTGCCAGAATTAAATGAAGCTTATTTGGTAGAAGATGAGATTAACTATCCGGTAAGTTTCAATGGGAAAATGAAGTTTACCTTGGCTTTAGCAGCGGATTTAGATGCTAAACAAATTGAAGAAATAGCGATGAGTAATGAGAAGGTTCAAGAAATTTTGGCGGGAGCAAATCCTAAAAAAATAATTATTGTGCCAAAGAAGATTATCAATATCGTTTTTTAAGGAATTGTTAAATATTTTTTAAAAATTTATAAAAAATTCTTTGAATATTTGAAAAAAAATAAGGCTAAAAATTTTGTAGTTTTTATGATTTTAACATCATGTGAAAATATCTCACAAAAAATATAAAATATATTGTTAAATCTGTAATCTACAATGGTTTTCGAGAAACAAGAAATTTATCATAGTTTGATTTTTTAACTTGCATTTTCCAATAAAATAGCTTTATTTTACAGCCTCAAAAAATTAACAATTATAATTTAGTTTAATATGGAAATGAATGTTTCAACACAAGAGGAGCAAGTAGTTGCTAAAAAAGTAGGAGGTCTTAATCCTGCAGTTGTTTTACCTATTCTATATGTTATAGCGTTAGGTATTTATATTTTTATTTTAGGAAATCCTGGTAACTTTAAGAACGAAGGGGTTACTGGTCTTTCAGTTGCTTTTTCTGATGTAGAGAATAAGGACTTACATCCAGATTCTTTCATGGGAATTATTTACATGGGGGGACCAATCGTTCACATTTTGATTTTATTCATGATTACTGTTATTGTTTTCGCTATTGAGCGTTTCTTCGTTCTTAGAAAAGCAGCAGGTACAGGTAACTTAGAAAACTTTGTAATTAAAGTTAGAAATTTACTTGACAAAAATAAAATTGATGAAGCTGTAGAAGAGTGTGATGCTCAAAAAGGATCTGTAGGTAACGTAGTGAAAGAAGGTCTTACAACTTACAAAGCTTTAGCAAATGATACAACTCTTAACAAAGAGCAAAAAATGGTAGCGCTTACTAAATCAATTGAAGAAGCTACAACTTTAGAAATGCCAATGTTAGAAAAGAACATGATGATTCTTTCTACTCTAGGTACAGTAGCTACGTTAGTTGCACTATTAGGAACGGTAATCGGTATGATTAAGTCTTTCCAAGCTTTAGGTGCTGCTGGAGGTACTCCTGATGCTGCTGCATTATCAATCGGTATTTCTGAGGCACTTATCAATACTGCATTAGGTATTGGTACTTCAGCTATCGCTATTATTCTTTATAACTTCTTTACTTCTAAAATTGACGGACTTACATACAAAATCGACGAGATTGGTATGTCTATCCAACAATCTTTTGCAGAATTTAACTAATCAGTTAATTTTTGGCAAAAAAATTGCACTCTTTAATACATAGAGAATGCATACTAGAAGTTTAATTTAATAAAAAATAATAAAATGGCGAGAGTCAAACCAAAAAGACACGGTGTTGTAACAGACATGACAGCAATGTGTGATGTTACTTTCTTGCTTCTTACATTCTTTATTATGACTACTCAGTTTAAAAAGCCTGATGTAGAGCAAATTAAACCGCCAACTTCTATTTCTGAAAAATTACTTCCAGATGGGAACTTAATGACAGTTAATGTTACTCCAGACGGTAAGTTTTATTTCGCAGCTGTTGAAAACTTTAAAGAAAGATCAGAGTTGCTAGACAAAATGGGAGCTAAATATGGTGTAAAATTTTCAGAAGAAGAAAAAGTAGCTTTCTTCAAAACTCCAGCAATTGGAGTTCCGATGAATCAGCTTAAGAGTTTTCTTAAAATGCCTGAAGATCAAAGAAAGTTTGTAAAAACTGCGGGAGTTCCATTAGACAGTACAAATAAGCAATTAATAGATTGGATTAGTAGCAGTCTTGAAATTAATCCACAATATAAATTGGCTATTAAAGGAGATGCAAACACTAATTACCCTAAAGTAAAAAATTTATTTGAAGGGCTTAGAGATATAGAGTATTATAAGTTTTGGTTAATTACTAGCCAGGAAACTAATAAATAGTAAAGAAATGGCAGAAGTACAAGTACAAGAAAAGAGCGAAAAGGGAGGCAAAGTCCGTTCCAAAAAGCAGAGTACTAAAGTTGACATGACACCAATGGTGGACCTTAACTTTTTGATGCTAATGTTTTTTATGTTTACTACTACATTTAGTAAACCGAATGTAATGGACCTAGGGTTACCAGCAAAACCAAAACCAGACGCAGTAAAACCACCACCAACTGAGATTGATTTATCTAACTCAATTTCGTTGATTATTGGTAAAAATAATAGAATTTTCTATCACCAGTTAGATCAAGCAGGTCTTAATGAACAGACTTTACAAGAGACTACCTATGATAGAGAAGGGATTACAAAAGTAATCGAGCAAGCAAAACGTAATGCTAAAGATGTTACTAAATTTACAGTAATTATCAAGCCTACAGATGATGCAGTGTATAAAAATTTCGTAGATATTTTAGATGAAATGGCGATTACTAATTCTCAGCAATATGGGGTTACAGACATTAAGCCATGGGAAAAAGCTATCTACGAGAAAAAAGTTGGAGGTTCTACACCGGCACCAGCTCAATAATTAATTCAAAACTTATTTGAATATTATGGAAAATGAAAATTTAAATTACAATCCATCTTTAGATGAAATTGTATTTGAGCATAGAAATAAAGAATATGGTGCATATGATTTAAGATCAAGTTATAGAAGAATCTTAACAAGATCGATGATTATTGGAACTCTTATTTTCTGTATAGCAGCAATTACTCCTTTTGTAGTAATGAAAATTAAGCAATTAGCTGCTAAAGAAAAGACAGAAGTAGATGCGAACCTTATCGAAATTCTTCCTGAAGAACAAGTGAAAGAAGAGATTGTGGAAAAAGAAGAAACTCCACCACCTCCACCACCTAAAGTAGAAGAAAAGATTGAAATTCTACAAAACGTAGTACCTGAACCAGTAAAGGCACCTAAAGTGGAAACTCCACCTCCGCCAATTTCTGAACAGTTAAAAACTACTACAGGTCTTGTAAATCAAGAAGGGGTAAAACAAACGAATTATGCACCACCTCCTGTTGCAGCTCCACCAAAAGCTGCTGCAGTAGAGTCTAAAGCTCCAAGTACTACAGAGGTTTATGAATCTGTAGACCAAGAAGCAGAATTCCCTGGAAGTTTAAACTCTTTTAGAAATAAAATTGCTGAAAACTTTGATAACTCTGCAATGGAAGGAGGAGAAGGAACACTTAAAGCTACAGTTACATTTATTGTAGAAAGAGATGGTTCAATTTCTGATGTTAAAGCAACTGGTTCTAATTCAGATTTTAATAGTGAAGCTGTAAGAACAGTGAAAAGTATTAGAACAAAATGGGTTCCTGCAAAAATTAATGGTCAACCAGTAAGACAAAGATTTAGGTTACCATTAACTATGAATTTTGAATAAACTTACCAATTTTCATATAAAAAGAGAAGCGTAAGCTTCTCTTTTTTATGTCATTTATTAATAAACTTAATTGCTTTTATATGTTTAATTACTTATCTGTTTTAATCGGGTTATTTTATATTGCATTAGGTGTTTTTGTAATTGTATACCGTTTTTTTCTAGTACAATTAGATGAGATACCATCTTATTTATTAGGTGGATTACTCATTTTATATGGAATATTTAGAATAGGAAGAGCAATTTATTACATAAGAAGAAAGGATGAAGAAGACGTTTAAGATTTTTATTTTTTTTATTTCAGTTTTTTCAGTCATTTCTTGTTCTCAAAATGAATCAAGCAGACCAAACAAAGGTGAAATAGTCATCGCTGCAGATGAATCTTTTAGAAACGTAACAGAAGCTTTGGCAGAAAGGTATGTTGCGCATTATCCTGAAACTAAACTTCATCTTAAATTTCAGAAAGAAGACTATGCCTTAATGGATTTATTGAAGCGAAACGTAAGAGTTATCGTGATGTCTAGAGAACTTACAGCAAAAGAAAAAAAACTCTATGAAGAAATGGTAGATCTTCCTTTAGAGCCAGCAAAATTCGCAGGAGATGCTGTGGTATTTGTAGTTGCTAAAGATTCTCCTAAAAACTCAATTAGTGTTCAAGAAATAAAAAATGAACTACAATCTGATGAAAAAAATATAATTTTTGACGGTGTAAATGCCAGTAATTTTAATTTTGTAGCTCAGAAATTAAATTTAGCCCCTCAAAAAATAAAATATTCACTAATTAAAGGTAATAAAGGAATTGTAGAGCAAATTAGTAAATTCCCTAATAGTATAGGTGTTATTAGTCTTAATACCATCTCGAATCCTTATTCTCCCGAAGCTGAAAATTTAAGGAAACAAATAAAAATTCTCTCTGTTACAGAAAATAATATAGCTTATGAGCCGAACAGAGAAAATATAAGAAATATGAAATATCCATTCACAAGGATTCTTTATTTTTTAACTAATGAAGGACATTTTGGGTTAGGGAATGGTTTTATCAGATTCTCTTGCACTCAAAAAGGTCAAATAGTGGTAAGTAAAGAAGGACTTCAACCTTATAATATTTTTAAGAGAGAAGTAATGATGAGATAAAAAATTTTTAATTTTAAGAGATTTAATTTAATTTTGGAACGAAAATTGTGTATTAGTATTTAACATAATACATTAACAATAAAAAAATAGAAAAATGAAATATAGATTCGGACTTCCTAAAAAAATAGTTTTTGGTGCAGCGGCAACTTTTCTATTAAGTTTTGCAAGCGCACAAACAGTGTCAGAAGGGATTATTAATTTAGATAGCCACAAATATGCAAAGGCTAAGGAAATTTTTAATCAGATGATTGCTAAATCACCTACTGCAGAGAACTATTATTATTTAGGATACTCATATTTAAGTCAGTTTGAACCAAATTTTGAACTAGCTAAAGAAAATTTCGATAAAGGTTTAGCAATTGATTCTAAAAGCTATCTTAATAAAATTGGTCTTGCTACCATTAAATTAGGGAAAGGTCAAAAAGCTTCAGCAATCACAGAACTTACTCAGGTTGCAAAAGAGTCTAAAGAAAAAGACGCAGAAGTTCTTTATAGAATCGGAGAAGCGCTTACCATGTTCGAAAATAACAATGATGCAGCTTTAGCTATTACTTATATTAATAAAGCAATTGAAAAAGCACAGAAATACGGTGTTCCTGCTTATTATTATTATACTTTAGGAGATGCATATAGATTAACTAGAGATCCAGGAAATGCCATGACTGCTTATGACAGAGCTTCTGAAGTTGCTAAAAATAAAGCTTCTGTTTTCTACAGAATGGCTACTTTATGGATGGCAGCTAAGCAATATAAAAAAGCAGAAGAAAACATTGCAAAAGCAATCAATACAGATGCAACTTATGCTCCAGCGTACAAAGCACAAGCTCAGTATAATAAAATTTTCCAAAAACATGAGGAAACTACTCAGAGTTTGATTAATTATACGAAGTATGCAGACGAAGATCCAAGTACAGCATTAGAGATTGCGAAGTTATACTTTATTAATAGTGATTTTGCTGAATCTAAAGCGACTTTAGATAAGGTTTTTGACAAAGTAAATGATCCAATTAAGTTCAAGTTAAGAGCTTATTTACAATATAATGAAAATGATTTTGTAAACGCTAAAACTAATCTAGAAACTTATTATGCAAAAGTAGAGCAATCTAGAATCATCCCGAGTGATGCAGGTTTAGAAGCTGTGATTTATGCAGGATTAGCGTCTAAAGAAACAGACGCTGCTGCAAAAGCTGCTTTAATGCAAAAAGCCAATGAAAAATTAGCGGTTGTAAAAGCTGCTAAAGATGATACCTTAGATTGGGATTCAGAATTTGCAAAAGCATCAAGTGGTGCTGCGGAACTTCAAGCAAAAGCAGATGCAGGTCCTTCTAATGATAACATTGTGGCTCTTAAAAAACAAGTAGCTGCTAATAAAGAAGATACTACTGCATTGTTCAATTTAGCAATGGCTTATCAAGAAGTAAGTAACTGGGACGGTGCTGCTCTAGCTTGGCAAAAGATGAATGATCTTCTTCCAACTTGGGAACCTGCTTATTATAGCAAAGGTTATGCATTACAACAAGCTGGTTATAAAGAATTAGCTGCAGTAGCTTTCCAGAAATATATAGATGTAGCATTAACTAAAACTCCTGCAGAACAACAGGCTTTACATGAGACAATGTTTGGTGCTTACTATTCTGTAGCTTACTTGTTACACACTACTGATAAAGCAAAAGCAAATGAAGCTTTACAAAAAGCACTGGCGATGAAACCAGACGATAAAAACTCACTTCTTTTACAAAAAGAATTAATGAAATAAAAAATGAGCTTCTCAATTGAGAAGCTTTTTTTAATTCTAAATTTGAAAATTTAATTTTAATTTCTGTATTTTTGACCCATGAAAGTAGATATTTTAGCAATAGGAGCACATCCAGATGACGTAGAGTTAGGCTGTGGAGGAACTATAGCAAAATTAATTTCCGAAGGAAAAAAAGTTGCCATCATAGACCTTACCGAAGGCGAATTAGGAACCAGAGGAACTAATGAAACTAGAGCGCAAGAAGCGGCAACTGCATCTGAAATTTTGGGAATTTCTGCTAGAGAAAATCTTAAAATGAAAGATGGTTTTATCATCAATTCTCAAGAATATCAGTTTAGAATCATTGAAATGATTAGGAAATATCAACCCGAAATCGTGCTATGTAATGCGATAGATGATAGACATCCTGATCATGCGAAAGCCGCAAAATTAGTTTCGGATGCGTGTTTTTTATCTGGATTGGTTAAGATAAAGACAGATTTAAATGGTGAGTCTCAAAAATTTTGGAGGCCAAAACAGGTTTTTCATTACATTCAGTGGAAAAATATTGAACCAGATTTTGTAATGGATATTTCTGGATTTTTAGACAAAAAAATAGAAGCTTGTTTAGCATATAAAACTCAGTTTTATGACCCAACTTCCACAGAACCAATGACTCCCATCGCAACCAAAGATTTTTTAGAAAGTCTAACTTATAGAGCGCAAGATTTAGGAAGATTAAGTGGAGTAGAATATGCGGAAGGTTTCACAACTGAAAAGTTATTAGCATTTAAAAATTTTGAAGGAATTATTTGTTAATTGTTTTAAAAATTTTATATATTTGCACACGCAAAAACGGTGATTGTAGCTCAGTTGGTTAGAGCGTCGGATTGTGGTTCCGAAGGTCGTGGGTTCGAGACCCATCATTCACCCAAAAAAAGCATCCAAATTTTGGATGCTTTTTTATTTTATAAGTGTTTTAAATTTTAAGCTTTGGTGATGCTGTCCAGAACCAGAGTTACAGGGCCATCATTCAGTAAAGATACTTTCATGTCTGCCCCGAAAATTCCACTTTCTATTTTTAATCCAGATTTAGCAATTTCAGATTTAAAATATTCAAATAAAGGAATGGCTTTTTCTGGTTTAGCTGCTTTTATATAAGACGGTCTATTGCCTTTTTTGTAATCAGAGATTAAAGTAAACTGGCTGATGCATAAAATTTCTCCAGCTACATCTTTTACAGAAAGGTTCATTTTTCCTTCAGTATCTGAAAAAATTCTTAAGTCTACCACCTTTTTAATTAACCAATTGGCATCTTCTTGAGTGTCATTTTCATCTACACCGATGAGAAGGAGCAAACCTTGTGAAATTTCTCCTACAATTTTTCCTTCTACTACTACAGATGCTTCTTTTACACGTTGAACTACTATTTTCATGCCTCTAAATTAATTATAAATATTTAAAATGTTGGTAGAAGAATTATAATTATAAAAATATTGTTTCAGAGGATAAGGACTTATGGAAGCTGGCGCTCCAGAATTGAGAAACCATTTTGCATTGTCTTTTTTGCAAATAACCAAACTGCCATTTTCTACTTCTAATGTAGTGTCTGTGGATGGACAAATATGTGGTGCATTTCTATCATAAATTTTGAAACCATCATTGGTTCTATAAACTATTAAACCTCTGGTTCCAGATTGCTGTTCTGAGATGTAAATCCAGCCTCCAATATTGTTAAGAGGATAATAAGAAGGTAGGCTTAAATTGAGTTGAACAGAAATAAATTGATTGGGAAAACAACTGGTGGTTTCTTCTCTGTTAGAACATGAGTTAAGGGTTTTTAATGCGCTGAAAGCCAGTAAAATTGGGATAATTATTTTTAAAAGGCTTGGTTTCATATTAAAATTAATCATATCTTTGTAACTCGAATTTTTAATGAATATTGTCCGGCAAAGGTCGGATTATTTTTTTATATTAACATTAACGCAAAATAACCAGATATGAGTAAAGTAATGAATTATGTGACCAAAGAAGGTTTGGAAAAAATGAAGGCAGAGTTAGAACTACTCGAAAGCATAGAAAGGCCTAAAATTACTCAACAAATCGCAGAAGCAAGAGATAAAGGAGATTTATCTGAAAATGCAGAATATGACGCAGCAAAAGAAGCGCAAGGTTTGCTAGAAATGAAAATCTCTAAAATTAAAGATACTATCGCAAACTCTAAAGTGATTGACGAAAGTCAATTAGACACTTCTAAAGTTTCTATTCTTTGTACCGTTCGTCTTAAAAATAATGCGACCAAACAAGAACAAAAATTCACATTGGTTCCCGATAATGAGTCTGACATTAAAGCAGGAAAAATTTCGGTAAATACTCCTATTGCAAAAGGGTTATTAGGTAAAGCTGTAGGCGAAACTGCAGAAATTGTATTGCCAAATGGAAATAAACTTTCTTTTGAAGTTTTAGAAATTTCATTGTAATTTTAATCTTTAAAAATTACAGATTATGAGTTCTATATTCACCAAAATTGTAAACGGAGAAATCCCTTGCTATAAAATCGCTGAAGACGAAAATTATTTGGCTTTCTTAGATGTAATGCCATTAGCAAAAGGTCATACTTTAGTGATTCCAAAGAAAGAGGTAGACTTAATCTTTGATTTAGAATCGGAAGATTTTAAAAATCTTTGGGGATTTGCTCAACAAGTAGCCAAAAAAGTTGGAGCAGCGATGCCATGTGTAAGAGTGGGAGTCGCAGTGATAGGATTAGAAGTTCCTCATGCACATATTCATTTGGTTCCTATGAACACCATGCAAGACCTTAATTTTGGAAACGAAAGGCTGAAACTTTCACCAGAAGAATATCAAGAAATTCAAAATAAAATAATTAACTCTTAAAATATATTAACTCAAATTTCATAGCGAAGTTTGAGTTTTTTCAAAAATAAAAAGAATGAATCCTAATCAATGCTCATTTTGCGGAAGAAAAAAATCTGAAGTTGAAATTTTAATCTCAGGACAAAATGGATTTATCTGTGAAAACTGCGTAGAGCAAGCGCATGCTATCGTAAAAGAAAGTGTACATGAAGATGAGTTTTCGCCAGCTACCTCGATTGAAGAACTTAAAAAACCTAGAGAAATTAAAGAATTTCTAGACGAATATGTAATTGGTCAAGATCAAGCCAAAAAACAATTGTCTATAGCAGTTTATAACCATTATAAAAGACTTCTTCATAATAAAGACGAAAATAAATCTGTAGAAATTGAGAAGTCTAACATTATTATGGTGGGAGAAACAGGAACAGGGAAGACACTTTTAGCAAAAACCATTGCTAAGCAATTAAACGTTCCGTTTTGTATTGTAGATGCTACCATTTTAACAGAAGCTGGTTACGTAGGAGAAGATGTAGAAAGTATTTTGTCTAGACTTTTAATGGTGGCCGATTATGATGTAGAAAAAGCAGAAAAAGGAATTGTATTTATCGATGAAATTGATAAAATTGCTAGAAAATCAGACAATCCGAGTATTACCAGAGATGTTTCTGGTGAAGGTGTTCAGCAAGGTTTATTGAAACTCCTGGAAGGAAGTATTGTAAATGTTCCACCACAAGGAGGAAGAAAACATCCTGACCAAAAATACATTCAAGTAAACACTCAAAATATTTTGTTTATTGCAGGTGGAGCTTTTGACGGAATTAAAGAAATCATTGAGAGAAGGCTCAATAAACAAGCGATAGGTTTCAGTACAGATAAACATTCTAAAGTAGAAGAAGAAAGCTATATTTTAGAAAAATTAAATGCTACAGATTTAAGAAGTTTCGGGCTTATTCCTGAATTGTTAGGTAGATTTCCTATTGTTACTCATTTGGATAAACTGACCAAAGAGACAATGCTTAGAATCCTTACAGAGCCTAAAAATTCAATTATTAATCAATTTATTGAGCTTTTTAGGCTAGACGGCATAAAACTTGCATTTACGGATCAAGCTCTTGAAAAAATTGTAGACTATACCATTGACAAGGGTTTAGGTGCAAGAGGTCTTAGAGGTACTACTGAGAAGGTTCTCGAGGATTATATGTACAAAATAGATGAAATAGAAAAAGACTTACTCATTGATAATGAGGATATTTTTATATAAAAAGTTTGTCTTTTAATATAAATTTGCTATATTTGTACATTCAAAGAGTTGTATAAATTCTTGAAAAAAAACACAAACAAATGAAAAAAAATTTACTCACATTATCTTTAGTAGGAGTGTGCGCATTCGTGAATGCACAACTCACTTACGTAGGAAACGGTGCTTTAGTTCATGTTCAGGATAAAGCATTAGTTTACAGTGGAGGTGGTGTAAAACTTGATGGAAATGCTAAAGTAAATACCATAGGAGACTTTATGGTCGTTACCCCTTCTCAAAGTTTTGAAGTTGCTCCAACTGCTGATTTTCGTTTACAATATTCTTCTCCTTCTGTTTATGGTCAATTGTATATTAAAGGTATGCCTCAAGCCAATATTACAGGTAAGGTAAACAAAGAATATGTAGATGTAAAACACGGTAATACAGGAAGACAGCAAGCTGCACTTCCTTTCTATAATTATTCAATTACTGATTTACAAACTTCATTACCACATATTAATGTGACCAATTCTGCTTTAACTGCAACTGGTAGATTTAATAAAAGATCAGTTTTTAAATGGAATAATACCACCGCTGCTTTTGATCAATTAACTACTACTCTTACTCCAACTGTAGTAGGAAAACCTACAGATTATTACATCTTGTCTAGAAGGTTGTATGACGGAACCGAAGTTTGGAATCCAGCCATAACTACAGAAAACCCAAATGCTAATCTGCAAGGATATGTGCCTTCTGGTGCATCTGATTTATATTCTGTGAACTCTATGAAGAAAATCTTCAAAGGAGTTCCGGTATCTGATTTAAATACTGCAGATATAGAAGTAACGCTCTCTGGAGCTTTTAGCGGAAGTTTTGGAACAAATGGTACTGCAAGAAATGCATATAACGAAATTTATAACACCTATGTAGATGATCCTTTTGTAACTACAAAATGGAGTGCTGATTATGGGAAAAACCTTTATCAACATGGGAATCCTTATTTAACTAATGTCGACTTATCATTAGTGAAAAAAGGTACTACAGCTACAGATGATGAAAATGCAATTTCTAATTTAAATGGTATTTCTTATTACACTTCAGGTATTGAAAATTCTTTCCCAGTTGGTACTATTTATACTTCTACCACTGCTGTTGTTAGAACTTTTGACTCTGCAGGAAATGTAAATGGAGGTCTTGCAAATGATTTGGTAATTAAACCAATGCAGGAATTCATGATTAAGCTAACAGATAATACTTCTCAAACTTTAAAATTTTCAAAAACAAGAAGATTTGCTCAAACAGCAAGACCTGAAGCTACTCCTTATTCTGTAACCGCTAGAGTAAGTAATGCACCAGTAGTTACCAAGCAGTTAGGTGTAGTATTGTATGATGCTAATGATACTGAAATAGGAAGAACGTTTTATATTGTAAATAACGAAGCAGTTTCTGGATTCTCTCCTGAAAATGCTAGAATGCAAGCTACTACAGGTTCTACTTCTATTTATACTAAGGAAGAACAAGTTTCGGGAGGTGCAGATGTAAATGCTAATTATAATTTATTTATCAATGAAGCAAATGAAGTAGATTTTTCAGGAAAAGAAATTCCTTTGGTTGTTAATAATGCGAATGCGGCTAAATTAAAATTCTTCCTAATTGAAGGAGGTAAATTGGTGGAAGATAAAGGAAATTTATCAAACGGAAAATCTTTTTATTACAGTAATAATGGTACATTAACAAAAATTAAAAGCGGTGATACATTTTCCTTAACAAATACCAATTTTACTTATGGTTTATTCTATGAACAACCGGCTGGAGTTCTTGGTACTTCTGAACTTTTAAAAGGACAAACTATAGTAGCTAAAAAAGATCAAGGATATGTAGTAAGATTTAATAAAAATTGGAAACAAGCAGATATAGAAGTTTATTCTTCTGTAGGTCAATTATTACATTCTGCAAAAAAAGTTTCTACATATGATGATTATAAACTACCTTTAGATAATGTTACTAATGGAGTTTATATCGTAAAAATTAAGTCTAATGATGGAGAAATAGTAACCAAGAAAGTAATAAAATAAAAACACAAGTCATGAGAAGCACAATGAAAAAATTATTTATAAGTTTTAGCTTTTTTCTTGGTACCATGCTAACTTTGGCCCAAGTTGTTCCACCACCTCCGCCAGAACCGGAGTCTGGAGATATTGGAGGTCCTGCAACTCCGATTGATAATTACATTGTTGTATTACTTTTAGTGGCAATATTTGTAATTGCTTATGCGCACAGAAAATTAAAAATGAATAATATATAAAATGTAAAAAAAACTCACTACTCGTGAGTTTTTTTTTATCTTTATTGCATGAAAAGAAAACTGTTACAAACCACACTTTTATTACTAAGTTATTTTGCTTCAGCTCAGTTTACCATTAAGGTAGAATCTCCAAAAGATTTTTCATTTAATGAAGCTTATCTTTATACTGTCAATGGCTCTAAAGACATTTTAATTGACAAAGCCGAGAAAAAAAATAATACTTGGCTATTTCAGGTTAAAAATAGCTATTCAGGATTATTGAAAGTATATTTTCCTCAGGCTAACACTTCTTTAAACCTAGTTTCAGAAAATAAAAATGTAGACCTTAAATTTTCGGTTAAAAATAATAAAGTACAGCAGATAGATTATAATGATGAAGTCAATAATATATTTTACAGTATCCAAGACCAACAGAAAAAAAGAGAACAAATTTTACCTGCACTCTATCAAATACAGAATTTTTATAAAGAAAACTCAGATTTTGGTGTTGCACTAAAAAATGAAGTTTCTAACTTAAGTGCAGACATAGTTTTTGATTCGGACAAGCATCCTTTCTTAAGTTATTATTTCAAAACCTACCAAAATTTTTTACAAGAATCTGTTGGCAAAAAGAATCCTACAAATGATGAGATCATTTCTTTTTTAAATAATACACAGAACTATTTAGAAACATCTTCATTGCTCAAGCCTATTCTCATGTTTTTTTTAAGCAATACTAGCAGATCAAGTTTAGGCGAAGAAGTAGATAAATTACTTACTGCAGTAAATGTAGAAACGCCTCGTGGACAAACAATACTTTCGGAATTAATTGAAATTTTTAATGTTTACAGCATTAAAGATTTAAAAGAAAAATATCTTACAGAAGCCAAAAATCTAAAATGTACCATCAATGATAGATTAGCCAATACTATAAAATCTAATGCGAATACTGAAATTGGAAAGATTATTCCAAATAATACTTTCGTAAATCCTGTAAATACTAAAGTGAAATCTCTACACGATGTAAAAGCAGATAAAAAGATTATCATATTGTGGTCTTCTACTTGTTCTCACTGCGAAAAAGAAATTGGAGAAATGGTACTTCAGTATAATAAATTGAAAGAAAAAAATATAGAAGTAGTAGGCCTTTCTTTAGATTCTGATGCTAAATCTTATTCAGATAAAGTAAAAATGTTACCTTGGATTAATGACACAGAACTCAAAGGTTGGTACAGCAGTTATGTAGACACCTATAATGTCCATGCTACACCAACTTTCTATATAGTAGATGCTAAAAATAAGATAATAGCTAACCCAGATAACTTTTCTGAAATTTTAGAATTATTACAGCTAAAATAATTTGTAGACTTTAAAATTATTTATATATTTGCACCACGAAAAACGGCGAGGTAGCTCAGGTGGTTAGAGCGTTGGATTCATAACCCAAAGGTCACGGGTTCAAATCCCGTCTTCGCTACAAGTTAAGCAATAAATATTTAAAATATTTATTGCTTTTTTTTGGATATAAATTATGATTATTTCTCTAATTTTCACAAAATAAATTATCAAATAGTTTCTTTTATTACAATTTTTAGTGAATAATAATATCTTAATGCTTCATAATGAAGAAATGACAAAAATTAGTTGAAAAAAAATGTAAAAAATTTTGTTAGTATGAAAGAAATATGTATTTTCACACCGCTTTCAATGAGCTATCGCTCGAAAGCAATAAATTTTTTTTCATCATTTGTGTTTTTAGAATCACATCCTAGGATGTGATTCTTTTTTTATACTTTTCTTCGTTCGTATAGCACAAGTAAATCAATGAAATAAGAATAAGTAACACTACCTTCTTGTTGGTTTGATTTTAAGAAAATATCATTGGTAAAATAGAATATTTCGGCGATAAAAGAATCTTTTTTTTCTTTGAATAATCGTTCGTTTTTTAAATCACTTTTCACTTCTTTAGAGAGAAATAAAGTTGCTTGAGCAGCAAACTCTGGATTAGTATTTCGCAACGCATTTACCAAACTTTTAGTTGCATATAAATAAGCACTGTATTTGAGTTCAGAATTGTTAGAGTTTTCACAAATGAGAAAGCCTATAAAATTAGCTTCTTGTTCTCTTGCAAAACCTAATTGATGCGCACTTTCATGAGACAAAGTGAAAGGAATGTAAGTGTTAGGCAATTCAGCGTTATACTGTGCTTCTGTGGTAAATGGATTGTAATAGCCAAGGATTCCTGTATAGCTTATCATTGGATTAAATAAGCTGGCTTTAAAGTTGTCAATATTTGACGTTTTAAATGGATAATATTCTTTTGGTAAGAGCTTTTGAGAATGAAGTATGTTTGACTTTAATACTTCAATATTTTTAATTTTGAATACATGCTTTGTTTCAATTTTTTTTCTTTCTTGATTGGTTAATGCAATGTATTTTAAAGTAAGTTTTTCTAATTCTTTAGTGGAGATTTCTACTTTATTTTTGTCATAAAGAGGTTTTTGGAAATACAGCATTCCCCAAGAAATTTGATAAATAAAATAAGAAATATTTAGTATAATCAATAGAACGCTAAAGTTTCTACTCTTAATGTTTTTGAAAAGAAAAAGTAAAAGAAAACATATTAAAATAAGATAAAAAGCATCTCCTATAGAATATGTAAAATGAGAGAAAAGCTCATTATGAAATTCTTTTTTGAAATGAAAAAAAGCAGTGAATTGCTGAACGATTATTTCGTTTTTTGAAAAGATATAGAATAAAAGAAATTGGGCAAACAATAAGCCTGCCCAAAATAATGATTGTTTATTTTTTAAAATTTTTACCATACTAAAGCGCTTGCTCCAAGAATCGCAGCATCTGCTTCTTGTAAGTCACTGTACAAAATTTTAACTTTATTTTTGAAAACTTGTAATAAGTTGTCTTCCATAGCTTGTCTGGTTGGCTTCATGATAAGGTCACCAGCTTTGGTTAATCCACCGAAAAGCACAATTGCTTCAGGTGCAGAAAAATGTACGAAAGTAGCTAAAGCTTCTCCTAAAATTTGGCCTGTAAATTCGAAAACTTCATTCGCTAAAGAATCTCCTTGTTCTGCGCATTTAAATACGGTTTCACTGGTTAATTCATTGATAGGATAATTTTCTAATAAACTAGGAGAGTGCTGAGTTTCTTGTAATAATTCAATAGCGGTATCTCTTACACCTGTTGCAGATGCATAAGCTTCTAAAGAACCTTTAAGTCCAGTTCCTTTGTGCTCTCTACCACCGTTTCTTACAATTACGTGACCTAATTCTCCCGCAAAACCATTGTGTCCTAAAACGATTTTTCCATCAATAATGATTCCGCTACCTACACCAGTTCCTAAAGTAATGGTGATGAAGTTTTTCATTCCTTTAGCAGCGCCATATTGCATTTCGCCTACAGCAGCAGCATTCGCATCATTGGTTAATTTTGCTGGGATGTGGAATTTTTTTTCTAGAAGTTCAGCCATAGGAATAATTCCTTTCCATTTTAGGTTGGCAGCATATTCTATTGTTCCTTGATAATAATTAGCATTTGGAGCGCCCATTCCTATTCCTACGAATGCTTCTGGACCGCCATATTGCTCAATCATAGGATTAAGTTTTTCTGCTAAATCATCTATAAACTCTTCTACATTGTCATGTTCGTTAGTTTTGATTCTGTCTTGAACTAGAATTTCTCCTTTTTTATTTACGATACCAAATTTGGTATTGGTACCACCTACATCGATACCAATTGCATATTTTTCTTTCATGTTAGTCAACTTTAATGTCTTTGTTTACGTTTTTGCTTCCTACTAATGCATAGAATAGCATATAAGAAATACCAATTACTACTACCCAATAACTCTGTACATATCCGAAGATATCAGCAGCATAACCTTGGATTGCTGGGATAATTCCTCCACCACAAACCATCACCATGAAAATACCAGATGCAGCTGCAGTATATTTTCCTAATCCTTCTGTAGCTAAGTTAAAGATTCCTCCCCACATTACAGAAGTACATAATCCGCATAATACCAATAGCATAATACTTACCGGAACTTGAGCTAATCCGAAAGAAATATCAGATTGAAAAACAGGCATACTTACCATTTGGTCTTTTGGTAAGAAGATTGCTAAAAGTACAAATACCAATCCTAGAACTGCTGCGAAACTTAACATTGATTTACTAGAAAATTTAGAGCCTAAAACTCCTCCAGTTAATCTTCCTACTAACATTAAGAACCAATATGTTCCTACTACAGTTCCTGCGGTGGTGGCATTAATTTGTAAATCGCCAGTCATATAAAGATTAGCAATATTCGGGATTCCTACTTCTACACCTACATATACGAAAATTGCAATCGCTCCTAATACGAAGTGTCTGAATGAAAGTGGACTGTGTGTATTTTTTTCTGTGCTTTTCTCAGCTACAATGTGTGGCTCTGGAATGCTCATAGAATATAATACGATAAACGCCAAAACAAAAATTCCTATTGCTAAGAATAATGCTGGATTAGCATCTGAAATAGTAGCTTTTGCTACATCTCCCATTAAATAACCTACCAAAACTGGAACGATGGTAGCTCCCATAGAATTTAAAGTACCACCGAATTGTAATAATTGGTTACCTCTTTTTCCTTCTCCACCTAAAGTATTCAGCATAGGGTTTACTACAGTATTCAGCATACACATAGAGAAACCTCCTACAAATGCTCCGATTAAATAAACTGCAAAACTTTCGATTTTACCAGAGAAGAAAGTAATTGCTACACCAGCAATACCTACCAAAATTGCAGTAAGAGCAGTTTTTTTATAACCAATTTTTTGCAGCATTAACCCTGCAGGAATTCCCATGAAAGCATAGGCGAGAAAATTGGCAAAATTACCTAATTGTGAAAGTAAATTACTTGCCTGGAATTGGTTTTTTACAATTACTCCCATCGGGTTTTGTAAACCTGTAACGAAGGCAATCATAAAAAAGAGAGCAAACATCATTGCAATCGGTAAAGCATAGCTTTGTTTGTTTTGGTTAGTGTCCATATTTTTGTTTTTTAATTTATTTTATAAATCTTGAGCAGAAATTATGCTAACAAATATATTATTATTTTATCAAAATGATATAATAGAATTTTTAATTATTTTGAAGGGTAAATTTAATAAGATTATGTGAAACTTCTTTCAATTCTTGTATGTTTTTTGTTGGCTCTAAAATCTCATTAAAATAAATTTTAATTTTTCCTGGATAGCCTTTTCCATGGTCAAAAGGAAACATTTCCTTTAATCCTACAATAGTAAAAACAGCAAGAGGAGACTGATGTTTGTTTGATAAAATAAAAGCTCCATCTTTAAATTTGTCTAAAATGACGGACGTGTCATCTGGAACGCCACCTTCTGGAAAAATCACAATGCTGTCTCCTTCTTCCATACGTTCTGCGCATCTTTCATAGACTTCTGCTCTGCTTTTGGGCGAACTTCTGTCTACCATTACACAGATTCTTTTATAAATAGTACCGAAAATAGGAATTTTAACCAATTCTTTTTTGCCAACAAAACAAATAGGATGATGAGGGAATAATAAAACCGGAATAAAAATATCTACAATAGAAGTGTGATTGGCAATAATAACGTATTGTTGGTTTCTGTCAATTTTTTTGTTGGTCTGATTAATGAGTTCATATCTGAATCCCATTCCATAAAAAACACCTTTACACCAAAGTCTCACGAAAAAATAAGCATATTTATAGTGTTCTTTTTTTATGGAGAGCAAATAAACAGGAATAAAAAATAAAATAAGTAAAATTCCAGCGAGTAAAACCATCCAGCCTCGCCAAAGATAATTAAGAGCTCTTTTCATGTTTTTAACCATTAAAAATTACATTTTTCTTGATCGAATAATTAAGGATAGAAACCAATCCAATGGCAGCGATTTTACTTAAAATCTGTGGACTGAAGGTGTAAATAATCAGGTCTAGATTATCTCTGAAGATGGTATTGTAGAATAATTGGAAAAATAATAAACTCAATATGGTAGAGAAAAAAGAAATCACCATAAAATAAGCAAATTCCCTTTTTTTAGAGTGCTTCCCACGCTCGAAAACAAACCAAATGCTTAAAAAATAATTAAAAAAGATACCACAAGTAGTAGAAAATATGTTGCTCAACGGAAAATGAATTCCGTGAAAATTAGTCTCACTAGAATAAAAAATAGGGATATTAACACTGAATAATTTAAAACTCCCAATTTCTACAATCGCACTTAAACCTCCCGCAATAATAAAAAATAGAACTTGCTTTTGTTTTAATAAAAGTTGTTTCATAAAATTTTCTTACTACAAATTTAAACTTAAATGTTAAAGTTTAATAAATTATCATTAATTATTTTTTTATAACAAAAAAATATATAATTTAGTATTACAAAATACGCCATCAAAACCTGATAAAAAAATCATTTTCAATTATATATGAAAGTGATTTTTTTGTCTTGACACCAGATTGTTCATTGATATTTACCACACCAAATCAAAAAGAAAAAGTATGAAAACCCCGAGACCATACAGAAAGTTTCAGTATAAGCAAGAGAAGATTAAGGACTTAGAAGAACATAATCCACGCTTCAAAAGAATCTACTCAGAATTCGAAAATCTCTCAGACGAAATATGGGACATAGAAACTGGCGATAGAGCTTCTGTGCCAGATGATTTTATGTTTGCCCTAAAATTACAGACTCATTATTTAGAAGATGAAATAGACCATTGGCTAGACCTAAAAGATGAGGAAAGCATAGAATAAAAAAGATTTTCCTAATTTAGCAATTTAAACGGTTTGTGTATGATTGCAATTGTTGACGGTGGTTCTACAAAATGTGACTGGGTAATTCTAGATCATTCTGGTAAGATTTCTCAAAAGACCGAAACACTCGGTTTTAATCCAAATATTATTAATGCAGATTTGATTCCTCAAGAAATTGAGAAGAATCAGCATCTGTATTTTCTTAAAGAACATTTAAAAGAAATTTATTTTTACGGTTCTGGTTGTGGCACTCCAGAAAATGCAGCTTTGGTAGAAGTTAATTTACAAAAAGCATTTCCACATGCCAAAGTGATTGTAAAAGAAGATATGACGGCTGCTGCTTATGCAGCTTACAATGGTAAACCTGCAATTGTTTGTATTCTGGGAACAGGTTCTAATTCATGTTTTTTTGATGGAGAAACTGTAAGAAGAGATTTACCATCATTAGGTTTTTTAATTGGTGACGAAGGAAGTGGTTCTGCGCTTGGTAAACAATTGTTGCGCAGGTTTTTCATGAAAAAATTGCCCAAAGAGTTACACGAAGATTTCATGGCTACTTATCATCTTACGATAGAAGATGCCATCAGAAATATGTATCACAATCCTAGAGCTAATGCTTATCTCGCAGAATTTAATAAATTTGTAGTCCTCAAAAAATCACATCCATATTTTCAAAATATGATATTTGATGAGATGAAAAATTTCTTTGAATATCAAGTGCTTCCTTATGAAGAAGCAAGAGAAGCAGAGATTAACTTTATTGGTTCTATCGCTTTTGTGTACGAAGATATTTTAAGATCTGCCGCCGCAGAACTTAATCTTACCGTAGGAAAAATTGTACAAAGACCTATAGAAAGCTTAGTAGAGTATCATAAAAAATACATTTTCAACCAAGAGGAATAAAAAATATTTCCTCTTATTTTTTTAATATAGAATTTACTTTTAATTAAATTTTTTAAAATTTATGTCAAATAAAACGCATAGAGATCAAGAGCAATTTAGAAATGCGGCGCTTGATTATCACAGAAATGAGCCTAAAGGAAAAATAGAAGTTATTCCCTCTAAACCTCACTCTTCGCAGAGAGATTTATCATTAGCTTATTCACCAGGTGTTGCAGAACCTTGTTTAGAAATCGAAAAAAATCCTTCTACTATATATGAATATACCACCAAAGGAAATTTAGTCGCTGTAATTTCAAACGGGACTGCTGTTTTAGGATTGGGAGACATCGGTGCAGAAGCTTCTAAACCAGTAATGGAAGGGAAAGGATTATTGTTTAAAATCTTTGCAGATATCAATGTTTTTGATATTGAGATTAACGAAAAAGATCCAGACAAATTTATAGAAATCGTTAAAGGAATTTCTCCCACTTTTGGAGGAATCAATTTAGAAGATATCAAAGCGCCAGAAGCTTTCTACATAGAACAAAGACTGAAAGAAGAGCTTAATATTCCCCTGATGCATGATGACCAACATGGAACTGCCATCATTTCTGCAGCAGCATTAATTAATGCGTTAGAACTTGCGGATAAAAAAATAGATGAGGTGAAAATGGTGGTAAATGGAGCAGGAGCAGCAGCAATTGCTTGTACCAAATTATACATTGCACTAGGTCTTAAAAAAGAAAACGTATTGATGTGCGATTCTAAAGGAGTAATTAATCATAAGAGAGAAAATCTTACTCCAGAAAAATTAGATTTTATAGCACAAACAGATATTTCTACATTGGAACAAGCTTTAGAAGGAGCAGATGTTTTTGTTGGTCTGTCTAAAGGAGATGTTATGACTGCAAAAATGCTTAGTTCCATGGCGGAAAATCCTGTGGTTTTTGCTTTGGCAAATCCTACTCCAGAGATTGATTATAATCTTGCCATCGCAACCAGACCAGATGTCATTATGGCAACGGGAAGAAGTGATTTTCCTAATCAGGTGAATAACGTTCTTGGTTTCCCATATATTTTCAGAGGTGCATTAGATGTACAAGCTACTGGAATTAATGAAGAAATGAAATTATCTGCTGTAAAAGCAATCGCAGAATTAGCAAAAGAGCCAGTTCCTGAAATGGTGAAATTGGCTTACAATGTTAAAAACATAGGATTCGGGAGAGAATATTTCATTCCGAAACCATTTGATAATAGATTATTAACCAAAGTTTCCATTGCAGTAGCAAAAGCGGCTATGGAAAGCGGAATTTCTAGAAAACCGATTGCCGATTTCGAAGAATACGAAAATCAGTTGCTAGATAGAATGGGTAGAGATGAAAAACTCATCAGAATGATGCAAAACAGAGCACGTTCTAACCCAAAACGTGTTACGCTAGGAAATGCTGAAGAATATAACGTATTGAAAGCTGCACAAATTCTTTATGAAGAAGGAATTGCTCATCCAATTTTATTAGGAGAGAAAAAATTCATCAAAGAGCAAATGGAAAAATTCGGGATTCATCTAGACGTTCCGATTGTAGATCCTATGGATGATGACCAAGACGAAAATCGTAAAAAATATAGAGAAACGCTTTGGAGACTTCGCAATAGAAAAGGGGTAAATGAATATATTGCCAAAAGATTGGTAAGAAACAGAGATTATTTCGGGCCACTCATGTTGCAACATGGTGACACGGATGCACTCATTGTAGGATATTCTAAAAATTACAGAACCGTTCTGAGACCTGTTTTAGAGATTATAGAAAAAGCAAAAGGAGTAGATAAAATTGCTTCTATGATGATGATTTTATCAGATAAAAAGCCTTATTTCTTTGCTGATACTTCTATCCATGTAAATCCTACACCAGAAGAAATGGCTAACATTGCAAAAATGGCAGAATATGCAATAAAATCTTTCGCTATTCAACCAAGAATTGCTATGCTTTCTTACGAAAATTTCTCAGCCAATTCTGAGACTTCTAAAAAAGTAGCAAAAGCAGTAAATATTCTACATCAAAAATATCCAGATATGATTGTAGATGGAGAGTTTCAGCCAGATTTTGCGATGAGTGCAGATCATCTTCAGGATTATCCTTTCTCAAAATTAGGAAAAATTCCTGCCAATACTTTTATCTTCCCGAATCTAGAAAGTGCAAATCTTTCTTATAAAATTATCAGAGGAATGAAAGTAGCGCAAGTAGTAGGACCTATTTTATTAGGACTGAAACAACCTGTTCACGTTTTACAAATGCGAGCAAGTGTAGATGAAATTGTGAACTTGGCAACTATAGCCGTTTTAGATGCTCAAATGCGCGAAAATCAATAATATTTAAACCGAGAATTTTCTCGGTTTTTTTATTGTTAAAATTTTTTTTCCTCAAAAATAATTATCTAACTTTAACCTTAAAATTAAAATTATGTTTAGCATAAAGTCAAAATTCTTATTAGCAGTAGTATTAATTTCTGGTTACGCTCATTCTCAAGAAGTTGTAAATAAACCATACTACAATTACCAAACAAAAGAGTATCAATCTAAAAAGTCTGTTTTCGTAAATTCTTTGTTGAAAAAGATGACTCTAGACGAAAAATTAGGTCAACTTAATCTTCCCGGAGCTGGTGATATTACCACGGGACAAGCTCAAAGTTCTGATATTGCAAAGAAAATTCAAGAAGGAAAAGTAGGAGGTCTCTTTAATATTAAAGGAGTAGAAAAAATTAGAGAAGTTCAAAAAATTGCGGTAGAGAAAAGCCGTTTAAAAATTCCTTTGCTTTTCGGGATGGATGTAATTCATGGTTATGAAACCAATTTTCCAATTCCTCTAGGTTTGGCTTCTTCTTTTGATACTCAATTAGTGCAGCAATCTGCAAGAGTAGCAGCAAATGAAGCAAGTGCAAGTGGTATTAACTGGACTTTCTCGCCAATGGTAGATATTTCTAGAGATCCAAGATGGGGAAGAGTAGCAGAAGGAGCTGGAGAAGATCCATATTTAGGTTCTGAAATGGCAAAAGCAATGGTTTTTGGATATCAAGGAAAAGATTTATCTCTTAATAATACGATAATGGCTTGTGTAAAACACTTCGCATTGTATGGAGCTCCAGAAGCTGGTAGAGATTATAATACAGTAGACATGAGCCACGTAAGAATGTATAATGAATACTTTCCGCCATATAAAGCTGCTGTAGATGCAGGTGTAGGTTCTGTGATGGCTTCTTTTAATGAAGTAGACGGAATTCCTGCAACAGGAAACAAATGGTTGATGACAGAAGTTCTTAGAAATCAATGGAAATTCAAAGGTTTCGTGGTGACTGATTATACAGGTATTAATGAAATGATAGACCACGGAATGGGAGATTTACAACAAGTTTCGGCTTTGGCAATGAACGCTGGTGTAGATATGGATATGGTAGGCGAAGGTTTTCTTACTACCCTTAAAAAATCTGTACAAGAAGGAAAAGTAAATATCAAACAAATTGATTTAGCGGTAAAAAGAATTCTTGAAGCAAAATATGATTTAGGACTTTTCGATGATCCATATAAATATTGTGATGCAAACAGAACAAAAAATGAAGTTTACAGTCAGGCTAATAGAGATATTGCCAGAAATATTGCAGCACAGTCAATGGTTTTAATGAAAAATACCAATGAAATTCTTCCTTTAAAATCTCAAAAAAATATTGCTGTAATTGGGCCATTAGCAGACAATGCTGAAAACATGCCAGGAACTTGGAGCGTTGCTGCAAAACATAAAGATGCGATTTCGCTTTTAGCAGGTCTTAAAAAGACTTTCGGGAATTCTGTGAATTTTACTTATGCTAAAGGTTCTAATATAGATTATGATGCAACTTTCGAACAAAACGCTGCTATGTTTGGCAAAAACACTTACAGAGACAGCAGAAGCAAAGAAGAAATGTTGAAAGAAGCAATTGAGGTTGCTAATAAAGCAGATGTAATTCTTCTTGCCATTGGCGAAACTGCTGAAATGAGCGGTGAATCTAGTTCTAGAACCAATATTTCTATTCCACAAGCTCAAAAAGATTTATTAAAAGAATTGAAAAAAACAGGTAAGCCAATTGTTTTGGTATTATTTGCAGGTAGAGCAATGGAAATCAATGAAGAAAGTGAATTAGCAGATGCTATTCTTAATGTTTGGTTCCCAGGTTCAGAAGCTGGTTTAGCAATTTCGGATGTACTTTTTGGTAAAGTAAATCCTTCCGCTAAATTACCGATGACTTTCCCAAGAAGTGTAGGTCAAGTTCCTATTTTCTACAATCACAAAAATACAGGAAGACCACTTTCTCAATCATCTACTGAAAAATGCCAATTTGATAAATTTCGTTCTAATTATTTAGATGAATGTAACACTCCGCTTTATCCTTTCGGTTACGGTTTAAGTTACACTCAGTTTGCATATAATAATCTAAATGTAAGTTCTAAAAATTTAAAAGGAAACCAAACTTTAAAAGTTTCTGTAGAACTGAAAAATTCTGGAAAATATGATGGTGCCGAAATCGTACAATTATACATCAGAGACATGGTAGGTAGCAATACAAGACCAGTAAAAGAATTAAAAGGTTTCCAAAAAATATTCTTAAAAGCAGGAGAATCTAAAACGGTTACCTTTAATGTAACTCCAGAAGATTTAAAATTCTATGATAATAACCTAAAATACGATTGGGAATCTGGTGAATTTGAAATTTTTGTAGGAGGTGATTCTCAAAAGACCGTTTCTCAAAAAATCACTTGGAATAAATAAATCTCAAAATATGAGAGCTTTTATCATCGCATTGTTTTCTGTTGTGTACTTTTCGGCACAGCAGAAAACTTATTGTAATCCTATTAATATAGATTACGGATATACTCCCATTCCTAATTTTGCAACTCAAGGAAAACATAGAGCAACTGCAGACCCAGTAATTGTTAATTTTAAAGGAAAATACTTCCTTTTTAGTACCAATCAATGGGGATATTGGTGGAGTGAAGACATGTTAAATTGGAATTTTATTTCTAGAAAATTCTTAAAACCCGAAAACGAATTTCCAAACAGAGAAGCTGGTAAAGTAGACCATAAATTAGATGTTAATCATCAAGTTTATGATGAATTATGTGCGCCTGCAGTTTTCGAAATGAACGATGAATTGTATGTAATAGGTTCTACACACGGACCGAATTTTGCCATTTGGAAATCTAAAAATCCTACAAAAGATGAATGGGAAATTGCGGTAGATAATTTTAAAGTAGGAGCTTGGGATCCCGCCTTTTTGTATGATAAAGATTTGAAAAAACTCTTCCTTTATTGGGGTTCTAGCAATGAATTTCCACTTCTAGGAACTGAGATTAATACACAAACATTGCAGTCCGAAGGTTACGTAAAACCATTGATGTCTTTGCATCCAGATGATCACGGTTGGGAAAGATTTGGAGAATATAATGACAATACTTTCCTCAAACCATTTATGGAAGGAGCTTGGGTAACTAAGCATAATAATAAGTATTATCTGCAATATGGCGCTCCTGGAACTGAGTTTAGCGGTTATGCAGATGGAGTTTATGTGAGCAATAATCCGCTGGAAGGATTTTCTTATCAAAAACATAATCCTTTCTCATATAAACCAGGTGGTTTTGCAAGAGGAGCTGGACATGGTGCTACTTATCAAGATAATTTCGGGCAATATTGGCATGTTTCTACCATGGTCATTAGCCAAAAAAATAATTTTGAAAGAAGGATTGGAATTTGGCCAGCTGGTTTTGATCAAGATGATGTGATGTACAGTAATACAGCTTACGGTGATTATCCTACTTATCTTCCAAATAAAAATGCAGACCATATTAAAGGTTTGTTTACAGGTTGGATGTTGTTAAATTACAATAAACCTGTTAAAGTTTCTTCTACTTTAGGAAGTTTCCAAGCCAATTTTGCAGTAGATGAAGATATTAAAACGTATTGGAGTGCTAAAACTGGTGGCGCTAATGAATATTTACAAACCGATTTGGGTGAAAAATCCTTAGTAAAGGCTATTCAAATTAATTTTGCTGACCAAGATGCTGAGTTTTTAGGTAAAACTTTAGGAAAATCACATCAATATAAAATCTACGCTTCTGATGACGAAAAAAACTGGAAATTAGTGGTAGATAAGTCAAATAACACCAAAGATGTACCTCACGATTATATAGAAATAGAAAAACCATTTACAGCAAGATATCTTAAAATTCAAAATATTAAAATGCCTACTGGCAAATTTGCCATCAGTGGATTAAGAGTTTTCGGAAATGGAAGTGGTGAAAAACCTCAAAAAGTAGAAAATTTTGTGGTTCTGAGAAATCCAAAAGAAAAAGCAGGGGAGAGAAGAAGTTCATGGCTAAAATGGAAGCAAAATAACTTAGCAGATGGTTATGTAATTTACTTTGGAAAGTCTCCAGACAAGTTGTACGGAAGTATTATGGTTTATGGTAAGAATGACTACTATTTTACAGGGATGGATGCTGCAGATACTTATTATTTTCAGATAGAGGCCTTCAATAATAATGGTATTTCAGAAAAAACCGAAATTGCAAAAGTTGAGTAATTCGTAAAAAACGGCCTGTTTAAAGGCTTTAGATTTACATTTTTAATGATTTTTAACATTTTTTTAAAAAAAATTAACAAAATAAATGTTATGGATTAAATAAAATTGTACATTTGATTTTATGTTTTGTCTCAAAATAAGATAATAAAAAATAAATTTTAATTCATTATTGTTATGGTTAAAAACACTGTGAAATTAACTAGTATGATAGCTGCAATTTACTTATTTGCAGGATATCAAGAATTAAGCGCTCAAACAAAAGATTCGCTTAAAGAAAAGCAAATAGAAGAGGTAGTGATGATTGGGTATGGAACGGCTAAGAAAAGAGATCTTACCGGTTCTATAGCTAAAGTTGGAGGAGATGTAGTTGCAGATAAACCAAATGCTAACCCGATAAACGCTTTACAAGGTCAAGTTGCGGGTTTATCTGTAGTAAATTCTGGTCAGCCTGGTTCCCAAGCTGATGTCAGAATTAGAGGGACCGTTACAATTAACCAGACTCAGCCTGTGTATATTGTAGACGGAGTTTTTGCCAATAATATTGACTTTTTGAACCCATCAGATATAGAATCTATGGAGGTTCTAAAAGATCCATCATCTCTAGCAATTTTTGGTAATAGAGGTGCTAATGGTGCAATTATTGTGACTACTAAGAGAGCAAAATCAGGAAAAACAACTATTAACCTTAGTTCTTCAATTGGGGTTAAATCTCTAGATAATAGACCTGATTTGGTAGGTGCAGAAGGCTTTAAAACACTTTATAATGAAGATTTAGCTAATCAAGGTCTTCCTGCATATAATTTATTTAATTTATTTAATGCAGATACCAATTGGATTGATACCATTAAAAAAGAAGGTGGAATTATTAACCAAAATAATTTAACTATTTCTAATGGTACTGATAAAAATAAAGTAAGTTTCTCTTTTGGTTATCAAACAGAAGATGGTTCTATTAAATATGAAAAATTTGATAGATTAACCATGAAATTTAATGATGATGTAAAAATTTCAGACAAAGTAAGAGCCGGTTTTGGAATTACAGGATCTTATTCTAAATTACCACAATTGAGAAGTTTTAGCTCAGCACTTAATGCTACTCCTGTAGTTTCGCCTACAGTTACAGAACATATATACAGAACATTGCCTAGTGGTGAAAAGATAGATTATTTTGGATATTTTAATTCTTTGCCACAAGAAATAGGTGCAGCACAAATAGGAAACCCTTTGGCTGTAGTAGAAGGAATGAGAAATACTCAGTATAATAAAGATTTTCAATTTAACCCGAATGCATATTTTGAATTTGATTTCTTGAAAAACTTTACCTTCCGTTCTAACTATTTCGTAACATATCGTAATGGAACCGGAAGAGGTTATACACCAGTTTTTGATGTTTATGTAGCAGAATCTAATTCTTCTACTCCTTATTCAGGTAATTTACTTACTGGTATTAATCAATTCGAAAATAGAGATGTTACATTCCAACAAAACCAGTTATTAACTTATAAAAATAAATTTGGAGCACATGATTTAACTTTGATGGCAGGTTTCGAGACTATTAATAGAGAATACTCTAGTATGTCTGGTAGCGCTAAAGGAAGTTTATCTAATCCTCTAGGTCAAATTCCTAATAACCCAAGATTTTGGTATCTGCATTCAGATTTTGTAGATTCTACAACTAAAGTAGTTAATACTAGTGCATACAAACAGAGACAAGCATCTTATTTTGGTAGAATGCTTTATAGCTTTAATAATAAATATATGCTTAATGCTTCTGTGCGTAATGATGGTTCATCTCAGCTAGCTCCAGGAAATAGATTTGACTGGTTCTGGTCTGTAGGTGGTGCTTGGGAAATTTCTAAGGAAAACTTCATGAGTGAGGTGCCATTTATCAATTATTTAAAAATTAAAGGTTCTTATGGTGATTTAGGAAACCAATACACTCCATATAGCTATTTTGGATATCCAATATATGTAGAAGGTGGAACAGGTGTATTTAACGGGAATCTATATCCAGCATTCGTAAAAGCATACGAAGAAGCTACTGATTTAAAATGGGAACATTTAAAATCTTATGAATTTGGTTTTGAATCAATGATGATTAGCAGAAAACTATCTTTTGATGCTACTTATTATAATAAAAAAACAGAAGGCTTACTGAACTATGTGATTGGAAACCCTAATTACTTTATGAATGCCGGTTCTATTGAGGCAAAAGGTTTTGAATTTGTTTTAGGATGGAAAGATAGAATTTCACAAGATTTCACGTATTCCATTAATGGAAACTTAACTACTACTGAGACCAAAGTTCTTAACACATTAGAAGATGGTTATAAAGTATTTTATGGTCCAGCTATTTATAAAGAAGGCTTACCAGTAGGTGCTTTCTATGGTTATATTGTAGACGGATTATATCAATCTTATGCAGATATTCTTGGCTCACCAGCTTCTACAATTGGAGATGTTGCACCTGGAGATTTTAAATACAGAGATGTAAATGGTGATGGTAAAATCACACCAGATGATAGAACTATTATTGGTGACCCAACTCCAGATTTCACTTACGGATTTAGTGTAGGTGCAGATTACAAAGGATTCTTCCTTAATGCAGATTTCTACGGAGTATACGGAAACGAAATTTTCAGAAATTGGGGAAATGGTAGCTCATTTGCGCCGTTTAACTATCGTGAAGAAAGATTAGACAGATGGACTGGTGCAGGAACCTCTAATTGGGAGCCAAGAAGTTACACCGCATCTGGTTATAATAGAGAAAACTCTACTTATATGATTGAGGATGGTAGCTTCTTCAGAATCAGAAACGTACAGTTAGGGTATAATTTCAATAAAGGTTTAATCGAAGGTTTAGGAATTCAAGCATTAAAAGTTTATTTCAATGTTCAGAATCTTAAAACTTGGGATCATGTGAATGGCTTTACTCCAGAATTTGGTGGTTCAGCTACAGAATTTGGTGTAAATAACAGTGGATATCCAAATCCTAGAATTACAAGTTTCGGTATTAATGTTACATTCTAAAAAATTAAAGTAATGAAAATAAATATAATTAAGAATCTACTTTTAGGTGGAGTTTTATTGATAAGTGCTAGCTCACTTCAAAGTTGTAATGATGATTGGTTAGATTTAAAACCAGAAGGAAGACCAGTAGGAGACGAAGTTCCTTTAGGTGGTTTTGAAGCAAGTGCTTTCGGTTTATATGCGAGTTTAAGAACAGAAGGTGGTGTAAGTGATTTTACTTATGTTTGGACACACTGTATCAGAGCAGATGACAATGAAAAAGGAAGTACAGCATCAGATGCTGCTACAGATGGTAATGTTTTTAATAATTTCGGTTATGTAGCAACTAACGGACACATTAAAAATAATTGGAATGGTCATTATAAAATCATTTATGATGCTAATGAATTAATCAATACTGCAGTAGCTTCTGGAGATACTTCTAACGGGACTATGGTAAATATTGCAGAAGCAAAAGCAATTAGAGCATTCTGTTACTTTGAGTTAAGAAGAGATTACGGAGAAGTTCCAATCAATCTTAAAACAATAGACGTTCCTGCAGATGAGGTAGCGCCTAAAAGCACAGTGGCACAAGTAGATGCTCAAATTATAAAAGATTTGACTGAAGCTGCAGAGGTTTTACCAACTCAGTGGCCAAGTTCTTATCTAGGTAGAGCAACTAAAGGAATGGCAAATGCATTCTTAGCAAAACTTTACCTTTACCAAGGAAATTGGGCAAAAGCGCTTGAATTATCAGAAACAGTAATCAACTCTGGAGTATATCAATTGAATGCTTCTTATGATAATGAGTTTACGAAATCAGGAAACAACTCTAAAGAATCTGTCTTTGAAATTCAAAAAACTTATGATTACCCAACTAAGTACACCAATAATTTCTACGAATGTCAAGGAGTTAGAGGTTCAGGAACTTGGGATTTAGGTTGGGGCTTTAATGTGCCGTCTGTAGAATTGGTAGCAGCTTATGAAAATGGAGATTTACGTAAGAAAACTACAATTTTAACCTCAGGAGGACCAGATATTTATGGCACTATAGGATATACACTACCAAGTGTACCTACAGTAGCACAACAATATTGGAATGGAAAAGCTTATACTTATCCAGCAGAAAGAATTCAATATGCACAAAACAAAAACCACTGGGAAAATATCAAAATTATACGTTATGCAGATGTAGTTTTAATGGCTGCTGAAGCTGCTAATGAATTAGGACAGTCTGGTAAAGCTGCTAATTATGTAAATATGATTAGAAACAGAGCAGGACTTGCAAATACTACTGCTGCAGATCAAGTTACACTAAGAGCCGCTATTAAACAAGAACGTAGAATAGAATTCGCAATGGAATTCGAAAGATTCTACGACTTAGTAAGATGGGGAGATGCACCTGCAGTTTTAGGAGCAAAAGGATATACAGATAAAAACAAGTATTTCCCAATTCCTCAAGAAGCTATTGACAAATCTCAAGGAGTTTTAGTTCAAAATCCTAATTATTAATCTTTAAGACTTACAAAAAATGAAAAATAAAATATTCAAAATTTTTGGTGCTCTTTCTATTTCATTTTTGATGTTTTCTTGTCAAAATTTAGATAGACCAGAATTAGGAGATTTTCCTAAAGATGCCAATCCACCAGGTGGACCGTTAAAATTTTATGTTGCTTTTGATGGTACTACTAGTAACTCGTTAATGAATGCAGTAGATAGTATTAGAGCAAAATTCCCGTCTGACAATCCTTTGGCTTCAATTGATGGGGCAAAAGGAAAAGCAGCACAAGGTGCTAATTATAAGTATATCAAATATAGCAGTGCAAATGATTTTGCTAAAGAAGCAAAAAGTTTTTCACTATCTGTTTGGGTGAAAAAAGGAGAGCTAAAAACAGATCATATCTTCAGTATGCCTGCTCCTTCTTCTTATCACTGGTCTGCAGCATCTATGTTTTTACTTACAGAGGGTACAGCTGCGCAACCTGTAGTGAAGTTCTTCGTAAAAGATAAAACCAGTGAAAAATGGTTTGAATGGACAGGAGCTAATGCAGTTACAGGTCTGTATGATAATAACTGGCACCACTTAGCATTTGTTTATGATGCTGGGACTTCTAAAATGACTCTTTACAAAGATGGAGTAGCACATACAAATGTTCCAGAATGGACAGGTCATGGAAATGTAGTTTTAGAGCCTACTATAATTACAGGATTGAAAATTGGAGCAGGACCACAAGAATTTACTGCAAAACAAATAAGCGAAGGTGCGAGTGATTGGTTGAAAAATTCATGGAATGGAGGTATTGACCAATTTAGATTGTATGCTACTGCACTTACCGCTGCCGAAGTAAATACTTTATACACTAAGAAAAAATAATAGATGAAATTTAATAATTTCATGAAAATTTTAGCAACTGCCATACTTTTGTGTGGCAGTTGTTCTTCTGAGACTACCTCTGGAACAGAGCCTAATCCACCTACACCTATAGACCCTCCCAAAACTTACACAGACCCAGAAATTGTAGAAATGGTTCAGAAAGATGCACTTAAATATTTTTGGGATTATGCACAATCTAATTCTAAATTAGCCAGAGAAAGATATCATACTGATAATCCTGGTCAAGATGCTCATGTTGTTTCCACTGGTGGTTCTGGTTTCGGATTGATGACGATTTTAGTAGGGATTAAAAATGGTTATGTAACTAGAACCGATGCCGTTTCTAGATTATCGACCGCTCTTAATTTCTTGCAAAATGCCAATCGTTTTCATGGAGCTTGGCCACATTGGATGGATGGAAATACGGGAAATGTTATTCCTTTCAACACAAAAGATAATGGAGGAGATTTAGTAGAAACTGCTTTTCTAGCTCAAGGTTTAATCTGCGTAAGAGAATATTTTAAAAATTCTTCAGATGCTACAGAGTTAGCCATTTCAAAAAAAGCAGACGATTTATGGAAAGGAATCGAGTGGAATTGGTATACTCAAGGTCAAAACGTTTTGTATTGGCATTGGTCACCTAATTATAATTTTGAGATGAATCACCAATTGCGAGGTTTTGATGAAACTTTAATCACATATGTTTTAGCGGCAGCTTCACCTAATTATGCTATTGAAAAAACGGTTTACGCCGAAGGTTGGGCAAGAACTGGTGCTATAAAAACATCTGCCTCACAATACGGAATTCCTTTAATTGTGAATCATAACGGAGCAAACGGAACAGTTGGTCCTATGTTTTGGTCTCATTATTCTTTCTTAGGATTAGATCCTAGAGGTTTAAGAGATGACTATGTAAATTATGGGGATGCAGTAGTAAATCATTCCAAAATCATGTATCAATATTGTGTTGCCAATCCTAAAAGTTGGCAAGGATACAATTCTAAAAGTTGGGGTTTAACGGCAAGTTATTCTAGAAATCCTCAAACTGGAGGAGATGATTATGCAGCACATCAACCGAATAACGATTTAGGAATAATTTCGCCTACAGCAGCTATTTCGGATATGCCTTATACACCTACAGAAAGTATGAATTTTTTAAGATTTTTATACAATGAAAATTATAAAAAATACATCGGTGTTGCAGGACCTTATGATGCATATTCTGTACATTACAATTGGGTTACTCCAAGATATTTAGCAATAGACCAAGGAACAATCGCGCCGATGGTAGAAAATCATCGTTCGGCATTTTTGTGGCAATTATTTATGAATGCTCCAGATGTAAAACAAGGTTTACTAAAATTAGGTTTCCATTCTACTCAATATGGATTCTAAAAATTCATTCGAATCGGTTTAATTATTAATAAAAATGAAAAAAATAATCATATTTCTTTTTGCAAGTTTCGTGCTGAGTTCTTGTCAGTCTCAAAAAACCGTGACAGAGAGCAAGAATACAGAAATTTCAAAATTAACAGACCAACAATTAATGGATAAGGTTCAAAAAGATGCACTCAAATATTTTTGGGATTATGCAGAACCCAATTCATTGCTGGGAAGAGAACGCTATCACGAAGACAATATCTACCCTCAAAATGATAAACATGTAGTGACTACAGGTGGTTCAGGTTTTGGTTTAGCAACTGTTTTGGTAGGAGTAGAAAGAGGTTTTATTCCAAGAGATGAAGCCGTAAAAAGACTCAATACCATGATGGATTTCTTAGCGAAAGCAGATCGTTTTCACGGAGCTTGGAGTCATTGGATTAATGGAGAAACAGGAAAAGTAGTTCCTTTTGGCAGAAAAGACAATGGTGGAGATTTAGTGGAAACCGCTTTTCTCACTTCAGGGATTTTAATGGTTCGCGAATATTTTAAAGATGGTAATGCCGAAGAAAAAGCATTGGCTCAAAAATGTGACGAACTTTGGAAAGGAATTGAATGGAATTGGTATACCAAAGGTGGCGAAAAAGTGTTGTATTGGCATTGGTCACCAGAATATCAGTGGGAGATGAATTTCCCATTGCAAGGATATAATGAATGTCTGATTACCTATATTTTAGCGGCTTCATCTCCTACTCATGCTATAGATGCAGAAACTTATTATCAAGGCTGGACTAGAAACGGAACTTACCTTACTGATAAATCTAAGTACGGACTTCCGCTTTATGTGAAACACAATTATTCTGAGGAATATGGAGGTCCTTTATTTTGGGCACATTATTCGTACATTGGTTTAGACCCAACTGGTTTAAGTGATAAACTCATCAAGAATTATTTTGATTTGAATAAAAATCAAGTGCTCATTGATTATCAATATTGTGTAGAAAATCCTAAAAATTGGAAAGGTTACGGCGAAAATTATTGGGGACTTACCGCAAGTTACACCAGAAATAATGATGGTGGAGTTGGTTATACCGCTCATCAACCTACAGAAGATAGAGGTGTGATAACGCCAACTGCTGCTTTGAGTAGTTTTCCGTATTCACCAAAAGAGTCGATGAATTTTTTAAGATTTATGTACACGCAGAAACCAGAATTTATTGGTAGTGCAGGTCCTTTTGATGCGACTTCTATTCATTATGATAATTGGTTTACACCGCGTTATTTGGCTATTGACCAAGGAACAATTGCTCCCATGATTGAAAATTATAGAACAGGTTTCCTTTGGAAGCTGTTTATGAACGCACCAGAAATCAAACAAGGGCTTAAAAAATTAGAATTCAAATCAGAGAAGTATAACATTAAATAAATATGAAGATGAAATTCATTTTAAAAATCGCGGCATTACTTGCATTTGGCTTTATCAGTCAAGCAAATGCTCAAGAAATAAAAGCAGAATTCAAGAAAGAAGTAAAAGTAGAAAAAAATATTTCCTACGTTTTTGATTATCCTCAAAACGCTAAAGGAAATGTTCCGTTGATTGTTTTTTTACACGGTTCTGGCGAAAGAGGAACCAATTTAGAAATGGTAAAAGCGCACAGTCCGTTTACTTATAAAAATTTAATGCAGGAACCCGTGGCAATTCTTGCGCCGCAATGTCCCGAAAATATGTGGTGGGATACACAAGCCGTGTATTTTTTGATTCAAGAAATTGTGCAGAAATATAAAATAGATGCGTCTAGAATTTACCTCACAGGTTTATCTATGGGAGGTTGGGGAACGCTGAAATTGGCAGGAGAACACCCTGAAATGTTTGCCGCAGTAGCTTCTGTTTGTGCGCCTACAGACAGAGTAATGCTCGCCAATATCCATAATTATAAAGACATGAACCTTAAAATTTATCATGGCGGAATGGATGATGTGGTGTTGCCAGAAAACGCGACTAATTTTTGGATGAAAGTTCACCCGATTAATCCAAAAGCAGAACTCATTATCTTCCCGAAGGATAATCACAATTCTTGGGATTCTACTTATTCTAACCCAGAATTTTATAAGTGGCTTCTCTCACAGAAAAAGTAATAACAGTTTACAAATAAAAACCCCTCCAAATTTTTGGAGGGGTTTATTTTTTATAGAATAAGTCACGGATTGGAAATCTGAGACATCGGGGAAAATGATAGAAAGACTTAAATTACATTAGGAACAATTTTCATCTTTTTTTTATTTTATTAATAATTATAAAGGAAATTGTAAGTGTGATTAAAGATATTACATATATAATGTAGGTGTTGTTTGGAATTTTATGCGATGAAGCTATAGACATTAGCAACATAAAAATTGTTGCTATAATCAAAAAACCTAAAATGAATAATATGGAAACTTTCAATCTTTTTCGTGTTTTATATTGTTACCTAAAGATTCTTTCGTCTTATTTTAATTTAAATAAATTACACAATTTCTACGCATACATTCCTTCAATCAAAGCTTTGAATTTTTCTAGAATAATTTTACGTTTTATTTTTAGGGTTGGAGTAATCTCGCCACGTTCTATGGTAAATTCTTCTGGTAAAAGTTTGAACTTTTTAATTTTTTCAAAACTTGCAAATTCCTTTTGAATATCGTTCACTACTTTTTCAAAAGTTTCTTTAATGAATGGCGTTTCTAGTAATTTTTTCTTTTCTTCAATATTTAGAGAAAGGTAATTTTTAAATTCCTCGTATTTCTCCATTAAGGTTTCAAAATTCGGAACAATCACTGCAGAAACATAAGGTTTTCCTTCGGCAATTACCATCGCTTGTGCAATATAAGGATTGCTTTGTAATGGGATTTCTATGCTTTGTGGCGCAATATATTTTCCGTTAGAAGTTTTCATTAAATCCTTTATTCTATCGGTAATGTAGAGATTTCCTTCTTCGTCTATTCTACCAGCATCACCTGTTCTGAAATAACCATCTTCCGTGAAAACTTTAGCCGTTTCTTCTTCGTTTTTGTAGTAACCTTTCATCACACCTTGGTATTTTACCAAAATTTCATCATCTGCTCCTATTTTAATTTCTACACCTGGTAGAGCTTTTCCTACGCTTCCGTACACATAATTTTTCGGAGGAAGTGCAGTAACTGTAGCGGTAGTTTCGGTAAGTCCGTAACCTACAATCACGGGTAAACCAATGGCTGCAAAAAATTCTGAAATTTCTTTTTTCAGCATCGCTCCACCACAAGGTAAAAACGAAAGATTTCCGCCCAATTCATTTTTAATTTTTCTGAAAACCAATTTGTCAAAGAAACTAAACTGCAATTGTAAACCAAACGGAACTTTAGCGCCAGTTCTTTTTTTGTCAGCTACTTTAGCGCCTACTTCCAAAGCTTTTTTGAAAAGTTTTTGTTTTGTAGGTGAAGAAGCTTCTATTTTTTTAATTAAAGTTTGATATACTTTTTCGTAGAATCTTGGTACGGCACACATTGCAGTTGGGTGAACATGTTTCAGCGTGTTCAAGATATTTTTTGGGTCTTCTAAAATGGCAACTTCACCACCTTGAGAAAGCACAAAAAGCGTCCAGCTTCTTTCGAAAATATGACTTAATGGTAGAAAAGCCAAAGATTTCATGTCGTACAAATTGTCGAAACTGAAAAATTCTTTGTGCGCCGCAACCACCGCTTTGAAACCACCATGTGTAAGCATTACACCTTTCGGGATTCCTGTAGTTCCAGAAGTGTAAAGAATGGTTGCCAAATCTTCATCGGTAATTTCGATGAGGTTTCTTTCGGTAGCAAAATGCTTGATGAAATCTGGGAAATAGGTAATGTTTTCGGCTTCGTCTTTTATCACATGAGACGTGAAAATATGTAATTTTTTGCCCAAATGTTTTTCGGCACTTTTCAGAATTTCAAGTTGAGGCGTGTCTCCCACCAAAATATGTTGCATTTCGGTTTGCTTGATGATATATTCGGTTTGGTCATAATTATTGGTGGCGTAAATGGGAATGGTAATCGCCCCCAACATTTGCACGGCAATGTCAAAAATAATCCAATCTTTAGAATTTTGAGAAAAAACACCTACACAATCTCCCTTTTTTACGTCTAGAGTATGCAATCCGTTTGCAGTTTGGCAAACCATTGCCCAGAATTTTTTCCAAGTAAGAATCTCTATTTCGTCACCGTTTCTAAAACTAAGAGCGGTTTTCTGTGGGAATTTTTTGGTGTTTTCTTCTAAAAGCTGAAGTAGGTTTTTCATTGGTATATATGGAAATTTTATGAATTGAAATTTTTCCAAAATTAAACAATATATAAGAATGATGACAATAAAATTTAGTTTATTATCTTTGAGGTTTATTTTATATTGATTTGAAGATGAATTTATAGATTCCGTAGGAATCTTATCTGTGTAGAAAGAATAGTGCAAGATTGAGGGCGCTCCGTAGGAGCGCTATCTTAGAAATAATAAAAACTAAAACCATAACCATGCCTAATACTTATTCACAAATTTATATTCAATTGGTTTTTGCAACGAAAGGAAGAGAAACGCTAATAGAAGAGAAGAATAGACAAGAAATAGAAAAATATATCACAGGAATACTCACCAATAAAGGTCAAAAATTAATAGCTATTTATGCCAATCCAGATCATTTACACTTGTTTTTTAGTTATAAAAATTTGAAAATAACTATTCCTGAGTTAGTGAAAATTATTAAATCAGAATCTACTAAATTCATTAATGATAAAAGGTTAAGTTTTGGTAAATTTGCTTGGCAAGAAAGTTATGGTGCTTTTTCTTATGCTAAAAGTCAAAAAGACGCGGTAAATCAATATATATTAAATCAAAAAATTCATCATCAAAAAAGAAGTTTCAGAGAAGAATATTTAGATTTTTTAGTAAAATTTGAAGTCAATTATGATGAAAAATATTTGTTTGAATTTTATGATAAATGAGAATAAAAAGATAGCGCTCCTACGGAGCGCCCCATATATAAATATTAAAAATTAACTACACAGATAAGATTCCTATGGAATCAAATTAAAAAACTATGATTTTTTCATTAAAAGGTATTGTTCAAGAACTTACTCCTACCTATGTGGTGATAGAGGTAAATGGAGTGGGTTATTATGTAGGCATTTCTTTGCAAACATCTCAGCGACTTTTTTTAGGGAAGGAAGTTTTTCTTTTCACCCAGCAAATCATCAGAGAAGATGCGCATTTGCTTTTCGGGTTTTATACCAAAGAAGAAAAAGAAATGTTTAATCTCTTAATTTCTGTAAACGGAGTAGGTGCAGTTTCTGCGCTTATTTTGCTTTCTTCATTAGATCTTAAAGACATTGCACAAGCGATTCTCAATAAAAATTCTGCGCTGCTCCAAAAAGTAAAAGGAATTGGAGCTAAAACCGCTGAAAGAATTATTGTAGATTTACGAGATAAGGTAGAAAAATTCGGGGTTTCTGCGGAGAACATTTCTGCTTTTGCAGACAATAAAGTGAAAGAAGAATCGTTATCTGCTTTAGAAGTTTTAGGGATTCCTAAAAAGATGAGCGAGAAGATTGCCGATAGAATTTTAAAACAAAATCCAGATTTGCAAACCGAAGAATTGGTGAAGCAAATTCTAAAAATGATATAAACACAAGTGAAGAAAACTTTTCCTCTGCATAAAATCTATTTTTCGATTGTATTTCTATGTTTTTCTGCGTTATTTTTTGCGCAGCAAAAGCCTTCGGATACAGCGAATATTTCTATAAGGAAAGATTATGCCTTGCCTAATCCTACGAGATACGAAGCGTTCTATGATGTAAAAACGGGTATGTATTATCTCTACCCAAAAATTGGAAACACCGTAACAGGAGCGCCCATCGTTCTTACTCCAAAAGAATATTCTACTTACACACTGAATAATAGCCTCAAAGATTATTATCAACAAAAAGCTTTTGGCGGAAATCTCTACAAAGAAGACAAAAAAGAAGCCGAAAAGAAAGGCTTAATTCAAAGTGTGACTATCAAAAATAAAATTTTTGAAACCATTTTTGGTAGCAATAAAATTGAATTGATTCCAAATGGTTTTGCGAGTTTTGATTTAGGAGGTTTGCACCAAAAAATTGAAAATCCATTAATTCTTCCTCAAAACAGAAGCAATTTTGCGATTAATATTCAGCAGAGAATTCAGCTCGGTGTTTTAGGAAAAGTGGGAGAGAATCTTCAACTCAAAGCCAATTACGACACGCAATCTGGTTTTGCATTCGAAAACAGAATGAATCTCGTTTGGCAAGCCAAAGGAACGTGGAGAGATTTACAAAATCAAGCCATCAGTGAAGCAAAAAATCCACTAAAAGGTGGCGAAGATAAAATTATAAAAAGAGTTGAATTCGGTAATGTGAACATGCCACTTTCTACCAATTTAATTAGAGGTTCTGAATCTCTTTTTGGTCTAAAAACCGAATTCCAATTAGGGAAAACGTACGGAACTTTGGTGTTTTCTCAGCAACAAGGTGAAGCCAGAAATATTGTAGTTCAAGGAGGTGGCGTAATGCAAACCTTCAAAATAAACGCCTATGATTACGAAGATAATCAGCACTATTTTTTAGGTCAATATTTCTTAAATAATTATGACAATGCTTTAGCCAATTATCCTTTAATCAATTCTAGAATTTCGATTACTCGATTAGAACTTTGGGTTTTAGACCAAGGTTCTGGTAATTTGCAAGAACAGAAAAGTATTCTCGGGATTAGAGATTTGGGTGAAGGTGGAAGTTTTCCAGATAATTCTAATTTAGGTGTTTATAATGCCGTAGCTAATCTTGGTGGAATAAGAGATGTAAATCAAACCTACAACGCGATTAACAATCAATCACTTCCGAATACTACAGGTGACCCCAATTATAAAGACGGCGAACATTTTATCTTTAACCGAAAAGCAAAAAGATTAAATCCTGCTGAATATACCTTTAATCCTCAAGTGGGTTATATTTCTTTGAATCAAAGATTAAATGACAATCAACTTTTGGCGGCTTCTTTTTCTTATACCGTTTCTGGTGACAGCAAAGTCTATAAAGTAGGGGAATTTTCCGAAGAAAGTCCAGTGGTGATTACCAAATTATTGAAACCGAACGTTTCCGTAAAAACCACTTCACCGATGTGGAATTTAATGATGAAAAACGTGTATTCATTAAATGCCAATCAAATTGACTCGCAAAATTTCCTATTAAACGTTTTATATCGTGATAATGACAGCGGTGGAAAAGTAAATTATCTACCAGGAACACCTGTTGCAGACCAAAATTTATTGAAATTATTCAATTGGGATAGACTAAATGTGAACAATGATATTCAAAATAATACGAATGGTCAACAAGGAGACGGTTTGTTTGATTTTGTACAAGGAATTACGGTAGATGCACAAAACGGAAGAGTAATGTTTACCAAAGCTCAACCTTTTGGGAATTACTTAGAATCTGTTTTGGGAAGCAATGACCCGAAATTTGTTTTCAATGAATTGTATACCCAACAAAAACAAGTCGCTTCTGAAAATAATTTAGCACTTAGATACACCATCGAAGGTAGATATAAAGGTTCGCAGGGAACAGGAATTTCTCTGGGAGCGATTAATGTTCCGCGTGGTTCTGTAAAAGTAACTGCCAATGGAGTAGTACTTACAGAAGGCGTAGATTATACGGTAGATTATATGATAGGTCAAGTAACCATTATCAATGAAATGGTTAAACAATCTGGTCAAGCCATCAACGTGAGTTTGGAAAACCAAATGACCTTTAACACCCAGAGAAAAAGATTTTTAGGATTAAATCTCGAGAGAAAATTTAATGAAAATCTTACCATTGGTGCAACTGTGGTGAATTATTCAGAAACACCACTCACTCAAAAAGTACAAACAGGTTTCGAAGCCGTGAATAACACGATGGCTGGTTTTAACCTAATGTACAATAACCAATCACAGTTTTTAACCAGACTTACAGATAAAATTCCGTTTATCAATACAGAAGCACCGTCTAATATTAATTTGAAATTAGAAGGAGCATATCTTATTCCAGGTCAAAATAAAGGAATTAATGATGAATCTTACATTGATGATTTTGAACAAACCACTTCTAAAATTTCATTAAAAGAACCTGCAGTTTGGAGTTTAGCATCGAAGCCTGAAATTGGTTTCGGAAGTTCTAATAATAATGACTTGACCAATGGATACGGAAGAGGTCTACTTTCTTGGTACAATATAGACCCAAGATTCTACGGAGTTGGTGGAAAAGCACCGAATGGAATTAATGCTGAAGCACTTTCTAATCACGCTTCCAGAAGAGTTCAAATGATAGAACTCTTTAACAATAGAGATTTTGTAGCGGGTGAACAAACCTTCACCAATACTTTTGATATTACGTATTATCCTAAAGAAAGAGGTCCGTATAATTTAAATCAAAATGCAGAAATTCCATCACAAAGATGGGCTGGTTTAATGAGACCGATTACCGTTTCTAACTTCAGAAGTTCGAATATAGAATATGTGGAATTTTGGATGATGGATCCTTATGCAGATGGTAAAATGTTAGGAACTGCTCCTAAATTAATGTTGCAATTAGGAAACGTTTCAGAAGATATTCTAAAAGATGGTAAACTGCAATATGAAAATGGTTTGCCTACACCAAATACTCCAGCGAAAACTTCTTCTACCAATTGGGGAACTCAGCCAGACCAATTCCCAGTTTTATATGCTTTTGGTACAGAAAACGAAGAAAGAACGGCTCAAGATGTAGGTTTTGATGGTTTAGATAACGTAGCGGAAGCGACAGCTTTCAATACCAATTTCACCAATCCAGTAAAAAATGAGCCAGATCCAGCTGCGGATGATTTTGTATTTTATCTTTCTAATCAGTTTCAGGGAGCATTAGCTTCATCTATGATTGAGCGTTATAAATATTTCAGAAATCCAGATGGAAATTCTCAGTCGAATTCTTTAGAAGTTTCTTCTCAAACTCCAGATGCAGAAGATGTAAATAAAGATTATAACCTAGACCAAAGCGAAAATTACAATCAGTATGATATTAATTTAGCACAAAGCGAATTGGTTTTAGGAAGAAATAATATTGTAGATGTAAAAGAAGTAGAAGTGAAATTCCAAAACGGACAAACTTCTAAAAATAAATGGTTCTTATTCAGAATTCCAGTTGCCAATTATAATTCTTCTACCGAAACTTCTGGCGCAGACCAAATCTTAAACAACGTAAGATTTGCCAGAATGATGCTCACAGGTTTTGATGAAACCGCAACCATTAGATTCGGAACTTTAGACTTGGTAAGAAGCGAATGGAGAAAATATGGTAAAGGGATTGCTTCAAATAGAGTAGATGATCAGAACCAATTTGAAGGAACAGGTACTATAGATAACTCTAAATTTGATGTAGGAAGTGTAAACTTAGAAGAAAATGCATTGGGAACTCCACCTTATGTGTTGCCTCCAGGAATTGAGAGACAAGTTCTTAGCGGAAATGCAGGTGCTCAAAGACAAAACGAAGCTTCTCTTTATATGAAAACCAACCTTCCGAATGGTGAAGCAAGAGGTGTTTTCAAAAATATCGCTTTAGATATGAGAAGATTCCAAAATTTAGAATTATTTGTTCACGCAGAAGATTTAATTGGCAAAGGTTCTAATCTTGATAAATCTGCGAAATTCTTCATCAGATTCGGTAGTGATGCTACAGATAATTACTATGAATATGAAGCTTCGCTGAAATATACCGCTCCGAATGCTACTTCTCCGCTTGATATTTGGCCAAATGAAAACACCGTGAGATTAGCGATTCAGGATTTTGTAGATTTAAAAATCTTGAGAGACAAAAATTCTACGGTGACCAACGAAAGATTTACTTCGGCAGATTTTGGTGATGAAAATAAAGCATTCTACGTAAAAGGTAGACCAAGTTTAGGAAATATTACCACCATGATGATTGGGGTGAGAAATAATGATGAGGTAGATAAAAATCTTATTCTTTGGGTTAATGAAATTAGACTTTCGGGTATAGAAAATAAAGGAGGTTATGCTGGAAACGCAAATCTTAATTTCAATTTGGGAGATTTTGCAACTGTAAACGCGAGTGGAGCTTATTCTACGATTGGTTTTGGGTTTATCAACCAAAAACCTGCGGAACGTTCACAGACTACCAACTCAGCTTTTGGTATCAATACAATGGTGAATGTAGATAAATTCTTACCAGAAAAGTTAGGATTGAAGATTCCGGTGAATTATTCTTATTCTCAAACTATAGAAGATCCTAAGTACAATCCACTGAATGATGATGTGGAATTTAGCAAAGATCCAAAGAAAGATGAACTAAAAAAAGTAGCGAGAACATATACACAACAAAGAAGTATTGGGGTGCTCAATATGAGAAAGGATAGGATGAATCCTAATAAAAAACCAAAATTCTATGATGTAGAAAACTTGTCTATCTCCTTAATTTATAATGATGATAAGTATAGAGATGTATACACTAAAGATAATTACAGACAATATTTAAGAGGAAATATAGATTACAGCTTTAATTTTAAACCTTGGAATCTTAAACCTTTTAATAAAATTGTAAGCGATACCGCGAAGTCTTATCCTTATCTGAAATGGGCAAAAGAAATTAATTTTAACATAGTTCCGACAAGAGTTTCTTTCAGAACAGAGTTAGATAGAAATTATAATGAACTAGAATTTAGAAATATTGATGCGTTGCTCAATGGAAATTCTTCAGCGGATTTTGATGTGATTAAAAACCGAAACTTCTTCTTCGGGTGGCAATATAACGTAGGATTTAATTTAACCAAATCCCTAAAATTAGATATTTCATCTGCTACCAGAACGATTAACGACCAATTGGATATTCAAACCTTTGACAGAAGTTCTATTTTCCAAAATGTTTTCCAAAAAGGAAGACCGGTTCTTTATAACCATAGAATTCAGTTGAGTTACAGATTGCCATTTGAAAATTTACCGTATTTAGATTTTGTAAATACGGAAATTGGTTACGGCGTACAGTACAATTGGAGCGCTCGTTCTACAGCAATGGTAGATACTAATGGAGTAAAACTGGGGAACTTGGCACAGAATACCAATAATATTAATGTAACTGGAGGTGCAGATTTTAATAGTTTCTTCAATAAGTTTAAATATTTTAGAAAAGTTAATGATAAAATGAATGCCAGAAAATCTGAAATAGATTCACTGAACAATGTTTACACTCAGAATTTCTTGAAAAAGGGAAGGAAAAAAGCATTCAAATCTTATACTTTTAAAAATAAGTTGACGCCTACTCAAGCTTTTGCTTATGCTTTAACGGCGATAAAACAGTTAGATTTTAATTATACCGAAAATAACGGAACCGTTTTACCTGGATTACTATCTTCTCCTAATTTCTATGGATATGGAAAAGGAATTGGCGGACCAACTTTTGGATTCTTGTTGGGTTCTCAAGCAGACATCAGAAGATATGCGATAGAAAACAGTTGGATTTCTTCTTCGGAATACATGACGGAAGCTTATTCTCAGATGACTACTAGAAATCTTACAGGGAATATTCAGATTCAGCCAATCAATGATTTTAGAATAGATGTGAGTTTTACTAAAAACTACATGAAAAATTTAATGCATGGTAACTTTAATGTAGATGCGATTAGCAGTACTCCTCAGTTTGATTTTTCATTCGCAAGTGAGATGATTACGTTTACCAATTCTAATATTCTCTTGAAAACAAGTTTTGGAAGCGATAATATTTATGAAAAAATCATTGAAAATGCTAAGACGATTTCTCAAATGTATGGAACACCACAAGTTGATGGTTACGCAGAACATTACAGCAAAGCCAATGCATATGTATTGATTCCAGCTTTCCAAGCAGCGATTGAAGGTAAATCTCCAACGAAAAATAACAATTTAGAAAAATCTAAATTCCCAATGCCAAACTGGAGAATTACTTATTCGGGAATTAAAAACATACCTTTTATTAATAGTCAGTTTGCTAAGTTTGATATTCTTCATGCTTATACTTCTACTTATACCGCAACTGGAATTCAGAAAAGTGTAGACTATTATAATAAGAATGTAAATCCTGGAGCTCCTCAATATGATATTAATAATGATGTATATAATCCTTATACATTTAATACGATAGGTTACGTAGAAGATTTCTCTCCACTTTTAGGAGCAGATGTTACCATGAGAAACAATATGCAGTTCCGTTTACAATATAATAAGAACAGAATGTATACACTCGGATTGGTAAATCATACTTTAACCGAAGATATAGGTTCTGAATATGTTTTTGGTTTTGGATATATTTTAAAAGATTTAAAAATCAAAGTTAGATATCAAGGAAAAGAAAAAAATCTGAAAAGTGATTTAAATGTAAGAGCAGATTTTTCACTAAGAGATAATCAAACCAGAATCACCAATATATTATTAGATGATTCACAGATAACCGGAGGTCAAAGATTAATGAGCGTAAAAGTTTCGGCAGATTATAACATCTCTCAAAACTTTAATCTAAGATTCTTCTATGATCAATTAATGACCAAGTATAAAATTTCTACAGCATTTCCACTTTCTACGGTGAGAGCTGGTATTACTGCTACCTTTAATTTTGGAGGAGGTCAAGGTTTCTAAATGCACATATAATATATATAGTATATAATATAGAATAGAATCAAATTTATTTGGTTCTATTTTTTTTAGAAAAAACTTTTTTGCAACCTCCATATAATTTCATTAATTTTGGGAAAAATAAATTTAGAAATGAACACACCATCAGAATTAAAGTACACCAAAGATCACGAATGGGTTAAACTAGAAGGAAACGTAGCTACAGTTGGAATCACTGATTTCGCACAAAGCGAATTAGGAGACATCGTTTTTGTAGATGTAGATACTGTAGACGATGATTTAAATGCGGGAGAAGTATTCGGTAGCGTAGAAGCTGTAAAAACTGTTTCAGATTTATATTTACCAGTTTCAGGTAAAGTAATAGAGTTTAATGAAGAGTTAGAAGGTGAACCAGAATTGGTAAACACAGACCCATACGGAAAAGGATGGATTGTAAAAGTAGAACTTTCAGAAGGTGCAGACCAATCAGAATTGCTAACTGCAGAACAGTACCAAGAACTCATTGGATAAGATAACTCACATATTTAGATATTACGTATTGCCCATTTATTGGGCAATACTCACATATATGCTCCTCAAACCAGGAGTAGAAAACAAAGAATATTGGTTTATGTTCTCAGGAATTGATAAAATACTACACATATCAATATTCGCCCTATTAGGATTTGTTTTCAGAATAGGTTTTCCTAGAATGCGATTTTTTACCTTTTTCTTAATTATGCTTATCTATGGATTAGGTACAGAAATACTACAAAGAGAAATGCATTTAGGAAGAAGTATGGAATTTTTAGACCTTATTGCAGATTTATTAGGAGTGTGTATGGGATATTTTACTTATAAAAAAATAAAAAATTATTACTTCTAAATTCATATAATCCTTAATGATGTTTAGGATTTAGAGTGTAAATAATGCTAAACAAAGCGTATTTTCTTATTGTGGATAACTTTAAAAATGAGTGTAAGTTGTTTGTTATCAGAATAATGTTTTCCCCAATTTAAACAACTGTATAAGTTTTTGTGTAAAATATTTGCATTGTATAGATTTATCGTCATACTTTTGCATCACCAAAATAACGGTAGCGCAGGAGGTAATTAAGAAAGGAAAGACGAGGCGAGAACATAAAAATATTTAAAAAAATATTTGGAAGTTTAGAAAAAAGTATTACCTTTGCAGTCCCTTAAATGA
>CAZHCK010000005.1:0-56677 GCA_964530915.1 uncultured Cloacibacterium sp. | reverse complement strand
CGCTTGAGCAATAAAATAATTTGCTTCACCTTGTCCCCAATTTGGATCAAGAGAAGATTTTATTTTGTAGGTTTTGAATTGTTCTAAAGCTTTCTTAAAAAGTTCAATTCCTTTTGTTTTGCTTCCGCCAAACTGTTCTGGAGTGAAATATAAATCTTCGGCTTCCATAATTGTAATTCTAGGATTTTCTGGGTCTAATTTTTTAGCTTCAGCAAGAGCTTTTTGAGCAGCGAGACCTTCAGTTTGATATCTTTCCATTGGGTTTACCATCATTTTAAGTCCGTGATTCATTTTTTTCAAAATGTAGATTTCTGCATTATTCGGAGAAAGCGCTTCTGCTTTATCAATATAATTTTGAGCTTCTTTAGCCACTTCGTCTAGTTGTGCAATTTGGTTTTGTTGCATCAGTGTTCTTCCTTTTTTTAGAATTGAAAAAGCGGCGTAATAATACGGTTGCCAAAGTGTTTTTTCTTTGTCGCCAATTCTTGCAAAATCATTGGCTTGAGCAGTGTAATCATCTGGATAAGGTTTTGGCATTTCGATGGTTTGAACTTTTGGCATCATGGCTTTTTCGTAAGCAGTTTGGGCAAAAGTGTAAGTTGTTGTAAATGCGAAAGAAAGTGCTAAAATTGTTTTTTGTAAAGTTTTCATATGTAATATTTTTTATTTGTTTCAATTTTATGGTTCAAAGATATTTTGAAAGAAATTTTTTTGAAATTTTAGTTCACCGAACGGTAGTTTTTCTTGGCTGAATGGTTTGTATGGTCCATTTTGGACTTAATTCTATAAGTTATTATTAATGGCTTCTTGAGTTCTGTCAGTACCAAAACTGATGAATGCACCGATGAAAACAAAAGTATTGGTAGGAGGAACGATGGCTCTAGATTTGAGTCCATTGCTCGAAAAATTGTATCCAAATTCATTTTTCGTTCCTAGAACGTTATTGATAGAAAGCACTAAAACGGTGAAAGCTCTCGCATCTTTTTTGCCTAAATTCGGTAAATAATTAAGACTGAAATTCACCGCTTGATAATCTTTTACAAAGCCTTGATTTTTGAGAACAGTATTACCATTTTCGGCCACGAAATTGTAATATGGTCTTCCAGAATTATAATTATAAGAAATATTAAATCCTGTTTTCCAATTGGTTACAAATTTTTTAGCCACAACAGAAAGTGTATGTTTAGCCGCGAAATTTGGGAATAGACTTTCGGTGTAATTCAGGTAATCTCTTTTAGAATCTAGGTAAGAATAAGACACCCAATAATCTATATTTTTCAAAGATTTTTTATCTCGCCAAAATAATTCTAAACCTTTTGCATAGCCATTTCCGTTATTATTCACAGCGATAGGTCTGTAAAAATCTGTGGTGGTTTTTATTAAATCTTGATATTTTTTGTAATACGTTTCCAATCTCAAACTTCTTCCATCTGCTGCTCTTTGAACTTGAAAAATATAATGGTCAGCTCTTTGATAATTGGGTTGATAATTTTCGGTAAAAAATCTACTTTCAGAATTTTGGAAGAAAGTTCCGTAAGCCAATGAACTCGTCCATTCTTTAGAAATTCTGTAAGCCATGGCAAATCTTGGCGAAAAATTCCAGTGGTTGATAGAAGAAGAGTTTTCTGCTCTTGCTCCAATTTTTAAGGATAAATCATTGCTGATTCCCAAATCGGTTTCTGCGAAAAGTGAAGTGATATTATCTCTAAATTCATATTTTTTTTGAGCGATGGAAACCCAAGTTTCTTCTTTGGTTGTATTCAATTCTATTCCTGCTCTTATTGCCGAAATTTTAAATAATTTTCTCTCAATCAATGCTTTGGCGTTGAAATAATTGCCTTTAGAATCTATATCATTATTGAATTGAGAACTTCCGTTTTGGTCTACATTAGAAAAATGTAGAATATTTTGATTAAAGGTATAAGAACTCCCAATATTCAAAGTATATCTGCCAAATTTTTCTTTGTAAGAAAGCGAGTGAAACGTATTTTTCCCTTTTTGACTGATTTTATCAGAATAAGTGTCATCATCTAAATTGGGAGAAGAAAGCTTCATAGAACTGGTGTCGTAACTTCCATAATATTTGATAAAACCGCCTCTTGACGTTTTAATTCTGAAGTTACCATTGCCACCAAAACTGTTAGGTGCTTTTTCGAAATCGGTATTGAATTTCAGAATTTTCTGCATGAGTTCTAGGTTAGAATAGCCTAAAGAAATTCCGTAAGAATGCGTTTTTTCTTGATTAACTCGCTGAATTCCGCCACTTGCAAAAATGGGAGAAATCCCAAAATCTGCAGCATTTCTCTCTGGTAAATCAATACTTTCCAAAGCTAAAACTCCAGATAATGCTTGTCCGTAAACTGCAGAATAACCACCACTCGAAAATACATTTCCTTTAAAAAGCGAAGTATTCAATCTATCCATCGCTTTAATTCCTGGCACAGAATTTCCAAAATAATTATTGACCAAATTTCCATCCATGAAAAATTTGGTTTCCGTTCCGGTTCCTCCTCTCACGAAAAGACCTTCTGATTCTCCTACTTTTTGAACTCCAGGTAAGGTTTCCAGTGCCGAAGAAATTTGACCATTTGCTCCAGCTGTTGTATAAACATCAATTGGCGTCAATAGAGTAGTGGCGCGTTTTTTATCGCTGGCTTCTATACTTCCCGCAGAAATGACTACTACGTCTATTTCGCTTACCGATTCTTTTAGTTCAGCATTTAGAATAAGGTTTTTGTCTTCAATTTGAATAGATTTTTCAATTTCTATAAATTTAGGATGAGAGAAAATCAAGGTTTGGCCTCCTTTTTCAGAAGTTTCAAACTTATAGTTACCAGTTTCATCAGTTGTAGCGCCATCATAAGTATCTTTCAGTGTTACAGAAACATTTTTTAACGGTTTGTTATTTCTTCCTAAAACTTTTCCAGAAATGGTAATTTGAGCAAATAAAGTTAACGTAGAGGTAAAAAGTAAGACCAATGTAAAAATGCGAGTTTTCATAATTCCGTTTTTGATAAAGCAAAGGTATCTCTGCTCATTTCTCAAAAGAAATAAGTTTTACTGAACCGTAAAAAATAGAAACTGAATCGTAGAAAATTACAAAATAGGAATGCAGAAATCTACCAAACACTTTTTCTCAGGGTGTTCTCGGTAATCATTGTGGTAAATTTCATAAGGACATTCTTTTCTGAACTGGTGCCCGTTTTCGTTCATCCAAAGGAAAAGTGCGTTCCAAGCGGTTTCGAATTCGGGGAGCGTAATTTCTTGTCGTGAAACGATATATTTCCCTTTTGGTAAAATTTCCAGGAAAACTTCGCCTTCATTTTTGATGGCTTCTTCTAGCAACATTCCTGCATGAATTCTCACTTTATTGGGAGCAGTAACTTTGAAACTATCGTGATAAACGGTAATCATTTTCACATTTTCTCTAGGGAAAATACTTTTAGAAATAGCCCAAGAAATAAGGGTATTGTAAGCGTTTCCTATATTTTGCACACCTATGCTTAATACTGATGCAATCTGCATTTCCGGCATTTCTTTTATTTGGATATTGGCTTTATTTTCCATAAAAAATTTCATTTCTTTTATTTGGTAAAGATATTCCTCGAAAACGACTTCTTTTTGTCCGATATTGCTAATAATGGTTTGAATTTTCTTGAAATTTTCTGGCGAATTTTTTCTAAAAGCAGCAGGTGAAATCCCGAAGTGCTTTTTGAAGGTTTTACCAAAAGTAGAATGGCTATTAAATCCTATTTCCAAGAAAATCTCTTCTAAAGATTTTTCTTTTTTTAAGGAAAGCATGATTGCAGCTTTTTCCATACGCTTTCTGGTGATGTAAGCTAGCAAAGTTTCACGGGTAACCGCGCGGAAAATCCTATGAAAATGAAATGCAGAATAATTGCCCTTTTCTGCGAGTTTTTCCAGAGGAAGTTCATCGTCCAAATTTTGGTCAATGTAATCTAAAACCTTTCTAATTCTTGCAAGATGTTCTTGTGAAGTCAACCGATTATTTTTTACAAATATAGAACTAAAAACCACAGCGCAATGGTCTATTCTTGCTCTTATTAAATGCAAAAAACTCGAAGACGAATCCTCGAGTTTTCTGTTACAAAAGTTTAATATGAAGGGAATTTTTATTTTTTCGCTTTTTCTGGAGTGTAGATTTCTACGGTATTATTGCTTGCGTTGTAGAAATCTTTAATTGATTTTTCTTGATCACTCATCATTTCGCCCATCGTTTTATCATTTCCTGGCATTTTCATCGCTTTCATTTCTGGAGTGATTTGTGCTCTTATCGATGCAAAAGGATCTTTTTTATATTCCTCAAAAGAAGATTCAAATTTATCTCTGTTGATAATCGTTACATCATTTCTCGCACCAAATTGTGCTGATAATTTTTCGCTGTAAGAAAGTTCCTCAAATTCTTTTAGCGGTTTATTAGCTGTTAAAACCCAAGAGAAATTTTTCTCAGCATCTTCTATTTTTACGATTAATCCTGGCAAACCAGAGAATTTATACGGACCATCTGGGAAAGGAATAGATTCTGTAAACCAAGCCGTCCATTTTCTACCACCGAACTCTGTGGTTGCTTTTTGAGCTTCGTATTCTCCTATTTTTTGTTTATCGTTTGATATTTTCCAGTTGAATTTTGGCTCTTCATTATATCCAAAAACAGAATTCAGCATTCTTTCGCTAAAGTTTACCTTCATGGTAGGATATTCTTTCGTGATTTTATAAGCAAATTTTGGCATTTGGAAAGACTTTGATAAATCTTTGAAAACACCTGCTTTTTGCATTTTTTCAACTTCAATTTTTAGGACAGAATCCTGTGAAACCGTCAAGTAATCTCTATAAAGTGATTTTTTATCGGCTACGTCTAGAATCATTACTGTTTTTTGTAAAGAGTCTATTCCTTTTTTTGGTTTAAAGGTCAATTCATAAAAAAATCTATTAGCAGACTGTGCATTTGCAAGAACTACTAAAAACAATAAAGCAAAGCTTAAGGATTTATACAATTTCATTTTTTAAATTTTATTAATTAGTAAGGGATTTTATACTTTGTTACAAAAATTTATGAAAAATTTAATAGCAACTCTTAGAAACGATTTTCTAAGTTGATGTAACTTCGTTCTACCAAACTCAAAAATTATGGACACCTTATCACAACTTAGACAAGAACTCGAACAAGAGTATCAAACCACTAAAAAGTTTTTCGAAAGATTTCCTGAAGGAAAAAATGATTATGCGCCGCATGAAAAAAGCATGAAGATGATGCCTCTTTCAGCGCACATTGCCGAAGTTTTCGGTTGGCCAGATTTCATTGTCAAAACTTCTGTTTTAGATTTTGCAGCAGGAGATTATCAACCTACTTTTCTAGAAACTAGAGAGCAACTTTTACAAAAATTAGAAGAAGATTATCAAAAAAGCAAAGCTACACTTCATGAAATTTCAGAAGACAAACTGAATGAAAGATGGCAAATGAAAATGGGTGAACAAGTTCTCGCAGATTGGGATAAATACGGAGCAATTCGTCATTCATTAAATCAAGCTACGCATCACAGAGCTCAATTAGGCGTTTATTATCGATTATTAGATATTCCCGTTCCCGGAAGTTATGGACCTTCTGCAGACGAGCAAGAAATGTAAATAAAACTCCGAAATTTTTCGGAGTTTTTTATTTTTTATGATTTTAAAATCCACATTTACAGATAATTTATATTTTTGTTTAAAATTTAAGACAAATGAGATTCTTTAGAACGCCTATTTTAGGAATATTTGCAATGATGCTTTTCGTAATCAGTTGTAAAAAAACAGACATTGCTTTGCCAAAATCCGAAGCCAATATAGACAGCATTGCTTCTAAATATTATGAAGGTTACCTGAAAATGTTTCCTCTGGAAGCTACTATGCAAGGCGATAATAGATATAATGACCAATTGCCAAATGCTATCAGTCAAGATTTTATTTCTAAGGAAATTGGCTTTTATACCGAAACTCAAAAAAAGTTGCAAACTCTTGACTATGAATCCCTTTCTGATAAAGATGAAACCGTTTATGATGTTTTAGATTTTACCTTAAAAGATAAGATTGAAAAGTATGCGTATCATCCAGAACTGATGCCTTTTAACCAATTTGAAGGTTTGCCATTAGATTTTCCATTGTTAGGAAGCGGAGATGGAAATCAACCGTTTAAAACGACTAAAGATTATGATAATTTCTTGAAAAGAATAGATGCTTTTGCCGTTTGGATGAATACTGCCGAAAAAAATTTCAGAGATGGGATGAAACAAAATGTGGTGCTTCCAAAAAAATTGGTAGTGAAAATGATTCCTCAAATGAGAGGTGAAGAAATTATTTCTGAAAACTTTGATAAAAATATTTTTTACGGACCTATCAAAAAAATCCCAGCCAATTTTTCTGCTGCGGATAAACAAAAGTACACTGTACTTTATCAAAATGCTATCAAAACGAAAATTATTCCTGCTTATAAAAGAATGGGTGATTTTCTAGAAAAAGAATATTTGCCAAAAGCGAGAAATACTGACGGAATTAACGCCATTCCTAATGGAAGCAATATTTACACGTATCTCGCAAAATCTTGGACAACCACTAATCTTACTCCCGACGAAATCAATAAGATTGGGTTGAGCGAAGTAGCCATGTTAAGAGCAGAAATGGAGAAAGTGAAAACTCAATTAGGCTTCAAGGGAACACTCGAACAATTCTTAGTAAGCCTAAAAACGGATAAAAAAGCAATGCCTTATAAAACGCCAGAAGAAGTAATAGCTGCGTTTAATGGTATTTTAAAGAAAATAGAACCAAAGCTTCCAACGATGTTTAGTCAATCTCCTAAAACACCGTTTGAAATCAGAAGAACCGAAAAATTTAGAGAAGCAAGTGCAAGTGCAGAATACAAACCGGGTTCTGCAGATGGAAGCAGACCGGGAATTTTTTATACGCCCATTCCAGATGCTACTAAATATAATGTAACCAATGGTTTTGAATCTTTATTCCTACACGAAGCTATTCCAGGACATCATTATCAAGTTTCGCTTCAACAGGAAAATATGGAAATTCCTAAATTCATGAGATTTGGTTGGTTCGGAGCTTATGGAGAAGGTTGGGCGCACTATACCGAAACTTTAGGTCCAGAGTTTGGTTTGTACACCGATCCTTATCAAAAAATGGGTTATTTAAGTGACCAAATGTTACGTGCAGTTCGATTGGTGGTAGATACAGGAATTCACACTGGGAAAATGACCAGAGAAGATGCAATTCAATATTATCTGAACAATATTTCTGATTCTGAAGAAGGCGCAACTGCCGCAATTGAGCGTTATATGGCGATTCCGGGACAAGCGCTAGGCTACAAAATCGGTTCGCTAAAATTTTTAGAATTAAGAGCTAAATATCAAAAAGAACTTGGTAAGAAATTTAGTTTGGCTAAATTCCATGATGAAATTCTGAATCAAGGATGTCTTCCATTATCCGTTTTAGAAAGAAAGATGGAACTTTGGGCAAAGAAACAGTAAAAATATAAACCGCAGAATTTTGCGGTTTTTTTTATTTCTCAAAAAGCATTTTCGTGAGGTAATCTTTCTCCTGATTTCCTCTTGCTGGAGAATATTCTCTTCCGTAGAAAATAATTTGAAGGTGAAGTTTATTCCAAGTTTCTTTTGGGAAAAGTTTTTTAGCATCGTTTTCAGTTTGAACCACGTTTTTTCCTTCTGTTAATTTCCATTGTTTCATTAATCGATGAATGTGCGTGTCTACCGGAAAAGCAGGAACACCAAAAGCTTGACTCATCACTACACTCGCCGTTTTATGACCCACTCCCGCTAAATTTTCTAAATCTTCAAAGTTAGAGGGAACTTCGCCGTTATGTCTTTCCAGAAGTTGATTGGCCATCAATTTTAGATTTTTGGCTTTGGTGGTAGAAAGTCCGATTTCTTTAATCAATTCCTTGATTTCAGGTTCTTCCAATGCTGCCATTTTTTCTGGACTTGGAGCTACAGAAAACAATTTGGGAGTTACTTCGTTTACTTTTTTATCAGTAGTTTGTGCAGAAAGTGCAACCGCAACCAATAGTTCATAAGCATTTCTATGGTTCAGTGGAATAGGAACTTCGGGATAGATTTTTTCTAACTCAGTCATTACTATTTTTGCACGCTCTTTTTTAGTCATTTTCTGTAAATTTGAGCAAAAATAAGCATTATGTTAAAAATAGGTGATACACTTCCTACGTTTCAATTGGATAATCAAGACGGAAATCTGGTTAAATCTTCAGATTTCAAAGGGAAAAAATTGGTGGTTTTCTTTTATCCGAAAGCCAATACGCCAGGTTGTACAGCAGAAGCTTGTAACCTTAATGAAAATATAGAATACTTAACAAAACAAGGTTTTACGATTTTGGGAATTTCTGCAGATCCTGTGAAAAATCAAAAGAAATTTCATGATAAATTCGGGTTTAAATATGATTTATTAGCTGATGAAAACCATGAAGTTTGTGAAAAATTCGGGGTGTGGCAACTCAAAAAATTCATGGGCAAAGAATTCATGGGAATCGTGAGAACTACCTTTTTATTTGATGAAAATTCTGTTTGTACAGAAGTCATCGAAAAAGTAGAAACCAAAAATCACGCAGCTCAGATTTTGAAGTAATCTTTTTTACATTGTCATTCTGAACGAAACGTAGTGAAGTGAAGAATCTGTTCTATATTAAAGAGATTCTTCATTCCGTTTCACTTCATTTCAGAATGACAGATAATTTTATTTAAATATCAGCTTCGAAATATAATAATTCTTCTGGATCACCATCCATGAAGAATTTTTTTTGGAATTTTAAACCTAGCTTTTCTAATAATTTTCTGGAAGCATGGTTGTATTCTACCGTAATTCCGCCCAATTTGGTAATGTTGAAATCATTTTTAACCAAATTTTTTAGAAAACTAGCACTTTCATAGCCATAGCCTTTTCCTTCAAATTCTGGTAAAAAAGCAAAGCCAATATCAGGAGCATTATCGGTATTTTCTCTTGCGTAAACTCCACAAGTTCCCATTTTAGAAGAATCTTCTTTTAGAATTACGGTAAAACTTCCGTAACCTAGTCTTTCAAACTGAGGAAAACATCTATTGCGAATATAGTTTTCTGCATCTTCTATGGTTCTTACGTTTCTGTCACCAATATATTTGATGAAACTTTCAGAATTTAAAAGTTGAAGAATAAATTCGGCATCCTCTAAATCTGTAGGTTTGAGTAAAAGTCTTTCGGTTTCGTAGGTTTTCATATCTATTAAGGATAAATTACAGTAAAAATATAAGCAGCTAAGTTCACGAGTAAAACTACACCGTAAAGAATGTTGGTTTTTCCTCGACTTAGTGAAAGCATAGTGATAAAAATAGATAATCCTAGCAAAACCATCGATTTATAATCTAATCCTAAAACAAGGTCTAAATCAAAAATACTGCACACTACTGCAACTGCGGGAATGGTAAGTCCAATAGAAGCCAATGCAGAGCCTAAAGAAAGATTGAGACTGGTCTGTAAATCATCTTTTCTGGCTGCTTTAATCGAAGCGATTCCTTCTGGCAATAAAATTACCGCTGCAATGATGACTCCGACTAAAGATTGTGGTAATCCTGCGTTTCTAATGATAGTTTCTATTGGAGTAGAGAGTTTTTTTGCCATTAATACTACTATTCCGAGACAGACCAATAAGGTAATAAAACTCAGAATACTTTCTTTCGCAGTAGGAACAGAAATGACTTCTTCTTTGTTATTGGGTAAAAAATAATTTCTGTGTCTCACGGTTTGAACCAATAAAAAAGTGCTGTAAATGGTAAGGCAAGCTATAGAAACAAAAATCAATTGAGGTTGCGTGTAAACAGGACCATTTGCACTAGTCGTAAAATTAGGAAGAATAAGAGTAAGAACTAAAATAGCAATCAAAGAAACGAGTAGGGAATTGGCAGAAGTTCTGGCAAAAAACTGTTCGTGAAATTTCACACTTCCTACCAATAAACTTAAACCCAAAACACCATTTAAAATAAGCATTACCGCTGCGAAAACAGTATCTCTGGCGAGATGAGAGGTTTCTTTTCCTCCTGCTGTCATGAGCGAAATAATAAGTGCTACTTCTATAATTGTAATGGAAATCGCCAAAACAATGGTTCCAAACGGTTCGCCAATTTTATGTGCGATGACTTCTGAATGGTGTACTGCAGAAAATACACTTAACATTAAAAAAACGCCACAAAGCATTAAAATAACTGTACTGTCTGAATCGGGAGTTAAAAAATAAATAACCCAAGCTAGAATAGGAGCAATAACCGTCCAATGGAAAAGTTTTTTTAATTTCATACGCGTTTATATTTAAGTTATATTCCTTTTTTACCTGCTAAAATCATTTCTATCAATTTCACCTTTCGGTTTTCTCTGGTTTCTGGTTTTTTGGCTTCGGTAATCCATCTCATGTATTCTTTCCGATGGGTGTAAGACATTTTTTGATACATTTCAAAAGCCTCTTTGTTCTTTTCAAAAACCTCCAAAACATCCGCAGGAATTTCTACAATTCTCTCTTCTTGGTCTTCCCAAAGTTTTACCGTAACCTTATCGCCAAACGTTTTCCCGAGTTGTTTTCTCACCTCTTGTGTTAATCCCAGTAGATGGCAATCACTTTTCATTTTGGCAAGGCTTCCTCTGTATTCTACTTTTTCGTCAAGCAAAGCTTTGATTTTTACCTGACCTTTTTTGCCGAACAATTCTTCTGTGGAAAAAGGGAAGTCTACAAAGGCAGTATTCATAGTGCCATTTTGTTTAATTTCTGCCTCAAAAGTGATGTAATCCTTTGTCATTTTTATGAATTTTGAGAAGAAAGAAACGTTTAAAAATTATGATTTCCTAAAAATAAGAAAATTTGAGTTTTTATAAAAGTTTTTTAAAAACTAAACGGAGTAAAAAGTAATAAAAAAACCTCGAAGAAATTTCTCCGAGGTTAATTTTAGAAGCAACAAGGTTGCCTTATTTTCTGATAGTCATTTCGTTTAATAAATAACCAGCTCCGTGATATTTATCCATTACCCAAAGTAAGAATCTTACGTCTAGGTTGATGGTTTTTTGCCATTGTTTTTCGAAAACGATATCTCCTGAAAGTGCTTCAGAGTTACCATCGAAAGCAAGACCAATTAATTCACCATTTCCGTTTAAGATAGGAGAACCAGAGTTTCCACCTGTAATATCATTATCTGATAAGAAGTTTACAGGCATGTAACCTTTTTTGTCTTTGTATGGACCGAAATCTTTTTTCTTGTATAGATCTAACAATCTTTGTGGTAAGTCAAACTCTGCGTCGCCTTTTTTGTATTTAGCCACCATACCTTTCATATCAGTATAGAAGTTATCTTTTACGCCATAATATTGTCTGTCTTTTCTGATTGGTAATCTATCTACTTTACCGAAAGTTACTCTCATAGTAGAGTTAGCATCTGGATAGAATTCTTTTTCTGGCATAGATTTTCTAAGACCGTCAAAGTATAATCTTGTGTTTTTAGCAAATTGGTCATCAGCTTTTACATATTTGTCACCAAACATCATTGCTTCTGCCACCATAATTCCTGAGAATTTGTAAAGCGGATCATTTTCTAAAACAGCTAAACTAGGATTTTCGATGAATTTAAGTAGAGATTCTTTGGTGCTGAAAATAGAAGCGTCTGCTTGGTTAGCTAATTCTGCTGGATTAGAATATTTCATCACCGGAAGTTGATAATCAAACGGTACTTTGTTCTTATAAAGAGAAAGTAAAGTTTGTAACATATCTTTTTCTACTACTGGGTGGAAACCATCGTAAGAAGCTTCTACACCAGCAAGAAGTCTAGCTTTCATAGCAGATTTACCTGCTTCGTTTTGCTCAATATAAGATTTAAGAGCAGCACCAATTCTGTAAGGAAGAACTGCATATTTAGCATTTCTTTGGAATTGAGTAGCGTAGTTTCTTTCTAAATTTCTATCAGCAATTAATTTGTAATATGCTTCGATTTCTGAAAGAACATTTCCATAAGTAGCTTTGTTTTCTGCTAAGTTTGCCCATTCTTGGAATTTAGCTTCTACTTTTTGTTTGTCTGCAACTGTTCCGTTTTTGTTTACAGATTCTATGGTTCCAGCTCTGTTTTTCCAGTAGTTTGCTACAGAAGCGTATTGAGAAGCGTAATCTAATCTGATTTGAGTGTCTTTGTCCATGTACTTCTTCATCACATCCATTGCAGATTTAGAAGCATCTACCCAACCGATATAATCTTTAGTCACCAATTGATTGATTCCATAAGAAGTTAAATATCTGTTAGTTCTACCAGGATAACCCATAATCATAGTGAAATCACCAGGTTTTACCCCTTTCATAGAAACAGGAAGGTGATATTTAGGTTTTAATGGAACGTTGTTTAATGAATATTCTGCTGGATTTCCTTTAGCATCTCCATAAATTCTGAAAACAGAGAAGTCACCAGTATGTCTTGGCCATTCCCAGTTATCGGTATCACCACCGTATTTTCCGATAGATTCTGTAGGAGTTCCTACTAATCTTACGTCTTTATAATCTTGATATACGAAATAGTAGAATTCATTTCCGCTGAAGAAATCTCTTACTACTACAGTGTATTTACCATTTTCTGAATTTTCTTTTTGGATGGCTTTGTATTCTGCATCGATTACTGCTTTTCTTTCGTCAGCAGACATTTGAGGATTAAGTTTCCCGTTAATTCTAGCAGTTACATCATCCATTCTTACTAAAAATCTCACATAAAGATTTTTTGCAGGAAGTTCTTCTTTGTTGTTCATGGCGAAGAAACCATCTTTTAAATAATTTTTTTCTGGAGTAGAAAGTGCTGCAATAGCATCATAACCACAGTGGTGGTTTGTGAAAAGCAAACCTTCTTTAGAAACTACTTCTGCGGTACAACCACCATTAAACTGTACGATGGCGTCTTTTAGGCTAGAGTTGTTTACAGAATAAATTTCTTCTGCAGTTAATCTAAGACCTTGTTTTTGTAAGTCTTTTCCGTTTAATCTCTTTACGAGCATCATCAGCCACATTCCTTCGTCTGCACGCATTTGTGCAAAGCTCAATAGAAATGTGAATAGTAAAAATATTCTTTTCATTGATCTAAAAAATTTTATGGGTAAATGTATGAATTAAAAGCGATTTTTGAAAATTGATATATAATTTGACTGGTCTGTTACAAATTACCTATGATGAAAACACGTTTTTTTATAATCAGTTTATTATCAATTTCATTTTTTATGATGAGTTTTGCTCCACAGAAAGAAGTTTCTTCTCTGAAAAGAAAGTGGATGTTAGTTGAATTTCAAGGATTTACTAAAGAGGAACTCATTCAGAAAAAAGCATATCTAGACCTAACTCACCTGGAAAAAGGAGGTGGCGCAAAAATGGGCTGCAACAGCATTTTTTTCTCTGTAAAATTGAAAAATAATCACAGAATACATTTCTCAGGAGTAGGTTCTACCATGATGTATTGTGACGGAAACATGAAATTAGAAGAAAACTTCGGGAAATTATTACCTACGATAACCAAATATCAAGTAAAAGGACATTTTTTGACTTTGAAAAATAAAAATAGACAAACCATGAAATTTGTTGCCGAAGATTGGGACTGATAGTTTGATATTGAGTAGATTTAAGAAGATTTTGAAAAAATTCGCAAATTTGAATTAAAAAAAACATCATATAAACTAATCATCATATTAACGCATTATCAAATGAATTTTAACCCAGAAATTCTCGGCTTGATTGCAGGAACATTGTCTTGCATCACCTTCGTTCCGCAAATTTTTAAAACTTGGAAGTCTAAATCGGTGAAAGATATTTCTGTAACGTCTTTTATGATTGTGGTGACCAGTACTTTAATTTGGTTGGTTTACGGAATTTGGAAAGAACTTCCTTCTGTAATTCTTACCAATGTTGTGGTCTGTATATCAGCGATTATCATGCTTTTACTCAAGTGGAAATATTCTGAAAAGTAAATTATATAAAAGATTCTTTAAACCTTGAAATGTTCTTTTGGAGAAAAGAAATTTTCTTTGAAAGAAAAACATGAATATCAATCCAGAAGTGTTTGGGTTTATTGCTGGTGGAATTTCCTCCGCGCTTTTTATCCCTCAAATTGTTAAAATTTTCAAGGAAAAATCAGCCGAAGAAATCTCTTTGCTCACTTGTATTATAGGAATAATCAGCAGTGTGCTTTGGTTGTATTATGGAGTGGTAAAAGACAGCATTTCTATGATGGTGACCAACAGTATTTCTATCGCCATCACTGTTTTTTTATTGATTTTAAAATGGAAATTCTCAAAATCTCTATGATAGGTGAATATATATTACCTTTGTAAAATAATGTAGTCAGTAAACCTTATGCTCGAAAAAAAAGAACATCAATACGAAAAAGCCGTTTTAGTAGGCTTAATTACACAGCATCAAGACGAAGAAAAACTTACCGAATACCTCGATGAGTTAGAATTTCTTGCCTATACTGCAGGTGCAACTGTAGAAAAACGCTTTACGCAAAAATTATCTCAACCAGATTCTAGAACCTTTGTAGGAAGCGGAAAAGCAGAAGAAATCAAAAATTTTGTAAAAGAAAACGAAATAGGAACCGTTATTTTTGATGACGAACTTTCTCCTTCTCAATTGAAAAATTTGGAGCGTGAAATGGAAGTGAAAATCCTTGACAGAACCAATCTTATCCTCGATATTTTTGCACAAAGAGCTCAAACTTCTTACGCAAGAACGCAAGTAGAACTCGCTCAATATCAATATCTTTTACCAAGATTAACCAGAATGTGGACGCACTTAGAACGTCAAAAAGGAGGAATCGGAATGCGTGGTCCTGGTGAAACCGAAATCGAAACCGATAGACGTATTATTCGTGATAGAATAACGCTTCTAAAAGAAAAGTTGAAAACCATTGATAAACAAATGGCAACCCAACGAAATAATCGTGGAAAAGTAGTGAGAGTTGCATTGGTAGGATATACGAACGTAGGAAAATCTACCTTGATGAATGCGCTTTCTAAATCTGAAGTTTTTGCAGAAAATAAACTTTTTGCAACGCTAGATACTACTGTTCGTAAAGTGGTGATTGGAAATTTACCATTTTTATTGACAGATACGGTTGGTTTCATCAGAAAATTGCCGACTCAGTTGGTAGAATCTTTCAAATCTACGCTTGACGAAGTTCGCGAGGCTGATTTACTCATTCATGTAGTAGATATTTCTCACGAAAGTTTCGAAGATCATATCGATTCTGTGAATCAAATTCTCATGGAGATTAATGCACATCAGAAACCTATGATTATGGTTTTCAATAAAATAGATGCTTTTGCTTATGAGAAAAAAGACGAAGATGATTTAACGCCTGCTACCAAAAAGAATATTTCTCTGGAAGAATGGAAAAAAACATGGATGGCAAAATCTAAATATCCTACCGTTTTCATTTCGGCTTTATCTAAAGAAAATTTCCCGGAAATGAAGAAATTGATTTACGATGAGGTTCATAAAATTCATATTTCAAGATTTCCATATAATGATTTCTTGTTTGAATATTTTGAGGATGAGGAAGTTGTTTAAACACAGAGGCACAGCGAAAACACAGAGCATACTGTGAACTCTGTGAAACAAGCTCTGTTTCTCTGTGTTTAAATTTTTAAATTAGATTTTTGCACACTTTGTCATGCTGAAATCTTTTGATTCGACGAAGTCAAAGCATCTAAATAGTAATTTATGAAAAAAGCGCTATTCACTTTTATTTTTTTGTGTTTACATAGCATTGTTTTTTCTCAAGTTAATATTGAGGAAATAAAGAAAAATGTCACCGAAAATCCTCAAAAATATTATTATGAATATTTAGAAATTTTCAAAACTGCTCCAGAAACACTTTCTCAAGAACAACTTAATTATATTTATTACGGGAATAATTATGTAGATTATGGATATGACAGATTAACATTTAATCAAAAATCTGGTAAAATTTCAAAATTCGCACATAAAAGAATTTCAAAGAAATTTGCAGAGAAAATTTTACTAGACGCTTTACCTCTCTATGAACAAAATCCATTAAATAAAGAGCTTTTACTTTGTTTGTCAGATTTGTATAAAGCTAAAAGTGACCAAGAAAAAAGCGATTTTCATTATAATCAATATCAGCTTCTAATTAAAACCATAGAAAAAAGTGGAAATGGAAAGTTAGACAATTCAGCTATTCTAGTGACAAGTTTTCAAGATTTAATGCTCTCTGTAGAAAAATTTTCTATTGTATTTGTCCCTGACTTAGATTTTAAAGAAAAAGTTTTACCAGATGGTTCTTGGCTTTACATTTTCAAGAATGGTCTTGATTTATTTTTTGTAAGATTAGTCCACCATAAAGACGCATTTAAATAAAATGACATTCCACAACCAAATCCTTGAAGCCTTACAATTTCTTTCTACACCGGAAAAGAGAGATTTTTTGCCGTATTTTTTTAAAACGGGAAAAGGGCAATATGCAGAAGGTGACCAATTCATTGGTGTAGTTGTTCCAGATTCTAGAAAGTTGGTAAAGGAATATTGGCAAAAAGCCACTTTAGAAGATATTCAAGAAATTTTGAAATCAGAATTTCATGAGATGAGATTAGTGGCGCTGTTGATTTTAGTAACAAAATTTGAAAAATCTAAAGACGAAAATGAGAAGAAAATTCTCGTTGATTTTTATCTAAAAAATACAAAATATATCAACAATTGGGACTTGGTAGATTTATCTTGTTATAAATTATTAGGAAGATATTGCTTTGAAAATCAGAAAGATGAAATCTTGAAAAAGTTATCGAATTCTGAAAATATGTGGGAAAAACGCATCGCAATTGTAGCTACGATGTACCACATCAAAAAAGGGAGTCATGATTTAACCATAGAATTGGCGCTGAATAATTTGAATCATTCGCATGATTTGATGCACAAAGCAAACGGTTGGCTGCTAAGAGAAATGGGCAAAAAAGATGAAGAAAAATTATTGAATTTCTTGAAAACTCATTACCAAAATATGCCCAGAACTTCACTTCGTTATGCGATTGAAAAACTAGATGAAGATTTACGCCAAGACTTTTTAAAAGGAAGAATTTAAACTTTGGAAATTGCAAAAATCATAACACATTATTTTTTACACTTGATATTTCCAGTGTTTATAGCGCTTGTTTTCTTTAGAGAAAATTGGAAAAAGGCTTATTTCATTATGTTAGCCACCATGTTGGTAGATGTGGATCATCTTTTAGCTACGCCAATTTTCCAAGAGGGAAGATGCAGCATTGGTTTTCATCCTTTGCATACTTATCCTATGATTTTTTTATACTTTTTAGGCGTTTTATTTCTGCGAGGAAACTACAGAATCATAGCAATAGGATTGCTATTTCATATGTTTACAGATTTTCAAGATTTCTATTTCTGGAGATGGTTAATGAAATTATAGTTTTCTCAGTTTGGTATCCATTTCCATTTTATAAGCCATTAAACTGGCAATATTTTCGGCTTTAGATTTTGCAGATTCTGCGATTTCGCCAGAGAATAATTGGTCTACAGTAGATTTCCAAAGTCTCAACCACGTCTCAAAATGGTGTTTTTCCATCGCCATTTTCTCGTTGATAGGGAAGTGTGCACCCATAGGATTTCCGTCAAATTTTACATCAGCAAATAACAAAGCTTGCCAGAAAATATACATTTTGGGCAAATGTTTTTCCCAATTTACTTTGGCGATTTCTTCAAAGAAAAACCCGATTTCTGATTCTCGAACGCTTTCGTAAAAAGTATTGACGAGTAATTCTATATCTTGAGTGGTGGTAATGTCTTTCATTTTACAAAAATAAGATAAATTTATCTTAATTAAATAATTTTAACTTTTTTTACATTTGTGTTATGGGAATACGAAATTTAAAAATCAAAGAGGAAAAAGATAGTGGTTTTTCTGCCATTGCTTCTGGAAGATTTACCAATAAAGATGGGCAATATAATGTAAAAAGAATAGGGATTAATATTTTTGATCGTTACAGTTGGTATCATACGTTTTTATTATTACCAAGATTTAAATTTATTGGCATTTTAGTTATTTCTTACATTATTGCAAATTTATTTTTTGCGTCTATTTATTATGCGATAGGAATAGAACATCTCACAGGAATTGATAAAAGTTCGCCTTTTCAGGAGTTTGTAGATGTATTTTTCTTCAGTGCTCAAACTTTTACTACAGTAGGTTATGGTAGAATAGCTCCAGTTGGTGCTTTAGCAAGTTTTGTGGCTACATTCGAAGCATTTTTAGGATTATTGGGATTCGCCATTGCTACTGGTTTATTTTATGGAAGATTTTCTAGACCAAGAGCATTTATAAAATTCAGCGAAATCGCTGTAGTAGCACCTTATGAAGATGGAATGGCAATAATGTTTAGAGCCGCTCCTTTTAAAAATAATATGCTTTCGGAAGCTGAAGTTACCATTACCGCAGCCATTGAAGAAAAAATAGATGGAAAAATGGTAAGCAGTTTCTATCAATTAGAACCTACTTTGCCTAAAATAAATAGTTTTAGTCTCAATTGGACAGTAGTACATAAAATCCACAGTGAGTCTCCTTTTTACGGATTCACCGAAGAAGATTTTAAAAATACAGATATAGAATTAATCATTATGATAAAAGCTTTTGATGAAGTTTTTGCCAATACAGTAGTTCAAAGAACCTCTTATATAACTCCCGAAATTATCTTTGGCGCAAAATTTTTACCGATGTATCATTCTTCTGACGACAATAAGACTACGATTTTGGATTTGGATAAAATTAATGACTATCAAAAAGTATAAATTTAGATTTCAAAAAATATTAGCATTCCTTTTATGGATTTAGAATTTTATAAAAATCAAGCTTTACAGAAGCAGAAAGAGCACAAGAAATTTCTGGAAAACCTCAAGAAAAAACCGCCGAAAAATTTAGATTATGTGGTTCAAGAAGTGCATGATGAGGTTTTCGAGGATATAGATTGTTTAGCTTGTGCCAATTGTTGCAAAACTACAGGTCCGCTGTATACTGAAAAAGACATCGAAAGAATTGCTAAACATCTCAGAATGAAACCAGCAGATTTTGAAGCAAAATTTCTAAGAATTGACGAAGATAATGACAAAGTGCTGCAAAATTTACCTTGTTTTTTTCTGAATGAAGATAACACGTGTTCCATCTACGAAGTAAGACCAAAAGCCTGCAGAGAATATCCTCATACGGATAGAAAAAAGATTTATCAAATCAATAACCTCATGCTGAAAAATACGGTAATTTGTCCTGCTGCATTTACGTTTGTAGAAAAAATGATGAAGAATCTTACCAAATAAAAAAGTCTCGAATAAAATCCGAGACTTTCTACCGTTTTTACGGGTCTTTATTTTGAAAAAATCATCAATTATTTATACTACACCTTGTGCAAGCATTGCTTCAGCTACTTTTACGAAACCTGCAATATTAGCACCTTTTACATAGTTTACGTATCCATCTTCTTCTTTACCGTATTTTCTACAAGCATTGTGAATACCAATCATAATTTCTTTTAGTCTAGCGTCTACTTCTTCAGAACTCCAGTTTAATCTGATAGAGTTTTGAGTCATTTCTAGACCAGAAGTTGCTACACCACCAGCGTTAGAAGCTTTTCCTGGGCTGAATAATACTTTATTATCTAAGAAATAGTTGATAGCATCTAAAGTAGAAGGCATGTTTGCCGCTTCTACTACACATCTACAACCGTTTTCCACTAAATTTTTAGCATCTTCTAGGTGAAGTTCGTTTTGTGTAGCAGCAGGAATAGCCACGTCACATTTCACTTCCCAAGGTCTCTTACCAGCATGGAATTCTGCGCTAGGGAATTTCTTCACATAATCTTCAGCTCTATTGTTTCCAGACGCTCTTAGTTCTAATAAGAAATCTATTTTTTCGCCAGTAATACCGTCTTTATCATAAACATAACCATCAGGACCAGAAATAGTTACTGCTTTTCCACCCAATTGTTCAATTTTTTTGATAACTCCCCAAGCTACGTTTCCGAAACCTGAAACGGTTACGATTTTATCTTTGAAATCTTCACCTTTTGTTTTTAGCATTTGTTCACCAAAATATACTACACCATAACCTGTAGCTTCTGGTCTGATTAATGAACCACCATATGCTAAACCTTTACCAGTAAGAACTCCGGTAAACTCATTTCTAATTCTCTTGTATTGACCGAAAAGGTAACCAATTTCTCTAGCACCTACTCCGATATCTCCTGCAGGAACGTCTGTTTCTGGACCGATATGTTTACACATTTCCGTCATGAAAGATTGGCAGAAACGCATAATTTCGTTGTTTGATTTTCCTGTTGGGTCAAAGTCAGAACCTCCTTTCCCACCACCCATTGGTAGAGTAGTTAATGAGTTCTTGAAAACTTGTTCGAATGCTAAAAATTTAAGCACGGATAAGTTTACTGTAGGATGGAATCTAATTCCTCCTTTATATGGTCCGATTGCAGAGTTCATCTGAATTCTGAAACCTCTATTTACCTGAATTTCACCTTTATCATCTACCCAAGGAACTCTGAAAATGATTACTCTTTCAGGTTCAGCCATTCTCTCTAGAAGCTTCATTCCTCTGTACTCTTCTTTGGTTACAATAAAAGGAATAACTGTAACCGCTACTTCTTTTACCGCTTGAAGAAATTCTGGCTCATTTGGGTTTTTTGCTTCAATTTTCGCAACGAACTCTTGTATTTTTTGTTCGATAGTGTTTTGTTCCATAGATGTTATGAATTATTAAAGACAAATTTAATTTTTTTTTCTATTCTCACAAGGAATATTTTGACTTTAATGAAAATTATATAAATTATGTTAAAAATTTTATTAAATTCATAATTATAATGTTTCTGTTAAGGAAAACATGATGTTATGTGAAAAATAATGAAATATTAAAAAATTGTGAATTTTTAAATTATAGAATATTGCTTTCCGGAAAGTGCTTTGATGTATCCTTTTAACTCAAAATCAAGCAAAATGGGCAATAATTTATAAGGAGGAATGTCTAGTTTTTCGCTCAAGTCATCTAACGAAATTTGAGGTTGAGAAGCAATCGCGTCATAAATCGGTTGCAACTCTTTGCTCAGTTTAATTTCTCTCGCAGCAAAAAGGCTTCCTATCTTTTCTTTTTCTTTACCCAATTGCAATTCGTCTAATATTTCTTCAAAATTTTGTAAAATTCGGGCTTTATTCTGTGCGATGAGCAAATTACAACCTTGGCTGTACTTATCATTGATTTTTCCAGGCAAGGCAAAAACTTCTCGGTTGTAATCATTGGCATAGCTTACTGTGCTCATAGAACCGCCACCAAAAGCCGTTTCTACCACAATGGTAACAGGCGAAAATCCTGCCACAATTCTGTTTCTTTGCAGAAAATGTTCTCGGTCTGGTTTTTCACTAGAATTAAATTCGGTGAGCAAAGCGCCATCTTGTTCTAAAATTTCTGCGGCTAATTTTTTATGCTGAGAAGGATAAATAAGATGCAAACCATGAGCTAAAACTCCTGCTGTTTTCAGTTGGTTTTTTAAGGCTTCTGTATGAGCGCAACCATCTGTTCCGAGTGCCAAACCACTAACAATGAGCACTTTTTTATTTTTTAAAATTTCTAGAAATTCTTCAATGAAATGTTTGCCATAACTCGTCATGTTTCTGGTTCCTACGATGGAAATGGGGGTTAAGCTTTCGTCTAAACTTCCTTTTTGGTAAAGAATTGCAGGAGCGTCATCACAATTAGAAAGTAATTTTGGCAATTCTTTTAAATGGCGAAGATTAATTTTAATGTTATTTTTTTGACAGAAATCAATTTCCTTTTCTGCGAATTTCAAATAAGTTTCGTTGCCGATTTCTTGAGTAATTTTTGAGCCAATTCCCGGAATTTCTTTCAGCAATTTCTTAGAAAGATGCCAAGTTTCTTTGGCAGAACCTGTAATTTCTACCAATCTCATAAAATTAACATCGCCAATAAGCGGAGTAGCGCGTAACGCTATGGAATAAAGATGTTCTTCATGTAACATTCTCAAAAATAAGAAAAAATCGCTTTACTTTTTTCTGATTTCGTCTAAATGTTCCCAGATTTCTTCTTTCTTTTTCTGTGGCATTTCTAGAAAATGTTCAGGATGACCTTCGATGTATTCTTGCCAAAGTTTATCGTCTTTTTCGCTGTAATAATTCGGGAATTCCCAAATGAATTTTTTCTTTTTTTCTTGATGTTTTTTTCTAAAAATAAGCGCTAGAGAAATGCCTACTACCGCTCCAGAAAGATGAGCTTGCCAAGAAATTCGGCTCGGTTCATCTAATCGATAGAATAATTCTTCTGGAAAAATTCCCCAAATTAAACTTCCGTAATACAAGGCAACCAAAAGGGAAACAGTAAGCAGTTTTTTGTCTTTTCTGAAAATTCCACTGAAGAATAAGAAAAATGCAAGCATGTACACAATTCCACTCGCTCCGATGATGCAGGTATAGGTAGCTTCTTGTCCGAAAAAATTCATGGGTGGCAGTAACCAAACTACGAGTCCCGTAACAATCCATCCGTAAAAAAATACAGGATTGGCCAATTTAGGATAAAACTGATAAAGCAAGAACAGCAATGCTGCAATCGGTACAGAATTACTGGCGATATGTTCTAAATTTCCGTGTAAGAGTGGAGAGAATATTACGCCTTTTAAGCCTTCTGGAACCAGAGGAATAAGAGAGCCTTCACAATTTTCTACAAAACCGATGTGTTGTAAAAAGAAACCTAACCACATGGCAGAGAGCATGAAGAGAGGAATTAAAAGCGCTTTGATGTGGATGGTGTTTTTTAGCATAAATAAAATGTGACTAAATAAATGCCAAGACAATTTTATGGAAAATTTGACTATAAAACTCCGATTTTTTTAAAAATTATAGACAAAAAGTAAGATTTTTTCGTTTTCAAGACTTCCATTCGTTTTACAAATTGTATTTTTGAACTGGTTTTTTAAATTTTGAAAATGAAGAAGTTGTTAATTTTTGTGTTCGGTTGTCTATCTATAAATATGTATTACTCCCAAATTGAGAGTAAAAGAATTCTAGATTCCATCAGCGCAGAAAATTGGAAAAAAAACATTCCTAATTTAGATTCTTTGGCAGAGATTAATTTGCAAAAAATAGATGTAAAGCACAAAGATTCCATTATTCTAAAAACCGATAAAATTACTGCGGAACTCGGCACTGAGATTCCTATTACACCGTTTCAATTGATTAAAACCAAAGAAGAAAAAGTTTGGTATTTCTATGGACAGAACAATATGGTTTTTAACCAAGCAAGTTTCAGCAACTGGAATTCTGGGGGAAATAATAACATTGGGATTTTAGGGAAAATAAATTATAATTTGAGTTTCAAAAAACGCAAACATTATTTAGAAAATAATTTCCAATTAGGATACGGAATTGTAGCAGCAAGCGGACAAACCACCAGAAAAACAGAAGATTTCATCAATATCATGGCGAATTATGGTTATGATTTAGGGAAGAATTATTACTTGTCTTCAGGTTTGCAGTTTATTTCTCAGTTTGCGCCGGGTTATAATTATGTAAAAACGCCAAGTCCGAATTTTGATGACAGAATTTCTAAATTTTTAGCACCAGCATACATCAATACGGGTATCGGTATTTCGTATAATCCTAATGAAAATTTCCAAGTCATTTTTAGACCAATTAATGGTAAGTTTACCATCGTAGCAGATAAACATTTGCAAAAAGTAGGTTTTTATGGTTTAGAAAAAGATGGTCAAAGTCTCAGAAAAGAGTTAGGAGCCATGGTGAATATTTTGTACAGACAAAAAATTTATAAAGACATTAATTTGGTGAATCAATTGAACTTCTTTACCAATTATTTATATCATACAGAACGAGTGGATTTTTCTTACAACGGTCAATTAAACTTTAGAGTTAATAAGTTAATTTCTGCCAATGTAAGTGCAGATTTATTGTACGATCATGACCAAATTAAGAGAATGCAGTTTAAGCAAACTTTAGGTATAGGTTTTTCTTATAATTTAGGCGTAGAAAACCAAGAAAAGCCAAAAATTAAAAAAGTGGTAAAACCGTTTTTATAATATAATTTGAATAATTCAGCGAAAATTAAATCCACCAAATTTTTGGTGGATTTTTTATTGATTGTAATCAATAATACATATTTGTACTTTTTTAAACGCAAAGGGTTTTAGTCATTTAGAAAATCATTTTAGAAAGCAAAGTTTATGAATAAATTCATTTTCTAAGCGTACGCTTTATCAATTCGCTAGCGAATTTTGCTTTGCTTTCTTAAAAAGTTTAATCTTTTATTTTAAATCTTTGCGTTTTAAAACTTTTAGTTATTTATTAATTCATCATCGCAGCAGCTCCCACTCCAATTAGAGCAATGAAAATAATAATTGCATAAAGAGAAAGCAGAATGATGGTCAAAATTCCTATAAATTTATAATGAGATTTTAAAAACTCAAAAGCGTCTCTAATAGCGTTGTTGTCATTGTTTTCAATTGCCTTTTTAGTATTTTCTGAAAATTGATATAAGTAAGAAATTGGGAAATAGTATAAAACCGCAAATGCTAAATAAAAGAGCATCATAAATATCTTCCCACCAAAAGGAAAATCTCCATTAGACATTACTGATGACGGTGCAAAAAGCATTACTAATGAACCCAAAACCATTAATCCAATGCCTACGAAACCTAAAATGGCTAGAAACTTAGACCATTTTGCAGTTTCTTTTAAAAATTCTTTTGAACGCCAATCGATAATCAAATTTTCTTCGTTCTGTACATGTAAATTGTCTTCCATAAATTATAATAGTTTTAAAAATTAAGCATTCCAAAATTCTCTATCCAGACTTCTGTATTGTATCGCTTCAGAAATATGATGAGAAAGAATATGTTCTGACTGTTCTAAATCTGCAATGGTTCTAGAAACCTTCAAAATTCTATCATAAGCTCTCGCCGAAAGATTTAGTTTTTCCATTGCATTTTTGATGAGATTTTTAGAATCTTCATTCAATTCGCAGTATTTTTCAATTTCTTTAGGCCCAATTTGAGCGTTATAACTGATGTCTAAATCTTGGTAGCGTTCATTTTGCATTTCTCTGGCTTTCAAAACACGCTCTCTTATTGCAATACTGCTTTCGCCTTTTCTTTTGTCTGAAAGTTGCTCGAATTCTACTTTTTGAACTTCAATGTGAATATCAATTCTATCCAACAAAGGACCAGAAAGTTTGTTCATGTAGCGTTGCATTTCAAAAACAGACGAAGTGTTGTTAGGATCATCAGGGAAATAACCACTTGGACTTGGATTCATACTCGCTACGAGCATAAAACTTGCAGGATAATTCACCGAAAATCTCGCTCTGGAAATCGTTACTTCTCGGTCTTCCAACGGTTGACGCATCACTTCCAGAACCGTCCTTTTAAATTCTGGCATTTCATCAAGAAACAAAACACCATTATGTGCCAAAGAAATTTCGCCAGGTTGAGGATAACTTCCGCCACCAACTGTAAATTGCAATAAATTTTGATAAAAACTTCATTTTTTTAGCGGGTTTTTACATTTCAAAAATGATAATAAATGTAATAAGAAAATTATTAACTTTAAAATTACAAAAGATGTTGATAATGAGTCCGAAAAAAGTTCGAAAAATTGGGATGTCTGACTTAAGCTTGACAGGAAATTTTTACAGTGTCAAAGAAAATAAGATTGTAAATTTTGAATCTTCTCTTGAAAGAGATTATATACACCTACTAGAGTTCGATATCAATGTTTATAGATATTTTGAACAGCCAATTAAAATTTATTATGGTAATCAAAGGTATTATGTTCCAGACTTTTTTGTTAAATTCCATTCTTCTGACTTTAAAGATGAGCTAGTTGAAGTTAAATATTCAAACGATTTAGAAGAGAATGCCGAAAAATACTATAAAAAGTTTGAAGCAGCTCGGAATTTTTGCAATGATAATAATATGACTTTTAAAATAGTGACAGAGAAAGAAATAAGAGGAGGGTTTAAGCTTCATAATGCAAAATTTTTGCTAGGATATGCAAATCCAAAAGCTGGTTTTAACGAATTTTATATTGATTTATTGAAAAATATTTTAGAAACCAAAAGTGGTGTGATTAAGATTGAGGAAGCTCTGACTCTAGCAACTAAAAATGAATCAAAGCGAGGGGAAATTTTATATGTTTTATTACATATGCTATCCAAAAGATATATTCGTTTTAATGAAAATGAAAAATCAACATTGAATACTTTAATTTACTCGGAATGTTAGAAAAATTTTATACAACAAAAGGAGAAAAAGTTTTGTATAGAGATACCCCTTGTATTATTATTAGGGTAATAGACATTGATACGGTTTCCATAGAAGAACTTAAAACAAATATCGTCCATACAGTAAAGACTGCTGAATTAAATAGTTTAAACAATTTTATTCCAGATTTGGAAAAAAATATTGTATCTCTCTCTGATAAAGAATGGGAAAAAGCGCAATATAGATATAATATTATTAAACCTATTCTGGAAAGGAGAAGGGATTATAAATATCTTTCTAATATTGCTAAAAAAAACAGAATTAGCGTTCCTACAATTTACAGATGGATTAAAATTTATGAAGCATATGGGACGGTATCTTCTCTTGCTGGTAAGAAGAGGAAAGGAGGATTTGGAAAAAGTAGATTACTAGAAGAGCAGGAAAATATTGTCTTAAATAAAATTAATTCAATTTACCTAAACCAATCAAAAAAATCAATAACAAAAACGATAAGGGAAATTAATCTAGAATGTGATAGATTAAAAATTAAGCCACCTCATTCAAATACAATTAGAAATAGAATTAAAAATATTACTGAAGAGGAGAGAATCAGAAGAAGATTAGGGATAAAAGAAGCAAAGTATAAATTTGAGCCTCATAAAGGAAAGTTTGAAGGTGCTCAATATCCATTATCATTGGTGCAAATTGACCATACATTAGTTGATATAATCCTAGTTGATGAACAAAACAGAAAACCTTTAAAGAGACCATGGTTAACTTTAGCAATTGATATCTATAGTAGAATGGTAGTTGGACTATATTTATCATTTGAATCTCCAGGAGCTTTAGGAACTGGTATGTGTATTGCCAACGCTATTTTGCCAAAAGAAGTTTGGCTAAATTCATTGGATTTAAATGGTGAGTGGAATTGTTGGGGAATTATGGATACTATACATGTAGATAATGCAAAAGAATTTAGAGGGAATACATTAAGAAAGTCATGTGCTAATTATGGAATTAATTTAGAATTTAGACCTGTTGCTACACCCCATTTTGGTGGGCATATTGAAAGAATTCTTGGTACTTTTTCTAAAGAAATACATGACTTACCAGGAACGACATTCTCTAATATAAATGATAGAAAAAATTATGATTCTAAAAAGAATGCATCTTTTTCTCTTCATGAATTTGAAAGATGGCTAATAACCTATATAGTAAAGATTTATCATAAGAGGATTCACTCTGGAATTGGAATGTCTCCTGGGCAAAAATTTAGGGATGGCATCTTAGGAAGCTCAGAAAATATTGGAAGAGGAATTCCTCCAAGAATAAATAATGAGAGAAGAGTAAGATTAGATTTTATGCCAATAATAAAAAGAACAATCCAAGAGTATGGTGTTGTGATTGATCATATCCATTATTATAGTGATGTTTTAAAGTCCTATGTACACGATGAAAATGGAAAAGGAGTAAAGATTCAACATATTTTTAGAAGAGATCCTAGAGATATTAGCTGTATCTATTTTTTTGATCCAAATAAAAATGATTACTATGAAATTCCGTACAGAAATATGTCACTTCCAAATATCTCAATATGGGAATATAGAGAGATTGTCAGAAATGTTAAAAACAGAAAGATAAAAGTAGATGAAAGGTCAATTTTTGATGCTTATAGAGAATTAGACGAAATTGAAAAAAGAGCTATGAGAAATACAAAAATACAAAATAAGAAATCTTACAGTAAAAATAAAATTTTGCCGACTGTTCCAATTGAAAAAATAGAGACAGAAGATATAAATAGTTTTAAGGCAGATAATATTGAACCTTTTGATGAGATTGAAGTATGGAACACTTAGCAGAAAATTTGAAGGACTTTGTTAAAATATCATCCAAAGAGGAAAGAATTTCATATGCAAAAGAATTTAAATGGATAGGTTATACAAAAGCAAGAAATATTTTAGAAAAAATGACTGATTTAACAACCTACCCTAAAGGGCATAGGATGCCAAACATTTTATTAGTTGGAGAGTCTAATAACGGCAAAACTGCTTTATTGAAAAAGTTTAGCAAATCAAATCCTTCATATATTGATGAAAAAACATCAAAAATTAAATGTCCAGTTGTGTTGATTCAGTCTCCACCAGAGCCAGATGAAAAAAGATTTTACAATGCAATTTTGAATGCAATTTTAGCACCAACAAAGACTTCTGAAAAAATTGAAAATCGACAAAATAGAGTTATTAATTTACTTAGAGAGCTTGAAGTTAAGGTATTAATTATTGATGAAATACATCATGTATTAGCAGGGACAGTTTCTAAGCAAAGATTATTTCTAAATGTAATTAAGTATTTGTCTAACGAACTAAATATTCCTTTAATTTGTTCTGGAACTCAGTTAGCATTTAATGCAATTCAGACTGATTCACAATTATCAAATAGATTTGAGCCAAATGTTTTAGCAAGATGGGAAAATAATGTAGATTTCAAACGTCTTTTAATTAGTTTTGAAAAAGTTTTGCCATTAAAGAGGGAGTCTAATCTTATTGAAGAAAAGATATCTAATAAAATATTTATGATGAGCGACGGTTTGATAGGGGAAATATCTAAAATATTAGAGTTAGCAACAATTTTAGCAATCAATTCTGGAGATGAAAAAATTTCTTTAGAAATATTGGATAAAATTGATTATATAGCTCCTCAAAATAGGAAAAAAGCTTTTTTCAATAATGGTTTATATTAAGAATTTAGATAAAGATATATTTCCATTATATATTCCACCTGAAGAAGATGAAGTTTTCAGTTCATGGATATGCAGACTTTCTACTAATCATGGAGTAAAGACACAGACATTTTTTAAAAATTTTTTTCAAAACTCTAGAGGTTATTTTTCTAGAGATATAGATGTTTTAGCTCCTAATTTGCTTTTAGAAACATTATTAAATCACACTCCATTAAATGAAAAAGAGATTAATAATTTATTTTTAAAATCTTATGAAGGTTTTGCTTTTGAAAGAATCAATTCAAAAACACTAACACTTAATATATTGCCTTTAGGTACTGTTAATAGAGCGAAGTATAGATATGGGGCACAAGTATGTGTAAGTTGTCTTAACAAGAAAAAATATTTTAAAAAACAATGGAGATTAATAACATCTATTTTATGTGTTGAATGCCAAGAATATCTTATAGATAAGTGCCCTAACTGTAATGCTCCTATCCATTTTTTCAAAATAAATAAGGGAGGCAATACTCATCTCCCAATAAATGGCTTTCAGCCACTAAATATTTGCTATAATTGTTTAATAAGTTTTAAAGATATTAATCAAAGTAATCTGAATGTTATAGATGAGAATCATATTGAATATCAGAAATACATGAATATGACAATTAGAAAAGGATATAACATTGAAAGCAATTATTCGTTTCTTTTTATTAAAATTCTTTTAATTCTTTCATCACTTTTAAGAAGTAATTCACATAAGGGAGTTTTTAAAAAATTCATTGAGCTCAACTATTATGAGAGCTTTAATATTATTGATGAAAATATATCTTTTTGGGAGGTACCCATTAGAGCCCAAACGCTCCCATTTGTTTTTAATTTGCTCCACACACACAAGGAGCATTTTTTTAAATTACTTAATGAAAAAAGAATCGCAAAATCATATATCAGTTCTGAAAAAAATGGCTTACCATATTGGTTTGAAAAAAATATTATCTATTAATTTTTTTAAAAATTGTATCACCAATTCTTTCTAAAGTGTCTTTTTCAGATAAGTTGTACCTATGATCAACGGGCTGAATAATTTCTAAAAAATATTGTTGTTTAATATATTCAAAATTATGCATCTTTGAAGAAAAGTTTTTAGTTAGTGCTTTTGAATTATAATAAATTGAGCTCCACCTAAATTTTATTTTTTCGTTGTCAAGAAACTTGACAAATTCAGTTAGACGCATATCGTTATTTTTCTGTATGGGTATATTTGAAATATTTTTTACAATTCCAATACTCATATTTAAACCAGTCTCAAAAACACAAAACTCACCTTCTTTTGTTTGAACAATAGCTATTATCAAATATGAAACTTTTGCATTTTTGGGAATGAAATTAGAAAACTTATTATCTGAAGAATCATTTATTGTTGCATATTCAATTCTTAAGCCTTTTAGTGCTAAATATTCCAATATATTAGAAAAAAAGTCCGATGAATTAATGTTTTTTACAGAAGAATAATTAACACCACGTATATTGTCTGATGAGTTTTCATTACTAATAATACCATGTCCATCAACATCTTTTATAATTTTTTTTCTTGGCTTATAATTGTGTTTTTTTTCAATTTTTTTAGTTGTATTAAAGTTTGGAGATAGTGAGAATACATCATTAACCACTTCTAAATCCTTAATTCCTAAGCTTGGATTTGTAGGTTTACAAATTTCATTAGAAAAAAAATTGGGCGTTTCTTGTGTGTCATTTATGATAATAGGGTTATATTCTTTATCTTCTTTAGCATTATTAGCTTTACGAGTATCACACTCTGCAATTGGTGTAATGTCTCTGCTATTTACATAAAATGAGAACTCTTCTCTAATTGGTTTTTCATCAATTATTCGAAGAGCAAAAAACTTGTTGTTATCTATTTTTAGACATAATAGAGTACATTTTAAAGGAAAATTAAAAGGAAGCTTAAAAGGGATCTCGCTCTTTAGTTTTTTGCCTGTTTCCTTTTGTTTCATTAAGTTATTATAAAAATGATTTATAGAATTCTTTAAGATGTTCAACCCAGTTTTTAGTTCGTCTGGGTTTGTAAACCAGTACTTCCCGATTAGTTTTGCTTCCATATTTCCTATGCCTAAAGTATTGTCATATACGAAATTACACTCTTCAAAATTTCTGTCTTTAAAACCTAGATTAAGTTTTTCAAAGTCTGTAATTATATTTATAATTTTTGAAGAGTAATAGTAGTACCGTAAAAAGATTAAGCTTAATGAGATAAAAGTATTTTGACATTTGAAAAAATAAAGATTCTTTATAGATCCTTCTAAAACAGTTTTTTTAAAAAAATCATATCCCTGGTTTATTTTAAAATTAATTTTATTTGAAATAATAACTTCTTTTTTTTCAAGTCCTTTGTATTCTATGTCCAAGTTACGAACAAATTCACCATTATAATCATAAATGTCTGCAAGTTTAAAGTTGTTAATAATATTCTCCACAACTCTTTCCGTTATTATGCATTCTGGAAACCATTTTTTTGAGTCGAAAAAGTCATCGAGGCTAACCTTAATAAAACAAATCTCCCTGTAGAAAATTTCATTTTCTAAAAAAATTTCTCCGAAATTAAGGAGAAGCCAGTATTCACCTATTTTTGATTGGGATTTTATTTTTTTTAAAACCATGATGAAATATTATTTCATTTAAAATTAATCAATTTGATGATTGAAATTTAGATAATATTTTTAAAATACTATTGCGATTGAATTTTCAAAAATAAAACTTCCATTTTTAACACACAAATTTTATTTTTTTTACTTAAAAATTTGTTTATTGTGTGTTGTTTTTATAACTTTGTAAAAAATTTAAGTATGAATATCGGTGAGAGAATAAGAGAACTGCGAATAAAAAAGGGATTATCACAAGAAGATCTTGCTATCCGTTCTGATTTTTCAAAGTCATATATTCAAAAATTTGAAGAAGGACAAAGAGAGATTCGTTCATCTCAGTTAGTTAAGTTATCGGGAGCGTTAGGCGTTAGTATTCCTGAAATACTAGATGGAACAACTTATGGATCTGAAGAGTTTACTTTAAGAAACATTGAGTTTAGAGAGGGTTTTAAAATTAGTTTTGATAGAAACTTCTTTGAGCGTAAAATTTTAGGAGAATTACATAAAGACTATAGTTCATATTGTAAAATTGAGAAGCTTGTAAATGCTAATATATTATTTCAAAATCCGCTTAAAAATTTTGATATAGTAAAGAATAAAAAGCAAGTTGAAGAAGCTGCTAAAATTTTGAGAAAAAAATGGAAATTTGAGTCTACTCCAATTTATAATTTAGTTAGCTTTTTAGAAGATTTTGGAATTAAAATTTTTGAAGTAAACGAGGATGAGAGTTTTGCAGGGTTTTCTTGTTGGGAAAAAAATACACCAATAATCGTAATTAATATAAAGAATGCGGATGTTCCAAGAAGGAGGTTTACACTACTTCATGAGTTAGCTCATCTTCTTTTGAGATTTGAAAACAATGAAGAATGGGATAAAATTGAGCGTTTTTGTGATCATTTTGCGGGTGCGATGTTATTGCCTCACGATGCTCTTATGAATTATATAGGTGATAAATCTAGTGTTACCCTTGAAGAGCTTAAAAGAATAAAGAGTCAATATGGTATTTCTATATTTGCGATTCTAATAAGAATGCTAAGTTTAGACTTGATTGAATGGGGGAAATACCAAGAATGGAAGGAGATTTATGATTCCTGGAAAGATAAAGATATTCATTACGAGGGAACGGAAAGAGCGAGTAGATTTAATTATTTACTTGCAAAAGGATTGAACGAGAAACTCTTTAGTAAAAGTATGGCAAGCCAATTATCAGGAATGACAATTAGCTCGTTAAGTAGAGAATCTTTTAATACTGAATTTGAGTTGAAATGATAATTCTAAATGATATAGAACTTATAATGCCAATGCGTTCACTGCATCTTATTAAAGGAGGTGTTTTGGGTATTACTCAGCTCTATTTAACCGAACGTTTTATGGAGCCGACGGAAAAGCTTGTTATAAAGGAATTGGAAGAAAGGGGTGATTTAACAATTTTTGACTTATCAAATGATTTTTATAAATTTTATAATAATACATATAAAGAAAATCCAACAATCACAATGACTGACATTTCATCTGTATATTGTGCGAAAAAATTTAATTTACCTTTAATTTCAAGGTGTGAGCATGTTAGAAAATTTGCTTTAGAGAATGGCGTTGTGGTTTGTAAACCTTCTGAAGCTTTAAAAAATATAAATGCAAACTCAGAACAGATAAATTATTTAGAATATATAATGAATAATATAATGACAAACTAAAGTAACAAAAAAAGAAAAGCCTGAATCTTATGATTAGGCTTGTATTGAAGAAAAATTATTTTTTATCTTCTTGATTTCAGACCTCAAAGGTAAAAATAATTATACTTTTTTCCAAGATTTTTCATAAAAAACAGATTGTTTTTCTTTTTAAGTTGCTGATTTATAATAATTACAAACAATTAATTTTTAATTTATGGCAACAAATGCACCTAAAGACGGAAGTCGAAAAGGAGCGGTAAGGCACCGTTCACAAGTACAAAACCCCAAAACTGGACTATGGGTAAAAAGAGATGTTAATACTGGAAGGTTTATTAATGTAAAAACTTCAAGTCCGAAGCCATTTAAGGGAGTAAGAAAAGAAAACAATTAAATTTATGAAAGAAGATTTTTTTCAAAAAACAGTTTTGCTAAACCCTGAACAAAGTACGGGTAAGCTTAGAGTAAGTAGGTTATGTGAATTAATTGATTCTCATGAGTACAGAGATGAAATTTATGAAGCATTTAAAATTGATGAGATTAAGGATGAAATAATATGTATTGACTTCATAGATACTATTTTCAATAGGATTAGATATTACAATGACTATTATAAGCGATTCTTTATTTATGCTCAAGTAAAGGATATAGATGTATTTGAAAAAGAGGAAATTATTGATGGAGAAATAACAAAGAATATAATTTTCAACTTTGAGGAATATATCCAAATTGATGAAGTCAAAAATAATTTGCAGACTATAGCTATTTATGATTCGAAAAACACTTTTTTAGATAGCTATGAGATGACTAAGTATGCAAATAATCTCTTTAAGATTAAGGAGGCTGGGTTAGCACAATATAATATACAATATTTTAAAGAGAAAGCTAAGTCAAATCCTAGAATTAAGCCTAAAAGCTATAGACTTGTAGAGTATAAAGATAAAGTCTATTTAAGAGGGATTACATCTATAAATAAGTATTTTGAGTATGGAGTAGATTTTACTTTTGTAATTAGTATGCTTGTTCTACATCAAAATATGAAAAATAAAAAGGGAGTGGAGTATGTTATTAGAAGTGCAGCTTTAAATGAATCTAAACTTGATTTAATAGTTTCTGAAAAATTTTTGAAAGATGCAGGTTCTTTTGGAAGTGTATCAACAGCTATTAAGATTTCTACAAATGATTTAGGGCAAGGATCTTTAAGTTTCTCTAATATTCTTAGTGTAGGAAGGACAGATAAAGGTTTTTTTATTTACAGAAGAAAATCTGAATTTGAAAAAAATAAAGAAATAATACCTCATACCACAAAGCCTGATAATGTTTTCCCTATTTTTGTTAATTTAGACGATGTTCTAAATACTAGTGATGAGTTTATAAATGAATTAAATTCTATTAAATCAATTAAAACTCCAGATGAGTTAAGGGTAAAAATTTTATCTAAAATTAATAGTCCAAGAAGTGTCTTAAAAAACATAAAGAAACTGTCGGATATTTTTAATCGTAAAATAGACAATGAGATTTCTAGTTTCGCAAAACTTATAAAAATGTGTGAGAAGGCTGAGGAATTAGAAATTGAATATGATTTGAAAGATAAATTAAGGTATATAATATCTGACATATTACTATATGGTCATTAATTGTATTTATCCATTGTAATTAAGTCGCAATGGATAAATATTTTTAGTATTGCATAGCAATAAAATTAGAAAAAACAGTTCATTTTTTAAGCACGAGTTTATTTGACGTTGATAAAAGTCTTTTATCAAACTTAATGATTGCTATTGCTTATGAGCTGTTTTGAACTAATCAAAGTACTCACTAAAAAATAAATTATATGAAACCTATTGTTCGTGCAATAGAGCACAATACCCACGCAGGAGAAATTCTTTTTTATGATATCATTGAACCAAATAATTTAACGATTACAGGAACAGCGTCTTTGCTTGGAATTAGTCGTTCAAATCTTTCTAAAATTATCAATGGAAAGAGTGCAATTACTCCGCAAATAGCAATTCGTATATCCAAAGTATTTGGTGGGACTGCAATTTTGTGGGTTAACCTACAATCTACTTATAGCTTGCGTAAAGCAGAAAAAGAATGGAAATCTTTAAATATTTCTTTGGATAAATTTGAATACGCTTAAACAAACTTAAAAAATAATGGGAATTATTTGGCAGAAGAGATTTTTTGAAATTAGAATATAGTTTAATAAAATACTCGTTTTTAAAACAGTACAAAGAATATAAAATTTCATTTCGTTTTATTTAATAGTTTTGTAAATAAACCTTTTTTAAAATAAAATTTATGATTTTGATACCACATCCGCGAATAGAAAATTTATTATCCAAATTTTTGGTGCTGTTGCGGAGTTTGAAAGAAATTTAATTAGTGCAAGAACAAAAGTTGGATTAGAAAGGTGCTTGGAAAAGAAAAAAACTATTAGAGAGACCAAAGGGAAGCGACTGCTTTATCTTTAGAAAAGCACCAATATAGCATTGTTATGATAATAAGAGTGTTCCAATTAATAAAGCTTGTAAGCAGTCGGGAATAAGTAAAACTACTTTTTATAGAATTGAAAAAAACAAATATTAATTACATATAAAAACTATATTTTATTTGTGGTTCTTGGTTCTCATCTAGGTATTTTAAAATTTCTCCTACATTCCTACTACAGTCTATTGTTATTGGAAACTTACGGTCAAATTGTGTATTATTCCAATTCATTTTTGTAAGATAAAGAATTTCCTCACATATTTTTTCTGGAGACTCATCGTAAGAAAATAATCTAACTTCTATTGGAGTAGGAATGTAACGACCAGGATATGTATTATAATAATCTACGAATCCTCTCGTATATAAAAAATGTCGTTGCTTATCCAAACTCAGTAAAGTTCCTCGGAATGGCGGGTAGTCGCCTTCTCTATATAATCTAAAATTTGTGGGCATAATTGTCACTAAATCCATAGAATTAATATTCATTTTTTTTGCAACACGTTTGAATCCAGCAATTTCTTCTTCGGAATAATTAGAGCTTTTATGAATGACCAACCTTTGCGGGAAAATTTTTATTGCTTCATAGTATTCTTTTAACGAATTAAATAATAAATCATAAGCCTGTTGCTCTGTTAAATGTGGTTGCTTATCTTTTTTACTCTCCTGTACAGGTGTACCTCTAAGTATAACACCATTTCCGTTTTCATTAAATATTTGTGTAACACTAGTTTGAGTAGTTTTTTTATCTCTACTTTTATAAAAACTAATACCTGCAAAACAAGTTATATTACTAGTATCTTTTTTTAATAGCCAGGGAGTACCTGCAGCCTTATAATATAATGCAGTAAAAAAATTCCATGCTATAGTAGCTTCATCTTGCATTTCAGAATTTGGCGTTGCAATTCTATCTCTAACAATCTGTATAGGTATGTTATATTCCATTGCTCTTGCCTTTAACAATCTCCTAAAATTGATTTCTATTTCTATTGATGAATCATCTTCCAACAGGCTATCATCAATAAAATCAGTCGTTGTAGTACCAAAAACCATTTTTGTAAAGGATTCGTCTAAAACACATAATATTACATCTGGCTTCTTGTTTTTTGCCAAAAACTTTATTTCCGATAAGTAAAGATCAATACTTTTTATAATCAAATCGTCAACATCATTTGCGCTTTTCTTTAAATCTTCAAAAACGGAATTGTTGATTTTACGAATATAAGACTCGTCATAAACAATTTCGCTCTTGAATGCCAAATTCTTATTGAAACCTGGAAAGTTTGTAAATAAATTTGTTAGGTTACTTTTTTTCCCTTTAATATGAGTTTTACATTGTTTAATCCAATTTAAAACTTTTCCTATACTATCACTCAATCCTACAAATCCTACCGCAATCGATTCTGGTCGAACATTATTAATATCAGAAACATCATAATTATAAATACCTGCTCTTGGGCATATATGTTCTCCTCTATTAAATTGTAATATTGGTTCTTTTAGAAGCTTAATTTCCATACTCTAATTTATAATTTAGTGTTAAGTTATAAGGATTTGAGAATTTAATTAAAGAATAATCTTTTTCCTCTTCTGAAAGCTTATTATTAAAACAATATGCAATAAACATAAAATGCTGATAAACAGCGTTGTTAGTTTCTAGCTTTTTTTTTGAGGTAATAAGGGAGCTTTCTTGTTTATGAGAAATATATCCATTATAAGTATAGCTCCAACTTGGTGTAATTGCAATATACCACCCTTCATCAGACCTAAAAGACTGTGTTTTAAAAGATAATTGTTGAAAATTGATTATTTGATTTCTCTCATTATTCCAATTTTCTTTTACTACCGTACGAGTCGCTGTCTTCTTATTTTTCCAAGTGATTTTTCTTTCACCTAATGCTTTTGGAGGTTTAAACCTGAAAAATTTTTCTTTTGCAACCCATTGTATATCCTTAAAGAAAAGAAGTTCTTGTATACACCTATCTATCAAGTTTAAAATAGCATTTTCATACTTAAAACTATTATGGTAAAAATCGTCTACATTGAAACTTTCAATAGTACCAGGCTCTAAAAGTTTATTGAGCGGTTCAGTTCTGTCATCTAAAGGTTTAAATGAAATCAAACTATTCTCAAATACAAACCAATCATTAACAATAGGTATTTTCAAAAAATCCATTGTTCTTTTTACCAGAGCTAATTCCGAACATTTCTTTTTTAATTTCCATTCTGTTTCCCATGACCTTGATATTATCTCATCTCTATCAATTCCAAGTTTACCAATATAGATTTTATTTGGTAAAAAAATTTGTAAAATATTAGGATGTAATATTTCCGATACTAAAATATCCTTATTTTCAACATAAAATTTTCTTTGCTCAATTTTTTCTTCCGAAAATTCCGTTTCTAAAAGATTCAAAAACTCTTGAATTTTTGGCAATGCAATCCAAGAATTAACTTCTTTAATTAAATTACTATAATCAAGAATATTTTCTGATGAAGAAAAGCTAAATAAATCTCCTATAATCTTATTAAAACTTTCATCAGAATATTTATTTTGTTTAGCTGTAATTATATATATATATAATGTATCAAACTCTTTATACTTTTCAGATTTTATATATTGTTCTATTGTATGTTTTATTTTTTCACCTGTTGCTGTAGAAGTGACTTGAATGACTATGCGATTTTCAACATCAATTAGATCTATTGCTGAAGCGTTCTTCTCAAAAAAATTTGCATTAATAAAATTAAGACCATAAATTTTATTTAAAATTGGTATTATTACGTTTTCTGCATGTATATTTATATCATATAGATTTAAACTATTAAGAATTTCTATCTCTGCTCGAAATCTACTAAACAACTCTGCAATCCTATCGATTTTTTTTTTCTTATTCATCTAAGTAATTAAAAATATATTCTATTAAATTTTAAAGTATAAAATTAAACATAAAGATTAAATCTATTAAAGAGTTCAATTATTATTTTATCATTTTAGATTGTGAATTATCATTTTGTTTTAGAATTAACAGCAAGCATGGTTTTTCCACTTCCGGGAGGACCGATGAGAATAATGTTATGACCACCAGCTGCAGCAACTTCCATGGCGCGTTTTGCGGTTTCTTGACCTTTCACTTCAGAAAAATCAAAAGGAAAATGGTCTATTTTTTCTTGAAATTCTTTTCGGGTGTCAAATTCAGTTCTTTCCAGCGGAATATCTTCGTTAAAGAAATCAATAACTTGTTTGATGTTTTCTACGCCATAAACTTCCAGATTATTCACAATTGCGGCTTCTCTTACATTTTGTTTGGGTAAAATAATGCCTTTGAAACCTTCTTCTCTAGCTTTTATCGCAATCGGCAGAACGCCTTTTATCGGTTGCAAACCTCCGTCAAGGGAAAGTTCGCCCATGATGATATATTTTTCTAAATTTTCGGCTTTTATTAAGTCTGAAGCGGCTAAAATCCCAATAGCAATGCTTAAATCATACGCAGAACCTTCTTTGCGCAAATCTGCAGGAGCCATGTTGATGGTGATTTTCTTACCCGGAATTTTGTAGCCTACATTTTTGAGTGCGGCATTAATTCTATAGCTACTTTCTTTAATGGCATTGTCTGGTAAGCCTACAAGATGATAGCCTACTCCGCCTGTGTCTACATTAACTTCTATAGTGATGGTTTGCGCCGAAACGCCATGAATAGCGCTCCCGAAAATCTTTACTAGCATTTTGGTTATTAGTTTTTTACAAAAGTAAAAGTAAGGATTTTTTTGAAATGAAAAAACCTCAATTTTTGGTTGAGGTTTTGTTTATTTTTATTTCAGATTTTGAGGGGAAGCCTCAGTTTTCTTTACGCCATTCCTGCAATGTTTATAAAATTGAATTGTCTGGTTGTCAGATTAAATTCCAAATAAACATTACAATTGCCACCATCGTGCATATTTGATTCATAATATTGATAGCTTTCTAATAAAAAGGAAGTCTTACAAAAGAAATGCGCTTGAATTAGTATTTCATTTCTATTGTTTTTCACTGCAACAATCTGTTTTAGGTATTCATCGAAATTTCTTAATTTTTTATTTTTGAGAAATTCCTTTTGAAAAATTTGATCTATCACTGATAATTCTCGAGTGTTTAAATCGTAATTTGAGTAATCTTGTTGCCATTCACCATTGTCAAAATTCTTATTAAACGTGAAAACAGCATAGTTGGGAAATTTATCCAGGTTAAGATTATTTTTAACAGGTAATGTTGTTTTCTCAATTTTCATTCTATCTGGGTTTTCACCATCAATAAACTCAATAAATCCATTTTTCAAAACTGCTGTTTCTGCGTTATTAAAATCAAGTTTAAAAGGATGAAATTTAATTGAATCCTTATTTATTTTTACTAGTCCTTCAAAAGTTTCATTCTTACTATGATTTGGCGCTATTACATTTTCTGTAAATGTATAAGTGCTATCAGAAAATATTATTAATGTTCTTTTAACTTCGCTGATATCGTTAAAATTTTGCGTTGAGGTTAATAATATTTCTTTTTGTTTATTATTTTTCTCAAGTTTAGAGCAACTTGAAAAAATTAATAAAAGGGTCATTAATGTTATTTGAAGTAAGATTTTCATAAAATGTTGTATAATCAAATATACGAAAGTTTTGAAAATTTTAATATTCTTCCAATTATTTAAAATTTCAAAACAAAAAACCCCAACTTGCGTTGAGGTTTTCTTCGAAATTATATTAGAAAAACTATGCTTCTACTTTTTCAGCAGCATGTTTTTTCACGAGTTCTTGTTGTACATTGGCAGGAACCAATTGGTAGTCGTTAAATTTCATAGAGAATTTTGCTCTACCACCTGTTAATGAACGTAATGTAGAACCGTAATCGTTCATTTCAGCCAATGGAACTTCAGCCATAATTTTTTGATAATGACCTTCGGTATCCATTCCAGAAATCATCGCACGTCTGGTTTGTAAATCTCCCATTACATCACCAGTACATTCGTCTGGAACTAGAATTTCTACATGATACATAGGTTCTAGCAATTGAGGATGCGCATTGTGGAACGCTTCTTTAAACGCGCCAGAAGCTGCCAATTGGAAAGAAATATCATTAGAGTCTACACTGTGCATTTTTCCGTCATATACAGAAACTCTGATGTTTTGGCAATGTGAACCAGTTAATGGACCTTCTTTTAACTGTTGCATAATTCCTTTTTTAATCGCGCCGATGTATCGAGAATCTATCGCTCCACCTACGATACACCAGTAGAATGCAAATTTTCCGCCCCATGGTAAATCTTCGAATTCTTTGCTTCTAATGTTTACGCCTTCTGGTTCTGGCATTCCTTCGTAGTAGTTTTCTACTCTCATGTGAATTTCACCGAACTGACCAGCACCACCAGATTGTTTTTTGTGTCTGTAGTCTGCTTCTGCTTTTCCAGTAATGGTTTCGCGGTAAGAAATTTTAGGATTTTTCATTTCCATTTTCACCCCGAAATCTTTTTCGAGACGATATTTTACCAAGTCTAGGTGCAACTGACCTTGTCCTCCTAAAATCGCTTCGTGGGTATCATGGTCTATCTCTACTTTTAATGTAGGATCTTCTTCTTTAAGTTTATTAAGTGCAGCAAAAAGTTTTTCGGTTTCTGCTGTATTTTCTACGAAAACAGCTTTTCTAAGTCTGCTTTCTGGGAATTTCATAGGTTCTATTTTTCTATCAACACCTTTTGTATTGAGAGTATTGTTAGAATGTCCGTTTTTAAGTTTTACGGTAACGCCTAAGTCACCCGCAACTAATTTATCTACGGCGGTTCTCTCTTTTCCTTCTGCTACGAAAATTTGAGAAATTCTTTCAAGTTCACCATTATTGGCATTAATCAGTTCATCACCTGGTTTTATTTCGCCAGAGAATACTTTGAAATAAGAAACTACGCCAACTTGCGGTTCAGATTGAGTTTTGTAAATGAAAATAGTGGTTTTGTCTGCAGCATTACAAGCTAAAACTTCGCCATTTTCTAGTTTGCTACCAAAACGATCAGCTGGAGATGGAGCGATATCATCTATAAAGCCCATAATTCTACCAGAGCCCATATCTTTAGCACCAGATGCTACAAATACTGGGAAGAAATCGTGTTTTGCTAGACCAATCATTAAACCTTGTGCCAATTCTTCTTCAGAAAGATTACCTTCTTCGAAATATTTTTCCATTAATCCTTCTTCGTTTTCGGCGGCCATTTCTACCAATGCATTGTGCATTTCATTGGCTCTTGCCATTTCAGATTCAGGGATTGGTTTTTTCTCTGGTTTTCCACCAGTTGCTGGAAACTCATACATTACCATTCTCAAGGCATCCACAATTTGGTTAAATCCTTCACCAGAATTAAGTGGATATTGAATAGGAATAACTTTGCTTCCAAATCTATTTTTAAGTTGTTCTAAAGCAGCATCGTAATCAGCTTTTTGATGATCCATCTGATTAATTACGAAAATAGAAGGTGTTTGATAATCTTCTACATATTCCCAAACCAATTCAGTACCTACTTCTACACCAACAGAAGCATTTACCATAATAAGTGCAGTATCTGCTACTTTTAAGTTGGCAATTACTTCACCTACGAAATCGTCAAAACCAGGGGTATCTAAAATGTTGATTTTATTTTTTTTCCAATTCACGAACATTTGATGTGAGAAAATCGTGTTTTCGCGTTCGTGTTCTAGGTCGGTATTGTCGGAAACGGTGTTGTGTTGTTCTACAGTTCCTCTTCTTTTGATAGCTCCACCTTCGTAGAGCATGGTTTCTATAAATGTAGTTTTACCGCTTCCTGAATGCCCGAGTAAAACTACGTTACGGAGGTCTTTAGTGTTAGTGCTCATATCTTTTGAGTTTTAAAATTATTTTCATCTATCACATCTGATTTACTAAAATTCAGACGGAATGCACACTGCAATTCCTTATAAGGCGAAAATTTTTAAAATCAAGAATGTCTTAAAAGGCACTTTGAATGTAAAAATTTAGGATACTAAAATTACAAAAGTTTTTAATACAATGTAAATTTTGTAACATGATTTTTGAAAGGTTGAGAATTGTAAGATGATGGAAGCTGGATGCAAGGAGTTAAAAAAACTTGAGAATATTTTTGTTAAAACATCCATCACCCAACATCTAACATCCAACAAAAAATGTTACTTTTATCAAAATTTTTCAAGGAAATGGTTTTAAGCAGAATTTGGAGCGCATTTATTATTGTAGCCATCGTAGTGGCAAGTATTAAATATTTGTTTAGCGACAACTATAAAGCAATTTATAATGATTTGGTGGTAGGAAAAAGTGGAGACACGGTTCAGATTGCTAAAGTTCCTGTTCAAAAACTTTCTGCGGAAATTCAGAAATCTTTAACCGAAAATCCAGACTCAGAAATTGCGAGAATTAATTACAAAAAAGATTCTACCAATCAAGTGGCAGTTTATAGAGTTCAAAAAGCGGATGGTGTAATCTCTACCAGTAAAACTGCGGTAGAAATTTCCCTAGGTTTAATCGGAATTATGACGCTTTTTATGGGTTTTATGAGCATCGCCGAAAAAGCAGGAGGAATTAATTTTCTTTCAAGGATAATACAGCCGTTTTTCTCGAAACTGTTTCCTGAAATTCCTAAAAATCATCCTTCTTTCGGTCACATGACGCTCAATTTCGCGGCGAATTTATTAGGATTAGATAATGCTGCAACGCCTTTTGGTTTAAAAGCTATGGAAAGTTTACAAACCTTAAATCCAGATAAAGACAGAGCTTCTAATGCACAAATTATGTTTCTGTGTCTTCATGCAAGTGGATTAACGCTAATTCCTGTTTCTATTATTGCGATTAGAGCTTCCATGAATTCTGCAACGCCAACTGATATTTTCTTGCCGACTTTAATTGCTACTTTCTGTGCAACCATGGCAGCGATGATTATTGTTTCCATCAAACAAAAAATCAATCTTTTTCAGCCTACACTTTTGGCTTTCGTAGGTGGAATTTCGGCACTCATTGCATTGTTGGTTTGGTTTTTAGTAAGATTGAGCAAAGAAGAATTAGATGATGTGAGTAAACTTATCAGCAATGGAATGATTTTGTTGATTTTCTTTGCGATTATCGCAGGAGCTGTTTACAAAAAAATCAATGTTTTTGATGCGTTTATTGATGGTGCAAAAGAAGGTTTCAATGTTTGCGTAAAGATTATTCCGTATTTGGTAGGAATGCTGATTGCAATTTCTCTTTTGAGAACTTCTGGAGTTTTTGATGTCATTATTGATGGAATGAAATATTTTGCACAAATAGCCAATTTAGATACCCGTTTTGTTGACGGTTTACCAACGGCTTTAATCAAGCCACTTTCTGGTTCTGGAGCAAGAGGAATGATGGTAGACACGATGAATGTTTTTGGGGTAGATTCTTTCCCTGCGAGACTTTCGGGAATTTTACAAGGCAGTTCCGATACTACTTTTTATGTAATTGCAGTGTATTTCGGAGCGGTAGGAATTAAGAACACTCGTTATACGGTTGGCGCAATGTTGTTGGCAGATTTAGTGGGAATTGTGGTTTCTATTTTAATGGCGTATTTGTTTTTTGGGTAGAAGTTTTAAGTAGAAGATTGAAATTTCTAGAAAGATGAAAAAACTAATTCCTATTTTATTTTTATTAGTATCGGTTTTCAATTTTGCTCAAGAGAAAGAGTTTTCAGAAAAAGAAATTGATGAAGTAAAATTATTTGAAAAAGATTATAAAAAAGTAAAAATTGATTTTGGCTTAAAACAAGAGTCCAATTCTAGATTAAGTGTTGTTACATTTTACGAAATCGCGCTAAAATTTAAAAATAGTACAAACCAAAAAGGAATAATTGGCGATGTTTCAATAAATCTACATAAAACAGATCATAATAAAAATCTAACTAATTTGGAGGTTAGTTTATATGAAATAGATTCTGTAAGCGGAAAACCTGGAAAAAAGTTAAATCAAAATCCAATTATTTATACGCCAAAAAATAAAAGCAGAGGTAAAGTTGTAATAGACATTCATGAGTTAAAGATTCCATTTCCGGAAAATGGAGTTTTTTTGGGAGTAAAATGGTTACCAAACGAAAATGGAGATAAACAAGTTGGCCCTTCTATTAGATTAACAACATCTGTAAATGAAATATTAACATATACAAGGTTTAAAGACAGAGATTGGCATCCAAGAGAAATTTCTAGTTCACCTTATTTGTATGACAATGCAATGATGGGTATAACTGTATATTTTAGAAAATTGAAAAAATAAAGAAGCAAAAACGCTTCTTTTTTTGTAACAAAAAACTCCATTCATCGTCTAATTAAGAAACTTTTCATCCTATGAAAAAAATATTTTCACTCGTATTGCTATCAGCATTTTCTTTAGGGTTTTCTCAGAAGAAATGGAGTTTACAAGAATGTGTAGATTATGCTGTTAAAAACAATTTACAAGTTATTAGCAATCAATATAATGCGGATATTCAGGCTAAAAATCTAGAAATTTCTAAAAGAGATAAATTACCTTCTGTTTCGGGTAGTTTTAACAATAATATGAGTTTTGGAACTACACAAGGTTTCCAAGGAAGTATCGGTAGAAATGATAATTTCAGTAACAGTGCTTCGGTAGGTGCAAATATGCAATTGTACAATAACGGAAGATTGCAGAAATCTGCTGAAAAATCTCAATATGATTTAGAAGCGAGTTTGTTAGATGCAGAACGAGTGAAAAATGATATTTCACTCCAGATTGCACAGCAATATTTACAAGTTTTATTGAATAAGGAAGTAAAGAAAATCTCTGATGAAGCCGTAGCAAATGCCGAAAAAGTATTGAGCAGAGCTAAAATTACTACTGAAGTAGGAACCACGCCAAAAACGGTAGAAGCAGAAGCAACTGCAGGTTTAGCAAGAGAAAAACAGCGCCAAAAATCTGCTGAAATAGATATTCAGCGTTCACTTTTTTCATTAGCGATGTTATTGCAACTAAAAGATTATCAGAATTTTGATGTGCAAGAAGTTCCTTTGCCAAGTTTATTAGACGCACCGCTTAATTCTACAGAAAATATTGTAGAAAAAGCCTTCGAAAATCAACCGCAAGTAAAAGCTGCTGAAACCAGAATTCTTTCTGCTCAAAAACAAACCGAAATCGCAAAAACAGCTTTTTATCCTAGCGTTTCTGCTTCTGCGGGAATTGGTACCAATTATTTTGATTCTTTGAGTAGAAGTAATGATGGTTTTTTTAAACAATATGGAGATAATTTTGGTCAACAAGTTGGCGTTTCTGCAAACATTCCAATCTTTAACAAAGGGATTACCAAATTACAAGTAGAACAGGCTAAAATCTATGAAAGCATTGCTAAAAATACTTTAGAACAACAAAAAGTAGAAGTTCAGCAAAATGTGCAGCGTGCTTATTTTGATGCAAATGCTAATTACGAAAACTATTTGGCTGCTTTAGAAGCCGAAAAATCGACCAAGTTAGCATTAGAGTTTGCCGAGAAAAGTTATGAAGCAGGTAGAGCTACCATTTATGACTTGAACAATGCAAGAAATAATTACATCAATGCTCAAGGTTCTGTTTCTCAAGCGAAATACAATTTTATTTTCAGCACGAAACTTTTGAATTTCTATGCAGGAATTCCACTTTCGTTGTGATACGTGTTACGTGTTGTGAGATACGAGGTTTGAATGTTTGTAAAATTAGTATTTTTGCAGTCTGTAAATCAGAACTCAGAACTCAGAACTCAGAACTCGAATCTCGTAACTCGTAACTAAAATGTCTGTTTCCGTTTTAGAACAATTTTTGCCAGAGAATGCTCTTCCTTATCTCAAAATTTGGTTTGGGAGTTATCCTTGTCATCTGAAAATTACTAAAAACAGAAACAGCAAACTAGGAGATTACCGAAAATTGCCCGATAAATCTCACCAAATTACCGTCAATGGAACACTAGAGCCGCAATTGTTTTTCTTTGTGCTTACGCATGAATTGGCTCATTTGATTGCTTTTGAAAAATATGGCAGAAGAATTTCTCCTCATGGAGCAGAATGGAAGCAGACTTTTAGAGAAATGTTGCTGGAAAGTTTGACCGTTTATGCAGAAGATTTACGTCCCATAATTCAGAAATTTTCAAAATCTCCAAAGGCTAATTTTATGGCTTCGCCAGACTTAGTGAAGTATTTTCATGTGCCAGAAGAAGATGATGAACAAACTTTTATAGAAAATCTAAAAAAAGGAGAGTTGTTCGAGTACAAGAAGGAGATTTTCGTAATAGAAGAAACAACAAAAAAGCGTTATCTTTGCAAAAATATTAAAAGCAGCAGGAAATATTACTTTAGAAATCTTGCTCAAGTTAAAAAATTGAAGTCTGAAGATGAGTAAAAATAAATATTGCGTAATCATGGCAGGTGGAATTGGTAGCAGATTTTGGCCAATGTCTACTCAGAAATTTCCGAAGCAGTTTCAAGATATTTTAGGAATAGGAAGAACCATGATTCAGCAAACTTTTGACCGAATTAAGCAAATAGTTCCTACCGAAAACATATACGTAATCACCAACCAAGAGTACGTAGAATTATCTCATCATCAGTTGCCGGACATTCCTCTAGAAAATATTGTTGGCGAACCTGTAATGAAGAACACAGCAGCGTGTAATATTTACATGGTTAATAAAATTGCAGATAGAGATCCAGATGCAAACGTAATTGTTTTACCAGCAGACCATTTAATTATTAAGGAGAAAACTTTTTTAGAAAAAGTAGAATTAGCCTTTGATTTAGCAAGTAAGCATGAATATCTTATCACGCTAGGAATTACACCAACTCGTCCTGATACTGGATATGGTTACATACAGTTTATCGAGAAAAAAGAGGAAGAATTTTTCAAAGTAAAAACTTTTACCGAAAAACCTAGTTTAGAAATTGCCAAAGCTTTTTTAGAAAGTGGAGATTTCCTTTGGAATGCAGGAATTTTTGTTTGGAATGTAAAATCTATTCACAAGGCTTTTCACGAGTTTTTGCCAGAAATGACGCATGAATTTGACACTTGCGAATATAATAATGATAAAGAATCTGTTTGCATAGAAACTATTTATCCAAAAGTAGAAAAGATTTCTATAGACAATGGAATTTTAGAAAAAGCGAAAAACGTTTACGTGATTCCCGCAGACTTAGGCTGGAGTGATTTAGGAACTTGGACTTCTGTCTACGAAAATGCTGAAAAAGATGAGAACAATAATGCGGTAAAATCTAAGCACGTTCTTACTTATAATTCTAAAGGAAACATCATAAGACTAAGAAACAACAATAAAGCAGCTATTATTGACGGTTTAGAAAACTATATCGTGGTAGATACTGAAAAAGCTCTTCTGATTTGCCCAATTAGTAATGACCAGTTGATTAAAGACTACGTTTTAGATTTGAAAAACTTTAAAAAAGGAGAAAAGTTCATGTAATTTTTATTCTTTAACCTAATAAAACAAAAGAGAAACTTATGCTAAAGTTTCTCTTTTTTCGTCTATCATAATCAATTCAAACCCGAAAGTTTCGTCTACACTTTTTATGGTTTTAATCTCCTGAGTTAGTGCCAACAGTTTTTCTACAAAAAAACTGGTTTCAAAAAACTGTCTGTGAGTGGTAGGTAATAATTGTATAAAATAATCACGTCCCACTTTATTATTATGTAAATCCATTTTACGCTGCAAAGGTTCATTGGGAAATAAATCTTCGTGCATTTGTGTGATTTTTTCAGCCCAAATCAGCGCTTTTTTCGGGGAAGAAACCTTGCAACAATACATCATGATTAAACTGTTCCAAAGTGCGTGTCTGAAAGCGTTTCCTGCGCCATGCAAACCATGGGTTTTTGGAAATAATTTTTCAGAAATTCTGTACGTTTTATAAGTTGCAAAAAAAGTAAGAACAGAAAAAATAGGATGACTAAACCCTGTAAAAAATAATTTCAAAAGGTTATTTAAACTTAAGCTTTTTAAGACGTTAAAAATAAGTTTAGGAGTCATTCTAAGGGGCTTTTCTATGATTAGTAAGGGTTTTTTTGAAAATGTTTCAAACAAAAATCGTAAAACAATTAAGTTTTACGATTTAAAATTATCTCAGTGAATAAATGGACTATTTATTCATCAATAGTTTCACTGTTTTAGAAACCGTTTCTTTAATTTCAGTTCTTTTTACAATAAAATCTACAAATCCTTTTTCCTGAATAAATTCAGACGTTTGGAAACCTTCTGGTAAATCTCTCCCGATGGTTTCTCTAATTACTCTAGGACCTGCAAAACCAATTAAAGCGCCAGGTTCTGCCATGATTACATCTGCAGTCATTGCAAAAGATGCGGTAATTCCACCAAAAGTAGGGTCGCATAAATAAGCAATGTAAGGCAATTTTTTATCAGAAAGTTGAGCCAACTTAGATTGTACTTTTGCTAATTGCATAAGAGAGTAAGCCGCTTCTTGCATTCTAGCACCACCAGATTGGCAGATAATCATGTAAGGAAGTTGATGTTCTATACAATAATCTACAGCTCTTCTGATTTTTTCGCCCATTACAGAACCTAAAGACCCCCCGATGAACGCAAAATCCATACAAGAAATCACCATGTCTACACCATTTACGCTTCCTCTTGCATTTCTGATGGAATCTTTAAGTTTTGTTTTAGATTTTACTTCTTTTAATCGGTCTGTATATGCTTTTGTATCTTTAAATTTAAGCATATCTACACTTTCTACATCAGGATGTAATTCTGTGAATTTCCCTTCGTCAAAAAGTATATCGTAGAACTCTTCGCTTCCTATTCTTACGTGGAAACCGTCTTCTGGAGAAACGTAATTATTCCTCTTAAGCTCGTCATGTTCTACAATCTTACCAGAAGGAGTTTGATGCCAAAGACCTTTTGGAACGTCTTTTTTCTCTTCGGTTCCTGTGGTAATATTTTTTTTCTTTCTTTTAAACCAATCAAAAGCCATAGTTATCTAATTTAAGGTTAAAATTGAGGTTTCGAATTTAGTGAAATCTTTGATTTTAGCCTAATGTATTTACGTTATTTAAATCTTCGAAGGCTTTTACTAATCTATTAACGAAAGTTTCTTCCCCTTTTCTAATCCAAACTCTTGGATCATAGAATTTTTTGTTTGGTTTTTCTTCACCTTCTGGATTACCAATTTGAGTTCTTAAATACTCAATATTAGAATTCATGTAATCTCTAATTCCTTCTGTGTAAGCAAACTGAAGGTCTGTATCGATATTCATTTTGATAACACCATAAGAAATCGCTTCTCTAATTTCTTCTAATGTAGAACCAGAACCACCGTGGAATACGAAATTTACTGGTTTTTCAGAAGTTCCGAATTTTTCTTGTACATATTTTTGAGAATTGTCTAAGATTTTCGGAGTTAATTTCACGTTTCCTGGTTTGTAAACACCGTGAACGTTACCAAAAGCTGCAGCAATTGTAAATTCTGGAGAAATCGCTTTTAATCTTTCGTAAGCGTAAGCTACTTCGTCTGGCTGAGTGTACAATTTAGAAGAATCTACATCTGAGTTGTCTACACCATCTTCTTCGCCACCAGTTACTCCTAATTCTATTTCTAGAGTCATGCCCATTTTAGCCATTCTTTCGAAATATTTAGCAGAAATGTCTAAATTTTCTTCAATTGGTTCTTCAGATAAATCTAGCATGTGAGAAGAGAATAATGACTTACCATAAGCTTTGAAGTGCTCTTCGCTTGCGTCTAATAATCCATCAATCCAAGGAAGTAATTTTTTAGCACAGTGGTCTGTGTGAAGAATTACGGTAGCTCCATAAGCTTCTGCAAGGGTATGAATATGTCTAGCTCCTGCAATTCCTCCTAGGATTGCAGATTTTTGATTTTCAGTACTAAGGCTTTTTCCTGCGTTAAATGCAGCTCCTCCGTTTGAAAACTGAATAATTACTGGAGCGTTTAATTTAACTGCTGTTTCCATAGTAGCGTTTATGTTACTAGAACCTACTACGTTTACTGCAGGAAGTGCGTAATTATTTTCTTTTGCGTGTGCAAAAATTTCTGATACTAATGAACCTGTGGCAACACCTGCCGGAAATTTTCTGCTCATTTTCTTTTGTTTTATTATTGATTGTTAAATGTAAATTTCGAAATGTAAATTTAGTGAATTTTATGCTATTAATACTAATTTCTTTTGTCTTTGCCCCACAGCAATTTCTGCCTTAAAGTTTTGAAAAAACTCAAATCTTTTGGGTGCATTAAGATCAATTGGAAGTCGGCTTTTTTTACCGTAATCACATCATCATTTTTCATGTGATAGAGTCTAGAATCTAGAGAAAGAGAATATTGTGGAACTCTGCTTTCTACTTTTAAGGTAATTTCTATATCGTCTCTTAAAACAATAGGTCTCACGTTAAGGTTATGAGGCGCAATTGGCGTAAGTGAAAGAATTCCGTTTCCTGGTGAAATGATAGGTCCACCACAACTCAGTGAGTATGCTGTAGAACCAGTAGGTGTAGAAATAATTAAACCATCTCCCCAATAATACGTAAGAAATTGCTCATTAATGTGCGTTTCTATGGTAATCATAGAAGTGGTTTCGTTTCTAGAAACACTCAAGTCATTTAGTGCATACGGAAAGTCAATAGGAGTACCAGAAGAAGTAACGTGCAAAACGCTTCTTTTGCTCAAATTCATTTCTTTGGTGATGATTTCGTCTATGTGACTGAAGATTTCTTCTTTAGAAAAACTTGCCAAAAACCCTAATCTACCTGTGTTTACACCGATGATAGGAATTTCTAATTCTTTGATAAAATTTAAGGCATTTAAAATGGTTCCGTCTCCACCGAAACTGAAGAAAAAATCTATTTTTTCTTCTTTTACATCTTCGTAGTTAGAAAAAGTGGAAAACTCTTTAGAAAATTCTAAGTCTTTGAAGAGCTGTTCATATATAATAGCTTTTACACCTCTTTTGTTAAGTTCTGAAATAAACTTACTTAAGTATAAAAATGTATCTAAGTCTTTTTTCTGTGAATAAATGGCAGCTTTCAAAATAAATCTTTTTATAAACTCAAAAATACATTAAAATTCTAAATATTTTTGAAAATATTGATATCGGTCTTTGATGAGGTCTTCTTTTTCGTCGTTATAAAATTTATGAACCACGTGATAACCAAACCGGTCGAAGGTTTCGTCTATAGAACTTAAATTATCATGATTAATTTTCATGGTAACTTGTATTACATCATCATTTACATGACTGATGAACGCTCCGTAAAATTTAGAATTGTTGCTTTCTACAATTTTGGCAATTTCGGTCATCGAAAACGATTTTAAGTTGGTTTCTACCGTTAAAACCGCTCCGTTTTCAGAAAATAAAGGATATTTCGACAGTTCATTAAAAACATCATCGTAAGCAATGTATCCTAGATATTCTTCATTTTTATTGATGATGGGAATAATATTAGCGTTAAAAGTATAGAATAATTTTACAGTGTCTAATACGGTTCCGCCTTCTAAAATAGCAAATCGCTCTATATGAATAAGGAGTTCTTCTAAATTTTTATCAGGGTTTTCTTCCAAAAATTCTTTGCAGATTCCTCCCAGAAAAAGATTGTTTTTTTGCACAAAAACATGGGTGAAACCAAATTCCGAGGCTATTTCTAGTGCTTCTTCTGCTGATGAATTAACTTCAAAAGCGGGAAAATCTTTGGATATATATTCAGAAATTAACATGTTGCAAAGGTAATTAATTCTTATCAATCAGCTAAATGACGGAAATCATAAAAAATTTTCAAACATTTTTGAATTTTATTGAAAAAAAATTTTATCTTTGTCACCTTTCATTTTTACTTTTTATTAGATTTATTTCAAACTGCATTGCTTCTTAAGGGGTTATGCAGTTTTTTTATGTAAAAATGCTAGCTTTTTTTCTTTCTCAGAAAAATTAGTCCTCCTAGAATAATTGCACCGCCTATTCCTTGTAAAAAAGTAAAACTTTCTCCGTCAATTATTCCCCAAGCTACCGCTACAATTGGCATTAATAAAGTGACAGTAGACGCAAATAGTGGATTAGAAACGCTCATTAATCTATATTGTAACATCATGGCTAGTCCAGTTCCAAAGATGGATAAAGTAGCCACAAATCCTAATCCTATCATGTTTTCTCTTGTAAATGAAAACTCGTGGAAGAAATTTGAGAAATATAAAGCCAATAAAGATGGTAAAAATAAAACGTAGAAAAATACAAATGAGGACAGAAGTTTTGCGGGAATGTGGGTGAGTTTTGCGCCAACTGTAGTTACGCTTACAGCGTATAAGAAAGCAGCAAAAAGCAACAGTCCGATGTAAAATAAGTGTTCTGTATTATTATCATGTCCCGAATTCATTAATAAAATCACCCCAAAAAAACTGATGACAATTCCCAAAATTTGTCGAGGGGTGGTTTTGGTTTTCCAAAATGCAGCACCTACTATAATCACAAAAAGTGGCATCGTAGAATTGATAATTCCGGCAATACTGCTGCTGACTTTGGTTTCCGCAATTGGGAATAAGAACATGGGAATAAAATTTCCACAAAGTGCTGCTATAATCAACCATTTTAGATGTGATTTAGGAAATTTTTTGATGTTTAACAAAGCAATCGGCGAGAGTAAAACCCCAGAAATAAGAACTCTAAGCGCTCCTACTTGATAAGGATTAAAATGTTCTAGCGATTTTTTTATCAAAATAAATGAAGAGCCCCAAATCAGAGAGAGCAATACCAATAAAATCCATTTTTCTTTTTCAGGGTTCATATTTTTTTAATTTTTTTGGCGCCAATTTCCTCGTTCCGCTCTCGCTTTTTTAAAATTTGTTAATTTTAAAAAGAGCTCCGCTCAACTCGGGGCGCAATTTCTTTATTTTTTTTCGTTCTCGTCTGAGAAACTTTGTTTTAAAATTTTCAGAAACTCCTTTTTAGAAATTTCTCTAGCACCTAAAGAAGCTAAATGCTCAGTATAAACCTGGCAATCAATCAGCTGATACTGACTTTTATATTTTTCTACAAAATAAATAAAACCCGCTTTACTCGCATTGCTCACTTTGGCAAACATGCTTTCTCCGCAGAAGATGTGACCTAAATCTACACCATATAAACCTCCCACTAATTCATCATTTTCCCAAACTTCTATGCTTTTGGCTTTTCCAAATCGGTGAAGAGTGCTGTAAGATTCTATCATTTCATCGGTAATCCATGTTCCGTCTTGACCTTTTCTTTCTGCGGCTTGGCAATTTTTCATCACTTCATCGAAACATTTGTTTTCGGTAAAAGTAAATTTCTCCTCTCTCAGAATCTTTTTCATGGATTTAGAAATTTTCAAATCTTCTGGAAACAATACGAATCTAGGATCGGGACACCACCACAAAATATCGTCTTCAGGATTAAACCATGGGAAAATCCCGTTCTGATAAGCAAACCAGATTCTTTCTGGAGATAAATCTCCGCCCATTGCTAGCAATCCTCCTTCAAAATCATACAAAGCAGGGTCTGGAAAAGCAATTTCTTCGGAATCTAGTAGAAACATATCTTATTTTAAAAACGAAATCCCACTTATTAAAGTAGGATTTCAAATGTATAAAATTTCTATTATTTTAGAAAGGTAAATCGTCATCACCTTCGTCTGCGAAAGGATTTTCATTAGTAGTAGCTGGAGTAGCCACTGCAGATGGAGCAGCATAAGTAGGTTGTGCACCGTTATCTGCTACTTTTTCTAATCTCCAAGCTGTAATAGAGTTGAAATATTTTACTTCACCTTGTGGGTTAGTCCACTCTCTACCTCTAATATTGATTCCTAATTTTACAGTTTCGCCTTCAGAAATATTATCTAATAAATTAATTTTATCTGATAAAAATTCTATTGAAATAGGCTGAGGATATTGTTCCTGAGTCAATAAAACCATTTCTCTTTTTTGAAAACCACTTGCAAAAGTCTGGGTATCAAATATTTTCTTAACCGTTCCTTGTAATTCCATATCTATTAATCTTAAAGTTGTAAAAGTAATAAAAAGAGAAACAAAAATCTAATTTCTAAGTTTTTTTTTCAAAAAATAAAATTTTTCAAAAAAAAGTTGTGAACATTAGGAAAAAGTTTCTATATTTGCACTCACAAAAAACGAACAAAGTTCTTTAAATACTAGCGGATGTGGTGTAATTGGTAGCCACGCCAGACTTAGGATCTGGTGCCGTGAGGCGTGGGGGTTCGAGTCCCTTCATCCGCACACGAAATAGAAATGCGAAAATAGCTCAGCTGGTAGAGCACAACCTTGCCAAGGTTGGGGTCGCGGGTTCGAATCCCGTTTTTCGCTCTCCATTTTGCCCTGGTGGTGGAACTGGTAGACACGCAGGACTTAAAATCCTGTGTCCGCAAGGACGTACGGGTTCAAGTCCCGTCTGGGGTACATTAAAACGCTGTTAATCATTTGATTTTCAGCGTTTTTTGTTTTTACGTGCAATAAATGTGCAATGTTTAAAGTGGTGCTAAAGATTAAATTAGTTAGCTTTTTTGATAGTTATTAATTATAAAGATGTCAATTCCTAATCAAAAATCACAAAGTAATTTTTAAAAATATACATTTGTACAATGACTTTTAATGTTCTTCTACCGCTACTAATTCATAATCAACTAGTTCTTCATAAATTGTTCCAAGTTCTGAGTTCAACTGTACAAGATATTCTGAACAAATATTATGATATAAATCTTGAGTTTCATCCGCAAGATTGAATTCAATTGCTCCTTTTTTTAATTCTTTCAATAAGCTATTAAATACCATTTTGACATTATTAGGATTGTCATCAGTGAGTATTATTTGAAGCGGGGCTTCGCCAATTTCTAAAACCAAATAAGTATTGGTTTCTTCTCTTTTGATAGTTGCTCTTTTAGTTTCCATATATTTTTCCTCTTTCTCCGAAGGCTTCTTTGCCACCTTCTAATGTTTTCATACTTATTTCTTTCCAATTTAGTTCAGGCCTTGAATCATAAATACATTTTAACGAATTAGAAAATGGATTACCAGTTAAAGTAAAATATTGTCCTTGATCATGTAATCTGTATATTGAATTATAAGGTAAAGTTCTAACTGCGATATTTGCATCGTGTGTAGCAATAATTACTTTTTTACCAAGTAATGCTTTTTCTTTTAGCAGAGGTACTATTACGTCGTTGATATAATCGTTACCCAAGCTTTTCTCTGGTTCATCAATCAAATAGATGTCTTTATCTTCTATTAATTCCTTATGAAGAAGAATCATAGAAGACTCACCATTTGATGGGTTATATGGCAATCCATTAAGTGTGAAATGTTTATTTTTAAGTAATAAATCGCTTAATGAGTTTATTGTTTCTATTCCCTCAATTTCATTCAATTCTAAAATTTTTAAAAATAATTCACTCGAATGAATATGCTTAGAAATTGAGATTATTGCAATGACAAACTGCTTTTGAGGAGTCTTCTTAATATTTTTTACTGGAGAAAAATTACTGTCAGTAAAAGAACCGTTCTGAATCATTAAATTTGTTTTGCATCTAAGTTCTCCTTTTTCACCCAGGCTTCCTGCATATTCTTCTAATGAGCCAATTTCTCGTTTAATATTTTCAAGAATTTCTTTTGTAGCTCTTTCTATTTTAATTCTATTTCTTGAATAATCCGCAAAACCTGTTTTGATAGGCTTGGGTGGCTGTCCCGTTTTTTTGGAAATCTCTATGAGAAAAGTAGATATG